>QHYJ01000316.1 GCA_003223255.1 Acidobacteriota bacterium | reverse complement strand
TATGCAAGCCTGGAACGAAAACCCCAAGCCGTTCATCTGGACCGCCACGGTTGAGGACATCATCAAAAAGATCGAGCGCGCGCGGGTCAAGATGGAGCAGATCAAACCCGGATCCACCCAGCCCAGGGGGAAAAAGAAACCCGCTGTTCTGTAAATTTATATACGGGACATACCAATAGCTCGTTTGGCTGCGCAAGTTGACCCTCATTATCGGGTCGCTGGAATGAGCGCAACGATTGACGCTCACTCCGCTGCGGCCGCTACAATTCATCCCACCCTTGACGAGGCGAATCGCAGCTCCGAGTGGAACCAAGGATGCCATGTCTTGAGCTTTGCGAAAGACGTATGCCTGGCAAACAGACGCCAACATTCAGGTATGCCCGCTCGGCGCGACGATACAATGTCAGCGTCGGGTCGACATCGTGGCTCGCCTCCATGTCAATCCAGACGACACTTCGGGAACGATCTGCGCGTGAAAACGATCCTTTGACGTAAACACTGCGCAGAAAGGACGGTAGTAGAGATCATAGCAAGCCCTCAAAATCTGTCAAGCTATTTATGGGACATTACACTCGTAATCTGGGCACAATCCCCAGAGGCGACGCTAGTCGGATCCGGCGAGTGTCGACAATTAAGGTCGGCCTGGTCGTATTCGGGTAATGTCACTTCATTTTCCTCCAAGTGATTGCCCCGCTTTCAACCCCGGGTTGGTTCGTAGCTTTGTTGACCGCGAGCCATTTGCATTTTAGATCGAGCTAATGATATAAGTACTTACGTACTGATTTAAGGTGATGGTCTATGGCCAACGTTGTTACTATCAACCGCCCGGAAGTCGTTGCTCTTATCGAGGAAGCAGCCAAGAAGCTGACCCAGGGCAATAAGACGGAAGCCGTCGCCCTGGCCGTGCGGCGACTGTTGGAGCAAAACGCCCGCGCGGGCTCTCTCTTCGGGGCTCATCGTGGCTCTGTGCGGGTGCGCGAAGGTGTCGATCTGATCTCGCCTGCGCTCGATGTTCAGCCCGACGCCGAGACTGGCCGAGAGATCGAGCGGTGACGCATCGTCTTCTACTCGACACCCACGTCGCCCTCTGGCTCGACAGCGGGGACGAGCGACTGCGCTCGTCGACGCGCGTCTCGATCGACGGCTGCTGGAAGAACGGCGGCACGATTTTTCTCAGCGCTGTGACAGCCTGGGAGATTGCGCTGCTTGTTGACACCGGGCGGATCGATCTCGACATCCCTGTTGACGCATGGATTTGGCGCTTCCTCGAACGTCCCGGCATCGAAGCGGTGTCGCTCGGCCATCAGGCTGCCGCCCGCAGCTACCAGTTGCATCATCTTGAACACCGCGATCCGGCGGATCGGCTGTTGATTGCTACCGCAATCGAGCTCGGTTGTCCGTTGGTCACTTATGACGAGCGAATTGCACGTTTCGGCGCGAGGCATGGCCGGCAGTACAAGTTCGCCGTCGCCGCGTGATGGTGTGCGGGATGGAGAGAAGGAAGCGCCGCGTTTTGCCGCACCCTGAGAAACACCAGATGTCATATCCCACCTTCACTGGAGCGTGCCAGGAATGCGGGTTACGCCACCAGTTATCTTCATTTCCCCCGAGGACCCCAACCTCAACATCGGCCGCATCTTGATCCGGATGAGTCACGGGGGACAGTCCGTCCCGCTGAACGCAGTTCCTGAGTCGTACGAAGAATCCATGAAGAGCCTGCCGCAGGCTCGAAAGCACGCCGATGATCTGCTGGTGTATGACAATACGCCGGACGGGAAGGGACCGCGGCTGGTGGCTCGCTTCATCTCAGGGGAATTGGTCAGAGTGACGCATAGTTCTCCGGACTGGTTGAAGCGCCTTTTCGGTCGAGAAATGCGCGCCGAGAGCTAACGGGGAGAATGAGCTGCGCGCACAAGGGAAGAGTTACATGAAGAGCCGTTAAAGGTCTTTCATACTTCCTAACCTCAGCGCGGCATTTCGTCGCCTGCACGAGGCGGCTTTCCTTCCCGGCGTTTCATGATTTTGTCGAACGCCTTGAAATCCGCACGCGCTTTGCGATCGGCAAAAAACTCAGCAACCTGCAAAGCGGACAGCTTTTCCGCTACCGCCGTCGCCACAAACTGATTGATACTGGTACCATCTTCCTTGCTCTGCTTTTCTACCGCGTTCTTCAGCGAACGCGGCAGCCGCAGCGGATAGGTAGTGACTTCCGTCATTTGCTTATCCTTTCGACCGCTTCCCGCGGCGTCATCACTTCGATCCCAAATCTTGCCGGCGCAGTCCCGTAGTCTCGCACGTTAAAGGTAATCAGCAGGTTCGCCCGTCCGTTCACTGCCGTTTCGAGGACCATCTCGTCGCTCGGATCGCGCAATTGGGGCCTCCAGAGATAATGGATTTTGACTGGTTCCGCTATCGCGATTACAGCATCCACAAAGATACGCACTTCTTGCTCGCTTAATCCCGCCGCCAGTTGGTGTTCGGGTCTGACGCAAACGGCTTCGTACTCCATGGCCAACGGCACGCTCAGCAGCAATGCTATCTTCCCTCGACGGGCTTTGCGAATGATTGCGGCAGACGCACCGGTCGGGCTGCGCATGGCCGCTACAATTGCGTCGGTGTCCAAGACGATCCTCAGGCAAAAATGATATCACATCTCGGGCGATGTCACTAGGATATCGGAGGGGAATATCGACCGCCTTTGTTCTGTTCCCTAGCTTCCCCTCCAGTCCGCCTCCGCATCATACAGACATGCGGCTTCTCTGCCTCCTCGATCCCAAATTACTCGGTACCTTGGGGTTACTGGCAGCAACTTTTCCGGTAAGCAGCACAAATCGGGCACTTGGCATTTTTGCGGGGTGAGCGTTATAGTGCATCCATGGTGCTGACAGCGTACCTTCGTAGATTCCCAATGATAGCTTTTGCCGCCGCAATGATGCAGATCTCGGAGAAACAATGGAAATGCGAGCAGGAAATGGAAAGCTTGGAATGAGTTATCGTGCGCCCAAGGCAGGAGCGCTACCAGGCTGCGCTACGCCTCCACTATTAGTTCTAAAGTATTTCCTAATTGGCGTGCTAGCCCAGCCGGAACGATTGTGCTGACTGGGCTAAAACTGCGCCAAGTGCTTTCGAACAAGTTTGTCTGAGCTACGCGCGCGTACCTTTCACGCCATGCACTCGCCGTCAAACCGCGTGGTCACCGAAGGGGATGAACCGTATCTAAATCGAGATTCAATTCCAGAACATTTACGCGAGGCTCGCCTAAGAAGCCAAACTGTCTGCCTCGCGTGTGCTTCTGAACCAACCGGCCAACTTCACCCGGGTTCATGTGGCGCTCTTGCGCCACGCGAGGAGCTTGAAACTCGGCTGCGGCCGGGGAAATGTCTGGGTCAAGGCCCGAACCCGAACTGGTCACCAGATCGATGGGCGCTGGCTGCGACGGATTCTCGGTGCGAAGCTTTTGTACGTCTCCGTTCACCCGATCAATCAGCGTCTTGTTCGTGGGCCCTAGGAAGGATCCCCCGCTGGACGTAGAATCGTATCCGGCTCCCGCAGCAGATGGCCGTGAGTGAAAATAGCCAAGGCCTGTGAAATTCTGGCCGATGATTCGTGAGCCCACGAGTTTTCCATTTCTTTCAATGAGTTGCCCGCTGGCGCGCCCCGGAAACAGTAGTTGCGATACACCCGTAATCACGAGCGGGTAGATGAGACCAAAAATCACCGTGGTAACGAGAGTGAACCAAACGGCAGTAACCAAGTTCTTTTTCATACGTTCCTCTCTAGGCCAGCCTCAAGCACATCAGCAATACATCGATGAGCTTAATTCCTAGGAAGGGGGCGATAATCCCGCCAACGCCGTAAATCAAGAGATTCCGTTGTAGCAGCGCCGCCGCACCCACAGGGCGGTAGCGCACGCCGCGCAGCGCCAGCGGAATCAGCGCGATGATAATCAGCGCGTTAAAAATTACGGCGGAGAGGATTGCAGATTCTGGTGTGCGCAATCGCATGATGTTGAGCACGCCGAGCACTGGAAGCGCTCCGGCGAACATCGCTGGGATAATGGCGAAATACTTGGCCACGTCGTTGGCTACAGAAAAAGTCGTGAGCGCACCGCGAGTAATCAGCAGTTGCTTGCCGATCTCCACGATCTCGATAAGTTTCGTTGGATTGGAGTCGAGATCGACCATGTTGCCCGCTTCCTTGGCGGCTTGCGTGCCGGTGTTCATGGCCACGCCCACGTCTGCCTGAGCAAGTGCCGGGGCGTCGTTCGTGCCGTCGCCGGTCATGGCAACGAGCTTGCCTTTGGACTGCTCGCGCTTGATGAGTGCCATTTTGTCTTCAGGCTTGGCTTCGGCGAGAAAGTCGTCTACGCCAGCTTGTCGCGCGATCGCTGCCGCGGTGAGCGGGTTGTCGCCGGTGATCATCATGGTGCGAATGCCCATCGTGCGCAGATGCTCGAACCGCTCGCGCATGCCGCCTTTGACGATGTCCGTTAGGGCGATTGCGCCGAGCACGCGGTGGTTTTCTGCTACCAGCAGCGGGGTCCCGCCCGAATTGGAAATCTCCTCGATCCTGGTCTTTAGTTCGGGGGCAATCCCGTTTCCGCTGGAACTGATGAACCGTGCCACGGCTTCGGGAGCCCCCTTACGGATTTCGTGGCCATCAAAATCCACGCCGGACATTCTGGTTTGCGCGGAGAACGGAATAAAGTTGGCGGCATGCGAAGCCAGGTCGCGGCCTCGAATGTTGTAGCGTTCTTTTGCCAGCACCACAATGGAGCGGCCCTCGGGAGTTTCATCCGCCAGCGAAGCCAGTTGCGCCGCGCTTGCCAGGTAGCTCTCTTCAATCCCTGGCGCGGAATAAAACGCCGTCGCGGCTCGATTGCCGAGCGTGATTGTGCCCGTCTTATCGAGCAACAAAACATCCACGTCGCCCGAAGCTTCGACGGCCCGCCCGGACATCGCGATGACGTTTCGCTGAATGAGACGGTCCATTCCCGCAATCCCGATCGCCGAGAGCAGACCCCCGATTGTTGTAGGAATCAAACACACCAGAAGAGAAACGAGCACGAAAATGTTCTGGCGCGCGACGGAATAAATCGCGAACGGCTGAAGCGTGACCACCGCCAACAAAAAAATGATGGTCAGGCCCGCCAGTAAGATATTCAGCGCGATTTCATTGGGTGTTTTCTGCCGCGAAGCTCCCTCGACCAGCTTGATCATGCGGTCGAGAAATGTTTCTCCGGGATTCGACGTAATCTTTACCTTGATTTCATCCGAGAGGACGCGCGTCCCGCCCGTGACCGCCGAGCGATCGCCTCCGGACTCCCGAATGACCGGCGCGGATTCTCCGGTAATTGCTGACTCATCTACAGAGGCCACTCCTTCGATCACTTCACCATCCCCCGGAATGAACTCCCCTGCAGAGACAACCACAATGTCCCCGGTGCGCAGCTTCGAACTGGCCGCAATCTCGATGCTGCCGTCGCCGCGCAGCCGCCGTGCCTGCGTCTCCGCGCGCGCTTTGCGCAACGTGTCGGCTTGTGCCTTGCCGCGGCCTTCGGCCATCGCCTCCGCAAAGTTGGCAAACAGCACCGTGAACCACAGCCACACAGTAATTTGCAGCCCGAAACTAAACTGTCCGGCATGGTGCACGGCATTCCACACGAGCTGAATCGTGGTTACCACAGCTCCGACTTCCACCACGAACATGACCGGATTCTTGGCCATCGTGCGAGGATCCAGCTTGCGGAACGAATCCACGATGGCGCGCGATAAGATCGCGCTGTCGGCCAGCGACTTTTTCCGGATTTGACTGATTTCGGAAACCGGATTCATAACCACCTCAGAAAACCTTTCCTGCTTGCATCAGCAGGTGCTCGAGAATCGGCCCGAGACTCAGAGCCGGGAAGAACGTGAGAGCACCCACAATCAAAACCGTGGAAACCAGCAAACCGCTGAACAACGCGCCAGCTACTGGAAAAGTCCCCGCCGACTCGGGAACAATTTTCTTTCTGGCAAGGCTTCCAGCGATGGCCAGAATGGGAATTTGCATCAGGAATCGCCCAAACAATTGGGCGGCCGCGGTCGTGGCGTTGTACCACATCGTATTTCCATTCAATCCGCCGAAGGCTGACCCGTTATTGCCCGTCGAGGAAACGTAGGCATACAGGATTTGCGATAAGCCATGCGGCCCGGGATTCGAGATGCCTGCCAGCCCATAGGGCTTCACGACAGACACTGCGGCGAACGCCAGAATCGTGAACGTCAAGATCAGCACCGCGAGCATGGCCATCTTGACCTCGTACGATTCGATTTTCTTGCCGAGATACTCTGGCGTGCGGCCCACCATCAGTCCGGCGATGAACACAGCGAGCACGATAAAAACGAACATGCCATAGAGGCCTGCCCCGACGCCCCCGAAGACAATTTCCCCCAGCATGATATTGATGAGTGGAACCATGCCGCCGAGGGGCGTGAATGAATCGTGCTCGCTGTTGACCGCGCCACAACTCGCATCGGTGGTGACGGTGGCATACAGCACAGAATTAGCGATGCCAAAGCGAACTTCCTTCCCCTCCATATTTCCGCCCGCTTGCAACGCGCTGACACGTTGGTCGGCACCGGCCAGGAGCGGATTGCCCTTAGCCTCCGCCCAATACGTCGTGCACACCGCGGCCAGGAATAGGAATGCCATCGCGCCCCACACGGCCCAGCCATGGCGCTGCGACCCGGTCATTCTGCCCAGGGTGTACGTCAAACCAGACGGGATCGCGAGAATCAGGGCCAGCTCGAAGAAATTTGAGAAGGGCGTCGGGTTTTCGAACGGATGTGCGCTGTTGGCGTTAAAGAATCCGCCTCCATTTGTGCCGAACTCCTTGATGACTTCCTGCGACGCCACCGGGCCCTGTGCGATGACCTGTTGGGTAACGGTCTGCGTGGCGATCTTTCCATGCGCGCCGGTGACTTGCGTCGTGTACGGCTGAATCAGGTCCACCGTGGTGTAGGGTTTCAAGTTCTGCACCACGCCCTGAGAAACAAGAACGAGCGCGCCCACAAGGCAAAAAGGCAACAGCACCCAAAGCAGGCAGCGCGTCATATCGACCCAGAAGTTTCCGAGTTTCTCTGTTTCTCGGCGCGCGATGCCGCGAATGACCACGATCGCCAGCACGATCCCGGCCGCCGCCGAAACGAAGTTGTGATAAGCCAGCCCAGCCATCTGCATCAGGTAGCTCATTGTGGATTCGCCGCTGTACACTTGCCAATTCGTGTTCGTCGTAAATGACGCGGCCGTGCCAAATGCCAGGCCCGGATCCACGTTGCCGAATTTCTGCGGATTGAACGGCAGCCACTTCTGGGTACGCTCGAGCAGATAGAGCAGCGTCATCGAGACGCCACTCGACAGCAGCATCGCGATGGCGTACTCCGTCCAGCGCATTTCCTGGCGCTCGTCTACGCCGGTAAGCCTGTAAATGAGCTTTTCAAAGGGCCGGAGGATGGGATCAAGAAACGTTTTCTCACGGTTGAAGACGCGCAGCCATTGGCCGTCATGCTCAGAACTCCTCTGCCTTCAACAAGGCATAGAGCAGGTACCCGCACAGCGCGATGGAGATGACGAGCAGTATCGCGTCACCTGGCGTCATACGCGTTCTCCTATCGCAAGCGTTCGCAGCCGCGAACGTAGAGAATGGCTGCCGCGAAAAACACCGTCGTTGCCGCGATGAAAATAACGTCAAGCATGATTTGCTTCCTTTTAGCCTTGTTAGTGGTTCAGTCTCGCACAGCGCGTGATCCCCGCACCCTGCTCACTTCTGCCCAGCAAACAGCCTAGGCAAATACTGCTGAAGGAGTCCTGAGCGTTTCATAAAGATTCCATAAGGAACCGCTGTGGCCCTATCCTAGCCTGGCGGCTAATTTTCCCGATCCGTTGGAGCCAAAATAAACCGAAAGCGGAGTCGTCCCGCGAGTCTAGAATGGATGCCGCCGAAACATGGCGACCACGCAGAAAAGTGCAAATTCCTCGCGGGAGCGACAATCCCCGGCCCTCTCGGCCAGCGCTGCGATCGAATTCGGCCGCGAGATCTGCGGCTCTCTCGAAATTGCCGAACAGCGCGAATGGTTGGTCACCAACGGCATCGGCGGCTACGCCTCCGGGACCGTCAGCGGCAATCTGACCCGCCGCTATCACGGTCTTCTGATCGCGGCCCTTCATCCGCCCGTGGGACGGACGCAGTTAGTCGCAAAACTGGACGAGGCGGCCACCTACGATAGTGCCAATTATCCGCTCGCAACGAATCGCTGGGCCAGTGGCGCGGTCGATCCCAAAGGCTATCTCCACATTGAAAGCTTCCGCTTGGAAGGCACAACTCCGCTGTGGCGGTTCGCGCTGGCCGATGCGCTCCTCGAAAAACGCATCTGGATGCGCCAAGGCGAGAACACCAGTTACGTCCAATACTCCATGGTCCGCGGAAGCAGCCCTCTCCGTCTTACGGTGAAAGCTCTCGTCAATTACCGCGATTTTCATTCCAGCACGCATGCCGGAGATTGGCGGATGCGCGTGGAATCCGTTAGCACGGGGATTCGGATCACCGCCTTCGACGGCGCAACCCCGTTCTATCTTCTCAGCGCCGATACCACATTCAAACCAACACACGAATGGTGCCGCGACTGTTTCCTCCCGGAAGAGAGGGCCCGCGGCCTCGACGATCACGAAGACCATCTTCTTGCAGCGACCGTTAATGTAGAACTGTCTCCCAGCCAGAGCGTAGCCTTTATGCTCACGACCAACCCGCAAACGGAATTGAATGCCCGCAAGAGCCACGCAGAAGTCAGAAAGTGATGCTGCTGCCGCCTCTCCCGCGCCTTCCTGGGTCCGCCAACTCATCCTTGCCGCCGATCAATTCATTGTGACGCGAAGTTTGCCTCAAGAGCCGGACGGAAGATCCATCATCGCCGGCTATCACTGGTTTGGCGATTGGGGCCGTGACACCATGATTGCCTTGCCTGGCCTCACGCTGACCACCGGCCGTCCCGAAATTGCCAGAAAAATTCTTTTCACTTTTGCCCGCTACGTCGACGCGGGAATGTTGCCCAACAATTTTCCCGACGCAAGCGGGCAGCCGGAATACAACAGTCTGGACGCCGCTCTGTGGTACTTCCAGGCCGTGCGCCAATACTTCGAGACAACCAAGGACACGGAGGCCCTGTTGACGCTGTATCCGGCTCTCGAGCAAATTGTCAACGCTCATCTCCAGGGCACTCGCTACCACATTCATGCCGATGAGTCCGACGGTCTTCTCTACGCTGGCGAGGAGGGGGTGCAACTCACTTGGATGGACGCGAAAGTCGGCGACTGGGTCGTTACGCCGCGCATCGGCAAGCCCGTGGAAGTCAATGCGCTCTGGTACAACGCACTGAAGACCATGGCCAAGCTTGCCCCCATCGCAGGAAAATCGGCCGAACCTTTCCAGAAGATGGCGGACAGGGTCAAGCAGAGCTTCGGCAAATTCTGGAACTCGAGCGCCAACTTCTGTTACGACGTGGTTGACGATCCTCGCCTCGGCAACGACGCGTCTCTACGTCCCAATCAGATTTTCGCCGTGTCCCTGCCGGAAAGCCCTCTCTCCTCAGCGCAACAAAAAGCGGTCGTAGATGTCTGCGCCCGCCGCTTGCTCACCTCGCATGGCCTTCGCAGCCTCGCCCCGGGCGAACCCGGATATCAAAGACATTACGCCGGCGGTCCTCGCGAACGCGACGGCGCCTATCATCAGGGAACTGTTTGGAGCTGGCTGCTTGGCCCTTTTGTTCTCGCGCACCTGCGCATCTACGGAGACCGCCAAACCGCCCAGAGCTTCCTCGAGCCCTTAGGAATGCAAATCACCTCGTACGGCCTCGGGACCCTCGGCGAAGTCTTCGACGGCGACGCTCCCTTTACGCCGCGCGGCTGCATTGCTCAAGCTTGGACCGTCGCCGAAGTCTTGCGGGCTTGGCGCGCGACCATCGCCTGACTGAAGCTCCTTTCTATCGAACGAACATGCGCAGTCCGATTCGAGACGTCTCGCTCGTGGTGGCCTCCGGGCTGTGTTATTCCTCTCGAAGTCATGGTGTGCCACCGCCACCGCGCCTACTTTCCACTCCTCTTCCTTGCCACCGCATATCCAGCAACGGCACAGGACACGCCTTGTATTCACCGCACCCTAACGCTTAACGTTTTTAATGCTGCCGGTGGCTTGGTGCGCGGTCTCCAGCCCGCCGACTTGGAAGCCAAACTGGGCGGTAAGGAAATCAAAATTCTCTCCGTGAAGCCCGATGAGCCCGCATCGGATTGCTGTCTTGCTGGACACCAGCGGCGCCGTTCTCGGCCAGCCGGACGCTGAAGAATGGGTGGCCGCGAATACTATTGCTTTGCACATTGCGCAGGCGCCCCCGCAGAATTCTTCGCTGGCGCTGCTCCTCTTTTCCGACAAGGTCAACGAGCAGCTCGATTTTTCCAAGGGCGCACTTGCGGTGGCCAAACGCCTGGCCGAGATTCGCGGGAATGAAGCCTACGCTCAGGAATACCTTCACGGCAAAACTGCGCCCCGCGATGCCATTCTGTCGGCGATGCGTCTTGTCGGAGCCCCGACCTTTTCCGATTCTATCCTACGTCATTGGCGAAGGCGCGGACAATCAGAGCAAAAGCGGTTCTCATGCCGCCCGCGATGTCTTGGTGAGCAAAGGCGTGCGCTTGTACATTTCGATGCTGAGTTTCGGGAGTATCGGCGGCATGAGCGACTGGGACCGGCGGTCCGCTGAGAGCGATCCTATCGAAATGTCGGATCTTTCCAGCGCTTCCGGCGGCCTCGTGTCTGGCAGGTTTGGCGAAGGGCCTTTCCGGAGAATCATCTATAACCTGAAGGCAGGAAAGGGCCAGGCAACGGGAAATCTGTTAGCCAGCATGTACTCGGGCATGACCCGCAACGAGCTAATCGAAATTGAATTGCCCGAACCGGTCAACGATTGGAAGAAATGGACTCTGGAATTGTCAAACGACCGGAAGAAAGCCCACAAAGACTGGTTTGTCATTTATCCGTAAGAACTCGCGCCCTGCAGCGCGCTTGCCCTAAGTGAAAGCAAGGCGAGTTAAGGTTTGCGGCCGCGCGCGCCCGATTGCCAGGCATCCCAGTAGCCCAGCGTTTTCATCTGCTGATCGAGCCCCGTTTCTTTCATCCGTGTTTCAATTTCCGCGCGCGTGAGGCGCTTGCCGACCGGCTCGGTACGGTCCGCGATGCCCCAGGCAGTGAGCGCTGCGAGCACCGTGTGCAGCTTGAGTTCGCGCATGTCGACTTTATCCAGCGTGTCCGAAGCAGCATGATAGTTCGGCAGATAGTTAGCTTCTTCCTGATTGGCTACTAGCGCAGGAACGCCCTCGAGAAGAAAGTCGAAATTATCCGTGCCAAAGGAAGCGTCGTAGGTGTGGTTGTTCGCGCCCCAGGATTCCAGCGGCCTGAGAACTTCGCGCACCCCCGCCTCGATGTCACGGCGCCCACCGAGCGAATAACCGGTCACACGGCCAATACCCGCGTCGAAGGTAATCATCGCGCGGATTTTGTCCAGCTCGGAGCGATGCGCCTTCACATACTCGAACGAGCCGATGGTGCCTTGCTCTTCGCCGCTGAAGAGCACGAAGCGGATGGTGCGTCGCGGCAGGAGCCCTGTGGCTTTGATGGCCCGCGCTGCTTCAATCACCAGCGCCGCGTTGCAGCCGTTGTCGAGCGCGCCCGTCCCCAGTTCCCAGGAGTCGAGGTGTGCGCCCAAGATGACCGCTTCATCGGGTTTTTCATAACCGCGAATTTCACCCACAACGTTTTCCTGCTGGATGGGCCCGCCGGTCTTGTTGGGCATGTCGAAGTGCACGCGTACCTTCCCTGGATACGCCGCAACGGTGCGGGCCAGCCGCATCGCATCTTCTCGCGCGAGTAACGCTTGTGGAATTTTGTCGATTTCGCCGGTCAGAGAATTGGTATGGCGATACAGAAGAAGTCTCTCGCGTGCGCCCATCCAAAGAATGGCCACCGCGCCTCCTCTGACGGCGTGGTCGATGATGGCCGGAGGACGTAGATACTCGTTGAAGAGATCAGCCCAGGTCGTGCCAATGTCCGTGTGAACCAGCAGGATCGCGCCTTTGAGTGAACGCGCCACTCTTGCGAAATCATCCTCCGAGCCGTTGTCCACGTCGATGACGCTGGCTTCAATCCCGCCTGGCGTTGTAGCCGGTGACCAGCCCGTCGATTTCAGCCGAATGGGAAATTTCACCGGCCCGAGCAGTTCGAGCCGCGTATGGCCTTCGCCCCAGGCCGCCGGCAGCGTGTACTCCTCCGTGTGAACGTCGATTCCCGCCGCGCGGAATGCGGCGACGCCCCACTCCACAGCTTTGGCCATTTCCGGTGAGCCGGTCACGCGCCCGCCGACTTCGTCCGTCAGGCGCCGCAGGTTTTCTTCCATCGGCGACGGCCCCATCACGATCGGCAACAACTTGGCCGCGACCTGCGCGCAACTGGACGCGTCTGCCGTGGAACAGCCGGCCGCCCCAGGGTTTTGTGCTGGGGCCAGCGGATTCTTGACGGGAGGCAGTTGCGCGCCCGCCGACGACGCCAGCGCTGCGAAACAAACCAAACAAAGAACCACACCCGAGAGAACGAACCGCTGCCTCATCGCCTTTCACCCCATCAGGAAATAAGCCACGCCGGAACTAACCCCGCGAATGGTGCCCGCGAATTATACTGCAACGGGAACGGCAGACAGACATTCGGCCTCTAACTCCACGCTTTCGCACCTTCTTTTTCCCCGGTCCTTATGAAATATTTGACGAATTACTGCTGTCGCGCTACTCGCGGTCGAGCTTTGAAGCTCTGTTCGCGCTCGGGTGTTCGCGGCAGTCGACGGGAAAGCTAAACCCTTTAGAATGAACACTTGCGAAAAATGAGGGGAGCGGCCAAGCCTTAATTGCCAATAGCGGCAGAGCCGTTCAGCCCTGAGCTCGTTTCGCAAGGAATTGCTTCCTCTTCACGGTTAGAGGCCGCGACGGAGGCTGGGATTCACAAGGCAGTCGGCGACACGCGCGACTTGGACCATCTCGGCTACATCGTGGACACGCACGATGTGCGCCCCGTCCAGGATCGCTGCGGTCACCGTCGCCGCCGTGCCCCAGAGGCGATCCTCCGGTGGAGCGGGCTTGCCATCGCGAGCCAGCGCTGCGCCGAGGAAGCCTTTGCGCGACGTCCCAACCAGAAGCGGATAGCCGAGCTTCGCGAGTTGCGGCAGTTTCTCGAGCAGTTCGTAATTCTGTGCGAAGCTTTTGCCGAAGCCGATGCCGGGATCGAGGATGACTTGAGAGTTGGCGACTCCGGCTTTGCGCGCGATGGAAATGGATCGGCGCAATCCCGCGAGGACATCCTTCAGGACGTCGCGGGCGAATCCGCCTTTCTGCATCGTGCGCGGCTCGCCGCGCATGTGCATCAGGATGATCGGCACACGGCAGCTCGCGGCGACTTCGGCAATGCGCGGGTCGTTTTTCAGTCCCGAAACATCGTTGATAATTTCCGCGCCCGCGCGCACGGCAAGTTCGGCGACCGTGCTCCTCCGAGTATCTGCCGAGATCGGAATCTTGAGGTGCCCGCGCAAGCCTTCCAGGACGGGAAGAATCCGGTCCAACTCTTCAGACGCTTGGACTTCTTGGGAACCGGGGCGCGTGGATTCGCCGCCCACATCAAGCAGATCGGCGCCTGCAGCTTCCATGGCCAGGGCGTGCTCGATCGCGGCCACAGGGTCGAGAAATTTTCCGCGGTTCGAAAAGCTGTCGGGCGTGACGTTGAGCACGCCCATGACGAGCGTGTGCTCTCCCAGCACGAGCGTACGCGAAAGCAGTTTCAGGCGAAACGTTTTTCGACCGGGCCGCATAGTTGCAGCAGCAGTCTAGCGCAGGTGCCGTGCATCCGCTTAAAACGAGAGTCGCTCGGAAAAGATCCAGCGGTGGTTGTAGGTGTAGAACCTGGTAGCCGCGATCTGCATTCCTGCCGCGGAAGAGAAACGAAACCTGCCGCCAACGCGCGCTCGTCCAAAGCCGAGTCCGGGCGTGAGGAAGACTTGTTTGTCTCCCGCGTGCCGTCCCGTTTTATAGAACGTGGAATTCACTTCGAGTTCCGGCCAAAGTTTCCACGTCGCCTGATACTGAAAGGCGGTGTTCCATTGGAGTTGCCGGCCGAGCTTCGCGGTGTCGCCAGCAGGCAAATTGGCGCCAAGCGTCGACTGCACGTCGAATCTCTTCCAACCCTTGCCAAACGCAAGTGTGGGTGTCAGCACGGCCTCGCCTGCACCATAGCGGTGGGATCCCGTAGGCGCCATAGCACCAAGGATAAACGTGAGCAGATAATTCCCCTCGCTGCGCTCCGCCGAAGCAATGCGGAATTTCAGCATCAAGGGCAAGTCGCCAAATCCGCCCGACGGACCGTTGGGAGAGACCAAAGTGTAGGAGGGCAGACCCACCAAGATCTGCGTTCGCCAATTGGTGATGAGCTCCAATCCTTTGTTTCCGCCAAGCTGGTAGGTTCTGTTTCCGTTTGCTGAGGGTTGGTCGAAAGTGTCGAAGCGAAATTCCTGCTTAAGGCGTCCGGAGGTGGTAGCCAGCGGCGAAAGCCAATCCGGCTGGGCTGCTTGCGCTTGCTCCGCCATGCGAACCCAGGAATGCCACAGACTGCGTTTTATCTTTTCCTCGGATTGCCGTGAGTCCTGTGCCGCACCTTCTTTTGGAGAATGAGCAGTCTTCCTGTAGGTCTCCGTTTCCGCGCGCTGTTCCTGGCGAGAGTCTGATTTCTCTCGCTGGGTGGCGTTCGCCTGAGCTCTTGCAGTCGCCAGCGCGCCAACGACGGCGATTAGAAAGACAATTCCTAAGTTGCGGTTCATGTTTGATTCTCCTCAGGGATGCGTGTGCAAAAGAAAAACGGCCACCGCCAGATGCAAATTCGACGGTGGCCGCCTGAGAAAAGCTTAGATACTTTGCTCTACGCCATCAGCCGGCTCGCCGAAAGGACAAACAACACGAACAGTCATATTTCCGTGGAGAAAGTTGGCACATGTGGTTCATAGAGATTGTTGGATGTCGAGAAACCGAGTCAGGTTAGCGAGAACCAAGTCTAACGTCAAATGCAATCTTTGAATTCGATGAAACGGAAGAGCGAATTTTTCTTGGTTCACTAATCCAAGTCGAAGTCGCGGATGGGCTTGCCGGCAGGAGCGTCCTTGGCCTTTTTCATGGCTTCTTCGAATTTTTTGGCTAGGATGTCTTCTTTGTGTGTTTCCTGAAAGAAGGAATCTGCGAACTTGTCTTCGCGCTGCCGCTTCTGCTCTTCGAGGATGTCCGATGCCTTGGTCAGGTCCACGCCCGGCCCGGGTCTTACGTGCGCTTCGTGAGAGAGCACTGCGCCAAAAACCGGATCAATCACCAGCTTGGCCTGGCAGCACGGGCAAGTAACATTCAGGTTTTCGCCTTGCTTCGCCATGCCCGTATTCTACTCTTTTTGCGCTGCAATCGCTTCTCGAACGAACTTGACGCTCTCCTCCACGCTTTTTCGGGCCGTGTCCACCACAACGCGCTCACGATTCCATGCATGGTATTCGCGAGAAACAATCTCCTGCCAAGCGGGCAGCCTCAATCCGGGGATATCGGACTTTCGCGTTTCCGCGCGTTTTCGGTGCTCATTCGCATCGGAACACATGACCTCAATTTCGACCACTTTTACGCCCGAACGCTTCGCGACTTCCAGCCAACCGTCGCGTGTGACCGGGAGCGGATTGACGGAGTCCGCGATTACCGTTCGGCCGATACGCAGGTTATCCATCGCGACGGCGTACGCTATGCGATAGCCCATGTCGTCCATCGCGTGGCTGGGCATACCGTGATCTCGGAGCGCTTGCTCAATCGTGTCAATCCGCAGATGGACGGCGCCGAGCTGGCGAGCCAGTTCGCCGGCAATTGTAGTTTTTCCGGTTCCGGGCAAGCCCCCAAACACAACAAGCATGTTTCCACTGTCTCCTATACGGCGAGTTCGCAATGCTTGAAGTGCAGCTTACACGAAAAAAAGAGCGCGACGCGCGCGCCCTTTCTTTGCTTACAGAAGCAAATTTGTGTTTACGCTTTGGCGGGGTTTTCGCCGCGGGTGAAGCCCGGGGCGGGCCGCAATTCGGGCCGCACCGTTTTGGGATCGACGCTGGGCGCCGGAGGAGCCTGGGGAGGTGGCGTGCGCGGCTTCTCCGGAAGCGGCTTGCCTTCCATGAGCAGCTTCACTTCGGAGGCATCGATGACCTCGCGTTCGAGCAATGCCTGCGCAACGCGCTCGAGAACATCACGATTGCCGGAGAGAATGCCACGAGCTTTTTCGTAGGCGGCATTGACGATGCGCTTCACTTCCTTATCGATTTGAATGGCAGTGTCTTCGGAATAGTCGCGGTGCTGAGCGATTTCGCGGCCAAGGAAGATGGCTTCGTCCTTCTTGCCGAAGGCCAGCGGGCCGAGTTCGCTCATGCCCCATTCGCAAACCATGTTGCGCGCGAGGTCGGTGGCGCGCTCGATGTCGTTGCCGGCGCCGGTGGTGATATGGCCAAGGAAGATTTCTTCGGCAGAGCGGCCGCCCATCAAGACGGCGAGCATGGCTTCCAGATATTCGCGCGTGTACGTGTGCTTATCCGCTTCGGGCAATTGCATGGTGAGACCAAGCGCCATGCCTCGTGGAATGATTGTCACTTTGTGAACAGGATCGGCGCCCGGCGTCATGGCCGCAACGAGGGCGTGGCCGGCTTCGTGGTAGGCCGTGTTCTTCTTTTCCTCATCGGAAAGAATCATGGATTTGCGCTCGACGCCCATGAGGACTTTGTCCTTGGACATCTCAAAATCCGCCATAGTGACGAATTTGCGGTTCTGG
>QHYJ01000067.1 GCA_003223255.1 Acidobacteriota bacterium | reverse complement strand
GCAGGCACCTGAAACCGCTTTGCTCCCGCGACAACCACGTAATGAAGTACGAATCAGGCGGCTCAAGGTCAAATACCGGTGATCGGGCGTCGTACCATTGTGGTTTCGTAGGTTGCAGTGTTCGGTATAACTCAACCGACGGATATTACATGCTCATTGGAATGCCTGACCACGCGAACGCCGTCGACGAGCCTGGCGTAAACACTGCTAGGTGCCCTATACATGGCCGCTGGTTGTATCGCCGGGAGAACATTGAGGCGGAGGCAGGTGTTCGTTGGCTTTGTGGTGTCGAAGGCTGCGACTATCGTTACAGTGCGAATACAAAGGCCGAATGGGTCAGGACCTAGGAAAGGTATTTGTTCACAAAATGAGAGCCCAGACACCGAGGAGATCGGAGTGCGAATACTACTCCGTAGCGCCGCATTTCCTCCAACGGGACCTCATGGGCGTCTCGCTGGTGGAGGATTTGCCAATCGCTAGCCCTGGAGCATTGATTTCGCGTTTTTGCCTACCGCTACCAACATAATCACGCTCTTGTCCTGGGCGCGAGGAGAAAAGAACTGGATCACTTCATCGTCGTAAAACGTCAAACCCGTGGCACTTAAGCGTTGGGCGTAAGCGGCAAGATATACCTTGCCGCTCAAGATGCCCGCTTCGAGCTGCACGGCCCGGTATCCGCGATTGCCGAAGCGTCCCAAAATGATTTGTAAGTCTGCAAGGAAGAAGATGTCCGCGGCGGCTTCAACCGGCAATTGCTGGTCCAGCCCCAGGTGACCAGCCTGAGCGCGGAAGTTTCCTGCCTTCAGGCATTCGAGCACTTGGCGGTCCCGGTGGTATACGTAGGCCCCGGGATCGAGACCTTCGACTGCATTCACTATTAGGTAGACCTCGTTCAGCTGAGTCCCCTGGGGATTCAGGAAGTCCGATGGGATACCACAAGTAGCTCGGTCCAAAATGGTAGACAGCTGTGGCAGATTGATCGGGACTTGGGCAAACTTGCGCGCGGAGCCACGTCGAAGGATGACCCGCTCAATCGGATCACGAGGCATTTCCGCATCCGAATAAGGGTGGAGCTGAAGGATCGGTCCCGTTGGCGATGGATGTTTAGCCAGCAGCGCGTGATCACGCCAAATCTCAACCTCTTCGGGCGAATTGAGCGAAGAAGCAGCGTGAATCTCGTGCGTGGCTGGGTACACAGTCTCGTTTCGAGAGAGCGGAACGGTTTCTAAATGGAGAGCGGAGAGCTTGGAAGGTAGTCGCTGCACAGAAGCTGCGACACGGCCGAGGGCTACGAGAGAATAGGCGACCTCACGCTCGGGATCGACATCAACCAATCGGTTCACATCTGCATCCACGAATCCGCAGACCACCTTGGCAGGCATTCCAAGAGCCGTGGCGACCGCCAGCAAATTGGCTAGAAGGGTACCATTATCCCAGCCAAAGTGGCGATAGGTTCGGGCCTGGTATTTCCAGGCATTGCGCCAATAGGTGCAAGTACAGATGATCGTGAGCGGGGCATGGACAATTGCAGCTTCACCCCCAGCAGCCTCACTCAGGACACCGCGATAGTCTCCAGCACGCAGCCTGCGCAGAGCGAACTCCGCGGGCGAAAAGTGGTATACGCCTGCTTCCAAATCGACAAGATTTCCGCACACAACGTAGACCTCGACTTCGTAGAGTGCTCCGGTGCAGGCTGCAGCGCGAAAATAAAAATCGCCGCCAGGATGCTTCCGATGCCGAGTGATCCCAGCGGTTAGATACAGCAATTGGGCCAGCGCCTCCAGGTCTGGCACAACCTTAGCCTCCAGGTGGATGCTCTCAGCGATCGCGGAAAGGGCAGCAACGCCAGTTTGGCGTACCTCTCGGGGCAACGGCAACGGCTCTAGTGTGGTGTAAGCCTTGAATGGCAATGGTTTATTCGCCCAATCCAAGAAATGCGGGTTGTTATGGACGCTGGCATAGGAATGCTTGGAAGTGTTGTGGTACTTCCAGGCAGCTTCAAGATTGCTGTTGACGGTCATGAGTGAGTGAACCAGTCTGCCGCCAGCATATTACCGCCACGCACAGAGCGGGTCGCGAATAACTGTCGACTGTCGATAACAAGGCTTCCCAGCAATCAAGAAAGCGGTTCAGAAACGGGGTTCGAGGACATTGTCCCTCTCTTGATCGCCACCAATCAGTAGTACGCCTGCTTGGGAGGCAGGTGCTCTACGAAATAGACCCAAGATTGGAAGGTGGCTTTTGACCCACTTCCACCTTTCCAACGGGCTTGGCTCAGTCTCAGTCGTCACGTTGATTTCCCTCCGTCCCTGACCCGGTTCGAAACTCATCTGGAAGCAAATCAAACATCGCTCCAGCCCCCAATTTGATTCTACCTGCTCGGCTCCGCATGTTTCGCTTTCGCGCTCTCAATGACCAAGCGCAATTTAGCGCAATCTTTTAATAGAAAGGTGTGGTGCGACGCATGCTCGATGACAGTCATGAGCAGAGTCGCGTTTCGAAACAACTTGCGCCCCATTCCCGATTGCAAGTCCTCGGCATCGTTCTGTACAAGACTGGTCAAAAGGACTGCGAGATATCGGATCACGCGCCGCACCGCGCGCATGGGTACATCATCCAAAAACGGGCCGTTGGCAATTTCAAATTTTACGTAATTCAGGAGTGCGACACATCGAACGTTCGTCGTTTCGACTATTTCCTGCATTTTCTCGGTTCCAGAAGCGTTGTTGAGGGACTTCATCAACTCGTAGAACACAATGCTGAATTTGTCTAATCGAGCTTGGGCATCACCGCTGAATAGACGGGCTGTGTAGTAGCTCTGCCGGGCCGAAGAAAGCTTAGCAATTGCTATTCCCAGAAAAGCGAGCCCGATAATGACCTCGGCCGATGCAAGGAGGCGGGACACGCCTATCGGACGAAAATCTCCGTACCCGAGGGAAGAAAAAGTTACCACGCTGAAATACAAACACTCTGAGAATTGTGGCGTCGCCGCCCGCTTCCATACGTCGGCACCAATCCCTGACCGTAAGAGCCTGCCCACAAATAAGCGAACGCAAACGCAACCAAAGCAAATGCGGCAGCAGCACCAAGCCAAACAAAACGGACCCGGTCCAGAAAGATCAGGAAGCTCTTCATTTGGGATTTACCTCAGATGTGAGTCTGCGAACGATCGTACTGCAGGGTTAAATACTGTTTCAGCTGACTCTTGGAGAGATGTCCATACGTCCATACACACAGGGGCAATAAGGGGGCACTATTATAATTTGTTCCGCTCCTTTCTTTTCAGTACCATAGAAGGCCAGGGTGCGCCGCAAAACTCCTTTGTTTCCATACAGCGGGCGGATTCGAATCCCACCCCTTCGTGAAGCTCAGGGCAAGCGCGCGCCTGCAGGAAAGAAGTCTGTGCTTGTAGGGAATCAGGAGGAGAATCAACTACTGCGGTGGAATTTCGCTGAAAGATCGCAGGCGAAGACTAGTGCAATTTCTTGGCTTGTTCTAGGCCTAGGGGTGTTGAAAGTTTTAGGCCAACCGCGAACCGGTTGTCTTGAAGCCGCTCACAGTAGACAACACGAGCTTGCATGCGCTGCCCAGTCCTTGGCGAAGAGAGCAAGATCACGTCTCCCGGGTTCCAGATCTGTTCCGTTACCAGGCGCATTCCCTCATCACTTACATTTACGGTGGTTGCCAGATGCTCAAGTCCCAGGCCATCGGAGCGAACAAGCGCCACGACTTCCCCTTTGGCGATACGTTTTTTGAGTCGGCCGGCAAATAAACCGGTAACGCACTCATTCCACATTGCTGCTCTCAAGAGAAGGCTCGTTGTTCAGAGTCCAGCGCATTGATCCGATGCGTAAACTCCAGCTCTCGGGAAAGGTTATGACCCGGTATATATATCACTGCAAGCAGGTGTTTTCTGTAAGTTTAAGGACCAGATTCCCGGTCATCCGGGCCCTGCTTGCTACTGTGGGGACCCGATGGACTCGCGGCTGAGGAGCTGGCGGGGAAGATAGGTCGCCAGGGCCACGGTAAAGATGGCCGCTCCTTCCGAGTTGAGGTGGAGATTGTCCGGCTGATAGTAATGGACCGAGAGCACCGCCGGGTCCACGGGAACGAGCGTTTCCACTCCCGCCCTTCGCGAAGCCAGCGTCATGTGATGGACCGCATCTTCGGAAGCGGGAGTCGGCGGAACGAGGACGATCAGTTTCGCGCCGTAAGCAGCACACAATTGACGGAGCCGTTGGAGGCGGGGATTGGCGAGGGCGTCAAATTCCGGCTCAGGTGGAATGGCCTGCTGGGGCTGCAAAAGCTGGAATAACTCCCGGCAGGGGGGAACCGTGTGGCGCAAAATCTGCATGCGAATGACGCTGCGGGTGTCCCAAAACACGCTCGAATGCTCGAACAAGAGATTGCTCGTGGCGGTGCGGTCAAATTTCAAGTCCGAAGCGACATCGTATGCGTCCTTTAGGTCAAAGAACATCAGCGGAGCGTAATCTTGGCGCACGCCGTTGGAGAGGAAAGCGTTCACGCCGACACCTAGGACCACGACTTGGGGCCGCGATCCTTGTTGAAACAAACGCCGCAGCGCGTAGAGCCAGTCGTAGTAACCGGTGGCTTCGAGAAAAATCGGGTGGATGCTGAGTTGGCTGGAAGTCAATTTCTGTAGGCGATCCACGTCGATCCCGTCCAACAGCAAGGAATTGCCAACCATGAGGACGGACATTGGTTCGCCAGGCCCCGCCGGGCGAACCCGCAAGGCATCGGCGTATTGCTGAGAGACGCGCGCATAGGTTTCGGAGTGATGTTTGAGCAAATAGTCACTCAAAAGCTCAAAGGAAATCGCGAGGGCCGTGCAAATGGCGAACAGGATCTTGCCGTAGCGGATCGCCGGGTGCCTAGAATTGGAAATAGACGAAGGCATTGAGGTTACTCCCGGAAAATAGTCCCAGCGCGACAAACGCGGACGCGGCTAAAGCGGTGCGAAACGCATAAGAAGTATTGGCGAAAGGGTATTCCTGATTGGTGGCTTCCAAATGCAGGTCAATAAGGAAGAGCGGCAGGGAATACAGACAGAGCAGAAAAAATGCGGAAGCGTACTCCGGACGCCAGGCAAAATTAGAAAGCCCGGCGAGAAACTCTACCGCGGCATGGAGCGAAGGCGCGCGGAAAAAGGCCAGGCTCAAGCAAAGAATGTTGAAGGTCAGAATGCGCCGTGCCCACAGAGCAAAAAAGCCCGTGGGAGGCGCGGGAACCGAACCTGCACGCGGCTTGGCTTTTGCGGGGGAAAAGAAGCGCTCGAGGGGCAAAACAATTCCATGGATGGCGCCGAAAATGACAAAGGTCCAATTGGCGCCGTGCCAGAGACCGGCGAGGACCATGGTCACAAAGAGATTTCGGACGGTTTTGCGCTCGCCAAGGCGGCTCCCGCCCAAGGGAATATACAGATAATCGCGCAGCCAGGTGCTCAGGCTGATGTGCCAGCGGCGCCAGAAGTCCTGCAAGCGGTGCGCGAGAAAGGGCTGGCGGAAATTGACCATGAAATGAAAGCCGAGGAGTTGCGCGCAACCTCGCGCGATGTCGCTGTAGCCGCTAAAATCTCCGTAAACTTGCCAGGCAAATCCATAAGTTCCGAGCAGCACGACCCATAAATTGGGCGGGCCGAGTTGGCCGCCGAACGCGGCGTTCACTAAGAGCGCGCAATTGTCCGCGACGATACACTTTCGAATCAGGCCGGAAAAAATCAGCATGAGGCCGTCAAAGAAGCGGTCCGGATCAAAGGTGCGCTCGTTCTGCGCCTGCGGGAGCAAGTGCCCGGGCCGCTGAATGGGGCCGGCAATCAGGTGCGCGAACAAGCTGATGAACAAGCCATAGTCGAAGAAAGATCGGGAGGCTGCAATCCGCCCCTTGTAGACGTCCACGATGTAAGCGACTTCCTGAAAGGTATAAAAAGAAATTCCCGGAGGAAGAATGATGCGAATTAACGGGAGCGGGATGTGGTGCAGGCCGAGGTTGTCCAGCATGCCGGCGAAAGAGCCGACAAAGAAATCGAAATATTTAAAAATCCCGAGGATGGTGAAGTTCAGGACCAGGGAAAAGATGAACCACTTTCTGCGATGCGGATTTTGCGCGGCAGGCACGATTTTTTGAGCGATCAGAAAATCCGCCGTGGTGCTGCCAATCATGAGCGCGAGGAAGCGCCAGTCCCACCAGCCGTAGAAGAAGTAACTCGCTAGAAGAAGGAAGACGTTCTGGGCGCGATGATTCAGCCGCCAGTAGAGGAAAACGACGGGAATCAGAAACAGAAAGAAGGCAGGAGAATCAAAGAGCATGGCACCAAGTCGGTTCGATCTTCATGAGTATGCACAGGGCCTCACAGGAATCGAGTGCGGTGCCGGGCGCAATTAAGGGTATTTGAGAAACGGTAAGACAGACAATCGGGATGATATTCCGAATCGAGATAGGGGGAATACCTGAATTTTTATATTCCACCACTGGAATCGCAGTGATATTGACCGCATAAGAAACATCGTTCCCTATATTTATTGCCGAAGACTGTTCCCTTTAAAAGATGCTCCTTGAAACATGCGTAAGTCGAAGCAGAAGCGCCACTTCTGAGTATTTCCTTGGCTCAATTTTTAAGGTTTAGACCCGATTGTGAGGGGGTAACCCGAAAGGTAGCTTGCTGGAGGGGTCGGGATTTTCCAATTTTGGTGTAAGTCCGCGCATACAGGCAACGATTTTAGAAGCAAAAACTAAAGAATGCGGACGAATGCCGGCCCTGGGTCACAAGTGGGAAATGTGACTCTTAGGGCGGTAGCTTCTCTGCAGGAAAGATCATGGGAGTGCGATCGCAACAATGGCCTTGGTTTGCAATCCTTGTCAGAACAGGGAGAGAAAAGTCCGCCAACTTGCTCTTGGAAAACGCAGGTTATGAGTGCTTCTTGCCGGTGAGCAAGAGCACGCGGCTGTGGTCAGACCGGACGAAACTAATGGAAGTGCCATTGTTCCCAGGCTACCTGTTTTGCCGCATGAACCCGCACAATCGTTTGACGGTTCTGATGACCCCCGGAGTCATACAAATTGTCGGCGTAGGGAAAACGCCCATCCCAGTGGAAGAGGAAGAAATGCAAGCCATCCGGCGCGTGCAAAAGAGCGGGCTGTCGGCGATGCCTTGGCCGTATCTGCAAATCGGCAATGTGGCGCAGATTCTGGAGGGTCCGCTGCGCGGCTTGACGGGGATCGTTGTCAAAATCAAATCGGGCATGAAACTGGTGCTCTCCGTCAGCCTGCTTCAGCGCTCCGTTGCAGTGGAAGTTGACAGAAGCTGGGTAGGAGAAGGAAAACCGGGCAGGCCCGCCGAGATTGGCGCGTTGCCTCGCCGGCAACTTTTCGTCCCTAGCGGAGCAGTTCAGTTGAGCGCGATGCGAAGCGCAAGCGACCAAAAGATTCCGGCGGACTGAGCGGCGCGCGAGCCTTCTGCGCCGAGAGAGGAGGCATCAGTGGTTTACAACGAGCGACAAAGTCGTAAGAATTTGGACAGCGCTTTGCGATTTCTTTTCCCGATCATTCTGTCATTCGCGGGACCCACGGCGCTCGCGCAGGAACCGCAGGGTCAAGCCCCCCCAGCTCCCCAACAAGTCGCTCGCGACAGCGAAGGTACAGCCGACAACCACGGCCAGCCGAGCATCCTGCAGCACCGCAACCGGCGCTATCAATTGCATTCTGCCGACGTCTTGGCACTCGAGTTTCCGTTTACGCCGGAATTCAACCAAACGGTGACTGTGCAACCCGACGGATACGTCACCCTGCGCGGCATCGAAAACATGAAGGTGGAAGGACAAACCTTGCCCGAAGTGACGAATGCGCTGCGGACGGCGTACTCCAAAATATTGCACGATCCAGCCATCAATGTGGAGCTGAAGGATTTTGAAAAGCCCTTTTTCATTGTGGGCGGCGAGGTGGGCCACCCCGGCAAGTTTGAGCTTCGAGAAGACACTACAACCACGGAGGCAGTAGCCATTGCGGGTGGTTTGCGCGACTCCGCGAAACATTCAGAAGTGTTGCTCTTTCACCGCGTGCCCGGCGGCTGGGCGCAAGTGAAAAGGTTGAACATGAAGAAGATGCTAAAGGAAGGAAACCTGGACGAGGACGCCTACCTCCAACCGGGTGATTTTCTCTACGTACCGAAAAACACGATGTCCAAAATCGCAAGGTTTATCCCGACTTCGTCCCTCGGTATGTATGCCAATCCTGGTGTGTTGAGGTAAACCGCCATGTTCGAGAAGGATTTGAACGGAAAGCAAAGCGACGAACGGCAATCCGTGACGCTGCGAGACTTGCTCAACGTTGGTTTCCGGCAGAAACGGCTGATGATTAATACTTTTCTGGGAATCTTTTCGCTGGCGTTGCTGGCCGCGTTTGCTCTGCCCAGGAAATACCAATCCGAAATGAAAATTCTAGTAAGGCACGAGCGCGCCGACAACATGGTGACGCCCGACCGGGAACAGCCGATGCAGTTGCGAACTGAAGTCAGTGCGGAAGAGCTGCAATCCGAGGCCGAACTGCTGAAATCGCGAGATCTGCTGACCAAGGTGGTTCTGGCTTGTGACCTGCAAAGAACCGGGGACCACTCTCTTTTAAATCTGATGGGGCACAAGGATGACGAGCAGACCGCGCGCGCCGTCGTCAAATTGGAAAAGGACCTTACGGTACAGCCCATCAAGCTTACGAATCTGATCAGTGTGAAATACAGCGCGAAAGATCCGCAACTGGCGGCTCGCGTGTTGAACACGCTGGCCAGCCTGTACCTCGAGAAGCACCTGGCCATCCACCGTGCGCCCGGCGAGTTCGAATTCTTTCACCAGCAGGCGGAGCAGTACCGCAACGCGCTGATTAACGTGGAGACGAAGCTGACCAATTTCAGCCGCGATCAGGGAGTCGTCAACCCAACACTCGAGAAGGAGATCACTGTCCGGAAGTTGGCCGATGTGGAAGCGGATTTGAAAACCGCGCAAGCGAACATTCAAGAGACCCGCGAGCGGATCCTCAAGCTGCAAACACAACTGGGCACGCTCCCGAAGCGCGAGACGACGCAAGTTCGTACCTCCGACAATCCGCAACTCATGGAACGCATGAAGTCCACTCTGCTGGAACTGGAATTGAAGCGCACGGAGCTGCTTTCGAAATTCGAGCCAACCTACCGGCCGGTGCAGGAAGTCGAGCAGCAAATCGCCCAGACCAAAGTGGCCATCGAAGCAGCGGAAAAGGCGCCTTTGCGCGATGAAACCACAGACCGTGACCCGACTTATGAGGCGTTGCGGTCGGAGCTGGCCAAATCGCAGACGGACTTGGCGGCTCTGGAAGCCCGCGCGACAGCAACTGCTTCTCTGGTGCGTCAATACAAGCAACAAAGCCAAGAGCTCGACAACAAAGAGTTTCTTCACAAGGACATGCTGCGCGCCGCCAAGGCCGACGAGGACAATTACATGCTTTATCTGCGCAAGCAGGAAGAAGCGCGAATTTCCGACGCGCTCGATCGCCAGCGCATTTCGAACGTAGTAGTTGCGGAGCCCGCAGCCGTGCCCTTCACCGCACAGTCAAGGTGGCTGTTGGTGTTGCTGTTGGGTGGAATCCTGGCTGCCGTATTGAGCGTAGTGATCGCTTTTGCCGTGGATTACTGGGACCCTTCATTCCGTACACCAGAAGAAGTAGAATCTCTTCTGGGAAGTCCAGTGGTTGCAGCAATCCCCAAGGATGGCGACTAAGCGATGTTTCTTGATTTTTACAGATTGCGCGAACAGCCCTTCGGTGTAACTCCGGATCCGCGGTTCTTGTATTTCAGCCCGGCCCACAGAGAGGCGCTGGCGTCGCTGTTCTACGGAATTGAGACCGGCCGTGGATTTCTCTCTCTTGTAGCTGAGCCCGGGATGGGAAAGACCACTCTGCTCTTCCAACTGCTCAAGCGATGGAAGGGCTACGTCCACAGCGCCTTCCTGTTCCAGACACAATGCGATTCCAGGGAACTCCTGCGCTATTTGATGGAAGACCTGGGCCTCGACAGCCAGGACCGGGACATCGTGCGCATGCACGCGGACCTGAATGACTTCCTGTTTCGCGAAACGAAAGCCGGGAAGCGCGTTGTGCTGTTCATTGACGAGGCCCAGAACCTCTCCGATTCCGTACTGGAAACGGTTCGCCTGCTCTCCGATTTCGAGGCGCCGGACAGAAAGCTGCTGCAAATCGTGCTCGCCGGGCAGCCGGAACTCGAACAGCGGCTGACGCGACCAGGAATGACACAACTGGGACAGCGCATCGCCGTGCGCGCGCGACTGGAACCATTGCCCGCTGCCGAGGTGGTTCGCTACATCAATCACCGGCTGCACGTCGCTGGCTACCAAGGAATGCAACTGTTTACACAGGATGCTGCCGCGGCAATTGCGGAGCGCAGTCGGGGTATCCCGCGCCTGATCAATCACCTTTGCTTCAATGCGCTGTCGTTGGGATGCGCCATGCGGTGCAGACAGATTGACCAGGAGATTTTGCGCGAGGCGGCAGGTGATTTGGCATTAAACGGTCCGGCGCCCAGGCGACAGACAACAAACACGCCGCCTGCTCCCACGGGTTCGCGAATCACGAAACCGCAGACGCAGTGGCGCGCTGCTCTCGAGCCAGGCCGTTCATTCACGTCGGTTTCCTCGCGGATGATTGGAAAACTTTTTCGCGAGAGAGTTTTTCAGACTTCATTTCTCGCACTGCTGCTGTTGAGCCTTGCCATTTATCTTGGAACACGGGCCGGAGCGCGGACCTTTCAACGCGAACAGGCAGGTGATCCGTCATCGCCGACTGCCGCAGCCAATGCCGGTCTGAAGCGCGCGCCCGATGCGCCAGCCACGACCGCGTCTGAGGGATTACAACCTGTAGATTCCAAGCAGAACGACGGACAGCAAAACGCATCGAATGTCTTTACCTACATAGTCCAGCCGAACGATACGCTGCGAGCATTGTGCTTGTCTCTTGTGGGGCGATATGACGAGACCGTACAACAGGAGATCCGCAAGCTAAATCCGAACTTAAAGGATCTGACGCATCTGAATCCAGGGCAAGAGATTCGCCTGCCGCTGAACGCTTCAAAGCAGGACCAGCCCCAGCGCTGAACAATCACGCGTTGCAAATCCAGTCGACAACAAAACAACTATGAGTAAGAACTTCGAACTCCTGCAAAGCATCACCGACGAGAAGGGGCTTTTTGAGACCCTGGATGACTGGGAACAAACCGCTGGCGCCGCTACGGAGCCGAATGCGGAAGAGGAAGGTAAAGCGTCCGACAAGGCTGTGCAGAAAACGTCGCTGCCGGATGTGTTCCGAGCGGTCACGGAAACTCTAGGACCGCTTGACTCCTTGACTCTAGAGTTGGATCGTAACTCAGAGGCACGGGAAGAGAGCGCACGCGCAGTAGAGAGCGACCGCAGGGAGGCACGGGACAGAACGTTTGAGGAACGGTTCCCGATCTCGCGCAACCCAATCACGCAGCTGGATTCGTCGCCGGCGGCCCCGCCTTGGGTCGGACCCGACCTGGGGCCGGAGACGGGACCTGACCTCAGCAGTGAAGTGGAGGTGGAATTCGGGCCAGAACTGCTCCGGAGCATGGCTGTTCCGGACACGCCTCCGACCACCGAGAGAACGGCCGGTTCCAGCCATGTGACGGTTCCGGAGCCACGTCCCGCCAAAGAAGAGAAGTCGCATCGAGAACCGCCGACTCCAGAAGTGCCCCACCGTGAGCCTCCTGCAAGTACTCGGATGGGCCAGACCAAACCGAGTGGCGAGAGCTCTGGAGAAAAAGTCCGCGCAAGAGGCGTTTACAAAGACTCAAAGCGCGAGCTGATTGCGCGTGAGGAAGAGTCTAAGCTCGTACAGCGCATCTTTCTCGGAGGTGAGCAGGACTCGCCACGGATCGCGCTCTTCTCCGGGGTGGAGCGGGATGGGGGTTGTGCGGGGATTTGTGCTCGCGCTGGGGAGTTACTTGCCGCTCAGACGGAAAGCTCCGTTTGCCTGGTGGATGCAGATTTCCGGGCTCTTTCGTTGCACGAATATTTTGGCGCGCAAAACAATAGGGGACTCGCGGATGCCGCCCTGGAATCTGCACCGATCCAACAGTTTGCGCAGCAACTCACGCCCGCTAACCTCTGGTTGATCCCGGGCGGGTATGGGGCATCGCAGTTGAATTTTGCAAAAGTTGCAGACCGACTGCGGGCGCGAGTCGAAGAACTTCGTGGTGTGTACCGCTACGTCATCTTGCACTCGGGGCCGTTGTGGCTCAACGCCAATGCGATGTTGCTTACCAAGTGGACAGACGGCGTCGTGCTGGTATTGGAAGCGAATTCCACACGGCGCGATACCGCGCGGCGAATAAAAGAGGGTTTGGCCGTAGCCAATGCCAAAATGTTGGGCGTTGTGCTGAACAATCGCACCTACCCCATCCCGGAGTCGCTTTACAGTCGACTATAAGAAGAATCTTTCACGGGCCAGTGTCGCGGCGCAGCGCCGAAACCTCAGCGGACAGCAAACTCTGAAAATCTTGGGCGAACTGTTTTCTCTACCTCAAATTCAAAACGTCAGGAATGAACGAAATGGCTCAACAACAAACATGGCAATGGTCAACACGGGTCGCGGTACTGGCTCACGAATCGGAGGGCATGCTGTACGGCGTCTTGAAACGCTGCGTGGACGTCGTTTTTTGCGCTGCGTTGCTTATTGTTCTCCTCCCTGTGCTCTTGTTTATCGCCTTGCTCATTAAACTGGATTCGCCAGGGCCGGCGATCTTCACGCAGGAACGCGTGGGAGCACGCCGGCAGCGGGTTGGAGGCCAACCCGTCTGGGTCGTGCAAAATTTCAAGTTCTATAAGTTCCGTTCCATGATGCAAAACGCGGATTCTTCTTTGCACGAAGCGTACATCAAGGATTTCGTCGAGGGCCGCTCGCAGCCCTCACCGGAAAGCGGCGGACAATATAAACTCACCAACGATCCCCGCGTGACGAGGGTCGGGCGCTTCCTGCGGAAGTTCAGCCTAGATGAGTTGCCTCAGCTCTTCAACGTCTGGAAAGGCGACATGAGCTTAGTTGGGCCACGTCCCGTCCCCACCTACGAAGTGGCCGGTTACCAGCCTCGCCATCACAGCCGATTCGCGGCCTTGCCGGGAATCACAGGCTGGTGGCAAGTCAAGGGAAGGTGCCGCGTATCTTTCGAGGAAATGATTCGCATGGACCTGGAGTACATCCGTAACGCGTCCTTATGGCTCGATCTGAAGATTCTATTTCTCACGATCCCAGCTGTCCTCTCCCGGAGAGGTGCGGAATGAGCACGGTTTTTCTACTTGGGGAAAAGGAAAACTCGCCCAATACAAGGCCCATCGGTATCGCCGTCATCGGCTGCGGCTACTGGGGAATGAATTATGTCCGCATCTTCAACGAGCTGACGGAGTCGCGTGTCGTTGCCGTTTGCGAACAGAGCCCAAGCCGTCTGAAGGAAGTCGCCCGGCGATTTCCGAACGTATCTCTGACCACACAAATCGATGACCTAATCACGCAATCGGACGTGCAGGGAGTAGTGGTCTGCACCGAAGCAACTTCGCACTTTCACGTAACACGCCGGTTGTTGCTGGCGGGAAAGCACGTGCTGGTGGAAAAGCCGCTCACAACGACGTCGGCCCACGCGGAAAAACTGATGGAGCTAGCGGATTTGCGTTCGGCCACCTTGATGGTCGGTCACACGTTTATCTTCAATGCGGGCGTCCGCAAAGTGAAAGAGTATGTAAAGCAGGACACCGGTCGCGTCTACTACTTGTACGCGCGCCGGACCAATCTTGGCCCGATCCGCCGCGATGTGAACGCCCTCTGGGACCTGGCGCCTCACGACATCGCCATCTTCAATTACCTACTGGACGCCGCCCCCGAATGGGTCAGCGCCGTCGGAGGAAAAGTTCTTGGGAATTCCCGGGATGACGTGGGCTTTGTCTCTCTGGGCTATCCGGACAATATTCTCGGCCACGTCCATGTCAGCTGGGCAGACCCGGATAAAGCTCGCGAAATCGTGGTGGTCAAGAGCGACCGGAGAATCCTCTTCAACGATCTGAATGGCGTGGAACAAGTGCGTGTGTTTGAGAAGGGCGTCAGCCCCGTCGAAGAAGAGCCGCTGAACTATGGGGAGTTCCGTTTCCAAATCCGGGATGGCGACATTATTAGTCCCCGGATCGAACCTGCCGAACCGCTAAAAAATCAGTGCCGGCACTTCCTGGAATGCATAAGGACAGGGAGGCGGCCGCTGAGCAGTGGAGTGGAAGGGCGAGACGTGGTGCGGGTGCTCGAAGCGATAAACCGTTCCATCGAATGCAAGGGACTACAAGTACCAGTGGAGGACAAGACGGACTATGTCCACGCAAATGTTGATGCGTCCAAAGCGTCCGAATGTTCCCTTCGTTGATTTAGGAGCCCAATATCGCGCGATTGCCACTGAGATTAATGACGCGATATCGAAAGTAATCCAGGAGGCCGACTTTATTTTGGGGCACGAGGTGCAACTCTTCGAGGAAGAGTTTGCCTCTTTCTGTGACGCGCGCTACGCCGTCGGCGTGGACTCCGGCACGTCGGCGCTTGAGCTGGCGCTGCGCGCTTTTGACATTGGCCCGGGCGACGAAGTCATCACCGCTGCCAACAGTTTTATCGCCTCCGCACTGGGGATTTCCCATGCCGGCGCCAAGCCGGTCTTCGTGGATGTTGACCCCTATACTTATACGCTGGACGTCGCGGCGGTCGAGCGAGCCATTACGCCCCGCACGAAAGCCATTCTTCCGGTGCATCTGTACGGGCATCCGGCGCACATGCATCCCATCCGGCAACTTGCCGACAAGCACGAGCTGGTGGTGATCGAAGACGCCTGCCAGGCTCACGGCGCGCGCTACAAGGGCAAGCGCGTTGGATCTCTAGGTCACGCCGCTGCTTTCAGCTTCTACCCTGGAAAAAATCTGGGAGCTTACGGCGACGGTGGTATGGTGGTGAGCAATGACCGCGATGTCGCCAATCGCCTGGAAATGCTGCGGAATTATGGACAGAAGGGAAAATACCAACATCTTTTCCGCGGCTACAATCGCCGGCTGGATACCTTGCAAGCGGCGATTCTGCGGGTAAAACTGAAATACTTGGAAAAGTGGAATGCGGCGCGGCGTTGGAACGCCAAGCTTTATCAAAAACATCTGGAAGGCAGCGAGGTCGTCATGCCGGGCGAAGCTGGTGGCGCCGAAGCCGTATGGCATCTTTACGTGATTCGCACGGAACAGCGCGACCAGCTGAAAGAGCACCTCATCGCAAAAGGTATCAACGCCAGCATTCACTATCCCGTTCCCATTCACCTGCAGCCGGCCTATCAAGATCTAGGCCACAAACGCGGGGATTTTCCGGTTACTGAAGCTTACGCCGACAGGATTCTCTCCTTGCCCATGTATGCGGAACTTACAGGCCGCCAGATTGAGTTCGTGGCACAGACCATTTGCGAATTTCAGTCCGCGCATCGGAACGGCGAGATTACGTCCGAAATTCCGATGCGGCGGGTCAGTCCCTCGTTATGACCTCTTCAGAAATGCGCTTACGGGGAGCATCTACATCTACGGAAATGCCGCTGGGATTGGGAAACGAAATGGCGGCACAAGCCCGCGAAGCAAGCCTTCGACCAAGTGGCATAGAAGCGCATGGAAGTTCCACAAGTTTTCGCTCTTTAGGCGCAGACTCACTCGTCGTCGCGCTCCTCAGCCCGTTTCTCGCGCTGGCCTTGGGGTCCGTCCAAAGGGTCCTGCTAGCGATTATCATCGTCGATATTCCCTTTCAGTTTGGCACGCATCTTTTTTATCGCGAGGATGACGCCGCCCTCGGCGCGCTTGGCGGACTGAGCATTTCTGCAACAACGTTAGCTCTGGCGGGCTTGTACCTGGGATGGCTTCTTCGGGTGTTTGGAAATCGCTATTCCGCGCGGCGAGCAGGAATCGAAATCAATTGGCCGCTTCTCGCGTATTTCGCAATTACCACGCTCTCCGTTTTTGTCGCGCAGGACGTCGGTCTCAGCCTTTTTGAAGTTTGCCTTCTCCTGGAAGCCTGCCTCGTTTACCTCTTCCTGGCAGGCACCATTCGAACCAGAGAGGACGTTGCCTTTGTGGTCTCCATTCTTCTTGTTGCTTGCCTTCTGGAAAGCGTGGTGATGATCATCTTGCGGTTTACGGGGATGCCTTCCACTATCTGGGGAGCTCCGACTCATATTCATATTGCTAGTGATCCCAAAGAAGGTTTCATGCGCATTGGCGGCACCGTCGGCTCGTCCAATTTCGCGGCCGCCTACCTCAGCATTTCCTTGACGTGCGCCGCCAGCGTGCTGTTCACGAATCTCGGCCGCTGGTACAAATGGCTGGCCACCGCGGTCCTAGGTATGGGCAGCATTGCACTGATTTTCACGTTCTCGCGCGGCGGATGGCTCGCCTTGACGCTTTCCCTTGTGCTGCTGAGCTTGATCAGTTGGCAGAGGCGAGGACTCTCTCTCAAAGCTCCTCTTGCCGTCCTTCTGCTTCTGACCTTGCTGTATCTGCCGTTTCACTCGCTGATATCGGCGCGCTTGTTTGGCGATGATCGAGGTTCAGCGGAATCCCGTATTCCCTTGATGAATCTGGCATTGCGGATCATCGAAGACCACCCGGTGCTCGGAGTAGGTGTGAACAACTTCACCATAGCCATGGGCTCTTACGTTACCTCCGAGTTTAGAGAAGGCTTCCTGTTCGCGGTGCACAACAAATATCTGTTGGTTCTGGCGGAGACGGGGATTGGCGGACTGCTGGCCTTTCTTGCATTCCTGGGGAGCACCGTGCGCAAAGGTTGGCAATGCTGGGGCTTTCGCGACCGCCTGCTCTCGCCGCTGGCTCTGGGCTTTGCCGCAGGCCTCGTGGGTCATATGGTGCACATGACCGTGGACGTCTTCCGCGGTCGCCCCACGCAACAATTGGTCTGGTTGATTGCTGGGTTGTTGGCGGCCATGTGCCGAATGAGGGCCGCGCCTGCAAATCAGGATTCTTTTGCGAGTATTACCTGATTTTTGCCAGACGGCGCACCGTAGATTCGAACCAGCATTCCAGCATTCTTTGGCTTATTGATCTCGCCGATTTCCTATCACCCGAGCAAGGACAGTCCTTCATGAAAGTGCTGATCATGACGGCGATCTACCCGACACCGGAGAATCCGGCCTTTGGCTCGTTTGTTCGAACGCAGGCGGAATCTCTCAAGCGCTCCGGGCTCGAGGTCGAACTGCTGGTCATGCGCGGGCGGATTCGGAAGTGGTTGTATCCAAAAGCTATTTTTCAGTTGCGGAAGCGGCTCCAGCAAGATTCTTTTGACCTCGTTCATGCGCACTTTGGTTATGTGGGCATCGTGGCGCGCACGCAGTGGAAAGTCCCTGTCGTGGTGACCTACCACGGCGACGATTTGCTAGGAACCGTCAATGAGCGCGGCAGGAAAGAGCGTTGGAGCCTTCTTGCCGCCGCTGCCTGCAAGAAACTGGCGCGGCACGTGGATGCCGCCATTGTTCAGTCTCAGGAGATGGCCAAGCAACTTAAGAGGGCAAACGTCTTTGTGATCCCGCACGAAGTCGATTACGAAGTGTTCAAGCCCACGCAAAGGAGTGCGGCGCGGGCGGTGCTGGGCCTGTCTCCAGATAAAAAATACTTGCTCTTTGCCGCCAATCCCAAAATTCCGGTGAAGCGTTTTCCGCTGGCCAAAGCCGCTGCGCATGCCCTCGCGCAAAAGGATCCTTCCATTGAATTACTGGTCGTCTACAAAGAGACGCAGGAGGGCCTTGCGCTGTACATGAGTGCTTGCGATGTACTGGTCTTTCCTTCCTATCAGGAAGGGTCACCTAACATTATTAAGCAAGCGATGGCCTGCAACCTCCCTATCGTGGCGACCGATGTCGGAGATGTTCGCCAGGTCATCGGCAAAACCCGGGATTGCCATATTTGCCGTCCGAATGTTCCGGAATTCGCCGCGCGGATCAACGAAATTTTGTCGCGCCGGACGAGAACCGATGGCCGGACGCATATCCGTCACCTGAACACGGAAGCCGTTTCCGGGCGGATTATTGAAGTGTACGAGCAAGTCTTGAAGAATCGCGAAAAACGTCTCGCGGATAGCACTCCGACCGACTCTTATGTTCCAGCAGAGTAAGCAGATCAAGAAGAATCGAGGAATTGGGTAATGTGCGGCATTTGCGGCTTTTACGAATACAGGACGCACAAGCCCGCGAACCGGGAAGTCCTCGGCGACATGCTGCGTGTCTTGCATCACCGTGGACCAGACGATTTCGGTGTGCATTTCGACAAAGACCTGGCCTTGGGGATGCGGCGGCTCAGCATCATTGACTTGAGCGGCGGCAAGCAGCCGATCACCAACGAAGACCGGACGATCGTCACCGTCTTTAACGGCGAGATTTACAACTATCGGCCGCTTCGCGATGAACTCGAAAGCCGCGGTCACACGCTGGCCACCGAGAGCGACACGGAAGTGATCGTTCACCTGTACGAGGATTTCGGGGAAGACTGCATCCACCATTTGCGCGGCATGTTTGGGCTGGCCGTTTGGGACGCGCGGCAGCGCCGGCTGTTCGTGGCTCGCGACCGGCTGGGAATCAAGCCTGTGTACTTGGCCCAGGCCGGCGGCACGCTCATCTTCGCCTCGGAAATCAAAGCGATTCTGCAGCATCCCGCCGTCCACGTGCGGTTGAATGTCGAAGCGTTGGACAATTATCTGTCGCTGAAGTATGTGCCGTCGCCACAGACGATGTTCAATGGGATCAGCTCGCTCCCTCCGGGCTGCAGTTTCACTTGCGACAGCAATGGCTTGCGAACCCGCCGTTATTGGGACCTGTCTTTTGCAAACCCGCGCGGCAGTCAACTTCGCGAAGAAGTTTATGCCGAGCAGTTGGAGGCGCTCCTGCGAGAGTGCGTTCAACAGCACCTGATGAGTGACGTTCCGTTCGGCGCATTCCTGAGCGGCGGAGTGGACTCGAGCAGCGTTGTCGCGTTGATGAGCCAGTTCCTGAACGAGCCGGTCAAAACCTACTCGGTCGGATTCGAAGGTGACGGTGAAACGTTCAGTGAACTGCCTTATGCGCGAATGGTGGCGAAGAAGTTTCAAACAGATCACCACGAAATCATTATCCGGCCTTCGTATCTCGTCGAGCTGGCGAACAAGGTGGTTTGGCATTTGGATCAACCGCTTGCCGAGAACGCCACGCTGGCGAATTACCTGGTCGCGGAGCTGGCGGCGCGCGACGTCAAGATGGTTCTCACGGGGGAAGGCGGCGACGAACTATTTGCCGGTTACGCGCGCTATTCGGGCGAAAGATTCTCGCCTGTGATTCGGGCTATTCCTGGGCCCGTCAAGTCACTCGCGCTGGCCGCTTGCTCGTGGCTCCCCGGGATGCGGCGGCAAAAGCTGGCCCTCTTCGCCCTGAGCCAGACGGACGAGATCAGCCGCTTCGTGAACTGGTTTCCGCTTTTCAATTCCGAGATGAAGCAATCGCTCCTATCCGCGGAGTTAAAGGAATCGTTGAGTGGATACGGCGCGGACTATGTCTTCGCCGAGCAGCTTTCACGTACCGATGCCGTCGAACCGCTCAACCGCATGCTCTATGTGGACACGAAACTCTGGCTGCCGGACCTGCTGCTCGCGCGCGGCGACAAAATGAGCATGGCCGTCTCGCTGGAAGCGCGCGTGCCGCTCCTCGATCACAAGCTTGTCGAGTTTGCCGCTGCGCTTCCGCAGAATCTGAAATTAAGAAATTTGACCGGCAAATATTTACTGAAAAAAGTCAGCAAAGCTTGGCTGCCGTCGGAAATCTTGCACAGGAAAAAACAAGGATTCCCAATGCCGACTTCCTTGTGGCTGCGCAAGGAAGCGCGCTCCTTTATGCGCGATGTTCTTTCTACATCGGCCTTACGGCGACGCGGACTTTTCCATCCGCCCTTTGTCGAGAAGTTGATCGGCGAGCATGAAAGAGGATTTGCCGATCACGGCTCGCTGCTGTGGGGCTTGATGAATGTGGAGCTGTGGCAGCGTATTTTCATGGATTCTCAGGTGCGGCCGGAACGCGCCGCAGGCTCGCTCGCCTCGCAGCTTGCTTGAGGCATTATCGGAAATTCGCGAGATCCTCCGGGGAAAAACGTGAAAGTCAGGAATAAAAAGCGCATCCTCATGTTGCTGGAAAACCTGCCGTTTCCGCAGGACCTTCGCGTCCGCCGCGAAGCCTACGCGCTGACCTCGGCAGGTTATCGCGTGACGGTCATCTGTCCGTCGGAAAAGGGGCAGCCTTTTCGCGAGCTCGTCAATGGCGTGCAAATCTACCGCTATCCGGCGGCACGTGCTGGGAAGGGGTTTCTGTCCTACATCTGGGAGTACGCCTTCGCGATGGCTGCCAGCTTCCCGTTATCGCTGGTGGCTTTCTTCCGCGAAGGCTTCGATGTGATTCACGCGCATAATCCGCCGGACACTTTCCTATTCATCGCCTTGTTCTACAAGTTGTTCGGCAAGCGCTTTGTCTACGACCATCACGATTTGGCTCCGGAAATGTACGCGGCGCGGTTCCGAGGCCGGGGAAAGCCAATCGTCTATCGGGCCCTGGTCTTGTTGGAGAAGTTGAGCTGCCGCTTTGCCGATCATGTCATTGTGACAAATGAATCTTACAAGAAAGTTGCGCTGGGCCGCGGCGGTGTTCCCGAGGCACGCCTCACCATCGTTCGAAACGGAGTAGACCTCCGCCTTGCGATTATACCCGTTGAGCCGGACCCGGCTCTGCGGCAAATGGGAAAGACCATCATCGGCTACGTCGGGGTGATGGGCTTTCAGGATGGTATGGACTATCTCCTGCGGGCACTGAATTACCTCCTTCGTGGTCTCGGACGAACGGATTTCTGCTGCATCATCGTTGGCTTTGGCGATGCGCTGGAAAACATGAAGGCTTTGGCAAAGCAACTTGGCCTCGGCGATTATGTGCGGTTCACAGGACCCGTTTTCGGCGAGGATCTCCGGCGGCTCCTCTCCGCCGCGGATATTTGCGTGGACTCCGCACCTGCCAATCCGTATACCGACCGTTCGACGATGATCAAGATTATGGAATACATGTCGCTCGGCAGGCCGATTGTCGCCTTCGACTTGCCGGAGCATCGCTTCACCGCGCGCGGCGCCGCGGTCTACGTTACGCCCAACGATGAACGGGCGTTTGCGCTGGCCTTGGCGCAACTTATGGATGACCCGAGCCGCCGAATGGCCCTCGGCGCCTGCGGCCGCGGGCGCATCAAAACGCAGTTGGCGTGGGAATACTCCATTCCGAATCTACTCTCCGTGTACCGGAAGCTGCTGCCCGCAGCAAGTCTTCCTGAAGCCCTTGCTCCTGATGAATCGCCGGTTTTGGTGCCGTCTCCCGAAGAAGCGGCCATCTGTGCGGATCCGATGGCGGTTCAACCAAACAAGGTTCTTGCTCAAACAGAGCAACCCACTGCCCGTCTGGCTTGATAGAAGGACAGGCCTTCAAAAGGCATTCTCAAATTCCGCAGACCAATGCTGAGGAGGCACAACCATTGAACGTTGTGGGCAACGTTGTACGTGTGGATCCGCGTACGGATCCCTTGTGGTCCCAATTGGTGCGCCAGGTCCCGAGCAGCGTCTTTCATTCGCCGCGGTGGATGCAAGTCCTGTCGGATACCTACGGATGGGAGCCAAGCGCCCATATCGTCCTGGACGAACATGGGCAGCCGCAAGCTGGCATTCCGTTCTGCCGGATTTCGGACGTTTTGGGAGAACGTATTGTTGCCTTACCCTTCTCCGACTACTGCGACCCGCTAGTGAACGACGAAGAATCGTGGCGCTTTTTGATCGATCAGTTGGTGGCTGAACGCCATCCCGTCAGCGTGCGTTGCCTGCACAACGACCTTCCACTGGGCGACAAGCGCTTCACTTTGGTGAAGCAGGCAAGATGGCACCGCTTGGAGCTGCGGCCGGATCTCCAGACGCTCTGGAAGGGAATGCACGATTCCACGCACCGCGCGATCCGGAAATCCGAGCGGGCCGGACTCGCCGTTCGAATGGCAAAGTCCGAGCAAGAGCTGCGCGTCTTCTTCGAAATGCATCTTAAAGTGCGCAAATACAAATACGGTTTGCTGGCGCAGCCCTACAGCTTCTTCCAAAACATTTGGCGCCACTTTGTGGAACCGAAGCACGGATTCTTGATGCTCGCCATTCACGACAATAAGATTGTGGCCGGGGATTTCTTTCTGGAGTGGAAGGACACACTCTATTACAAATTCAACGCCTCTCTCCCTGATGATCTATCGCACCGGCCAAACGATCTCCTGATCTGGCATGGAATCCAAGAAGGGAAAAACCGCGGCCTCCCCTACCTGGACTTTGGCTTAAGTGACATCGACCAGGACGGGCTCATCCGCTACAAGCGCAAGTTCGGCACCGAAGAGAAGACCATTTCCTTCCTTCGCTGCGCGCCCAACGGTTCGCCTTCACCCGCAGAAAAAGAAATGCGCGATCTGCTCTCCAAACTGACCAACCGTTTTACCGATCAGCTTGTCCCCGATCCGGTGACGGAGCGGGCCGGCGAGGATCTCTACAGGCTATTCACCTAAGACCTTGCGTGCGGACGACTGCCTCGTTTTCGAAGTAGATCCGGACGTTTTCGTGTTCCTGTTGCAGATTCGCAAGCAGTAGCAACCAATCCAAATTCCCTATGAGCTTGAACCTTCGCAAAACTTCAGCCAACGCTCTCTCGATTCTCTCGAGCGATGTCATGAACCGCGCGACCAGCTTCGTCTTGTACGCCTTGGTCGCGCGCCACCTGGGAGCGCACGAATTTGGCCAGCTTACCTTGGCGTTCACCTTGTTCTACGCTTTTCAGGTTTTTGCCCTAAGCGGCCTGAAGACGCTCATCATCCGGCAAGTCGCAAAAGATCGGGCCCAAACTTCACGCTATTTCTTCAACAGTTGCAGCATCGTAACGCTCACCTCGATTGCGTCCATCGCCGCAGTGTGGGGATTTGTGCGCCTGATGCATTACCCGCACGAAACCACCGGGGTGATCCTGTTGCTCTCCTTCGGTCTTCTTCCGTACACCTTCTCGGCCATTTGCGAGGGCATTTTTCAGGCCTGGGAGCGCATGCGCTACATCGCCTATGTCAATGTGCCCGTGAATATCGCGAAGGTTGGCGCCACCTTCCTGCTGCTCTCGACCAATCGCGGTCTCTACACGGTGATTTTGGTTCTCCTCGGCTGTCTTTTCTCCATCGCGGCTGTCGAATTGTGGATTCTGCTTCGGAGATTTTCCATCGTGCGTGCGCCGATTGACTCCAGCTTTGCGTGGGCCACCGCTCGCGCGGCTTCCACTTTCCTGGGAATTGACGGCACGCTGGCCATCATGAGCAGCCTGAACATTCTTCTGCTCTCCAAGTTCGCGGGCGAGACGGAAGTGGGCCTCTACAGTTCGGCGGCGCAGTTGATGGTTCCTTTGCTGCTTGTTTATCAGAGCTTGGCGCAAAGTATTTTCCCCATGATGTGCAGAAAAATCGATCCCGGTTATCAAAGCTTGAAACAAATTGCGGAAAACGCCATGGAACTGCTCATGGTGTTGGCTCTTCCCGCAGTTGCCGGACTGTACTTCCTGGGCGACCACGTGCTCGGGTTGCTCTACAAAAACCCGGCGTTCGTGCAAGCGTTTCCCGCTCTGCGCATCATAACCTTTATTCTGATCTTCCAGGTATTCACCAGCGTGCTGGGTCAGGTGCTGGTGGCCAGTCACCGTGAAAAAATCACGCTGCGCATCGTGGTCGTCGATGCGATCGTCAACTTGCTCGTAGGATGGCCGCTCATCAGCCTGTTCGGTTTGCGCGGAGCCGCCATCGCATTGTTCTTGACGCGCTTGACCGATTGCATCCAGCATTACATTCCCTCGGCGCATCTTCTCTCCGGAATTCCCGTTCTGCGCCTGGTCTGGAAGCCGGCCGTGGCTGCTGCATGCATGGCCGTTTACCTCGCCGTGCCCGAGGGCCAAATCAGCCTTCTAACCGGCGTTTCCGCCACGCTAATTTATGGCGGCGCGCTGTTCGGTCTGGCGGTTTGGGCCTCCGGTGGATTGCGCCAATTCCTGGAGAAGTATCGTCCCCTTTTGTCGGAATAAGGTTTAAGAGCTTTTTGAAAGATTGTTTTCTCGTCCTTCCGAGCGCAGCGAGGAATCCCTCTTCGCGCCAACGACAAACCACGCCAAAAACGAAAAACCATGCTTTTTGATTCGGCCGCTTACGTCCTTTTCTTAATTCTCGTTGTTCTGCTCTATTGGCGCCTGCCGTTTCGCAGGCAGAACTATCTGTTGTTGGCAGCGAGCTACTTTTTTTATGGCTGGTGGGACTGGCGCTTCCTGTTTTTGATGGCCGGCTCAACCCTGGTGGATTACCTTGTCGCGCGAAAGATCGCTGCCACTTCCGATGAGCGCAAGCGCCGCTACTTGCTGCTCTTCTCTCTCATTCTGAATTTCTCTTTCCTTGGCATCTTTAAATATTTTAATTTCTTCGTGGACTCGGCGGCGCATCTCCTTTTACACGTTCCAGGAGGTGGCCTATATCGTCGATGTCTATCACCGCAAAGTGGAACCGGCAAAATCTCTTGTGGGCTACGCGCTCTTCATCAGCCTCTTTCCGCATCTGATTGCCGGGCCGATTCAGCGGCCGTCGCATCTGCTTCCCCAAGTCCAGAAGGAGCGCACTTGGGATCCAGCCAAAGCCTTCGACGGCCTTATCCTGATTCTCGAAGGCCTCTTCCGCAAAGTGGTCATCGCCGACAACTGCGCGCTCATCGCCAACGCCGTCTTTGCCGGAAACTTCGGCGGTCCCAACACCATGACCGTCCTGCTCGGAACGTATGCCTTCGCCTGGCAAATTTACGGTGACTTCAGCGGTTACAGTAGGATCGCCCGCGGCAGCGCGCAGCTTCTCGGCTTCCACTTCATGGTCAACTTCCGCCAGCCGTATTTTGCCGAAAGCCTTCAGGATTTCTGGCGCCGCTGGCACATCAGCCTCAGCACTTGGTTGCGCGACTATCTCTACATTCCGCTTGGCGGCAATCGCCTCGGAAGAGTCCGCACCTACGTCAACCTGATGCTCACCATGTTGCTCGGCGGCTTGTGGCACGGTGCGAACTGGACTTTTGTTGTTTGGGGCGGCATCCATGGAGTCGGACTTGCAACCGAGCGCTTGTTCGTTGGAAAGCGCGAAATCACGCCTTCCTCTAGCTTCCTGGGGCGATGGGCCCGCAGAATTTTCATCTTCAATGTTGTCTGTCTCGCGTGGATCTTTTTCCGCATTACCTCTTTCAGCGGCGCGTGGGAGCAGATCGTCGGATTGATGAATTGGCAATGGAATCCCGCTTACTGGACCGCCCTGGTGTTTCTGGCGTGCTACGCGATGGCGCTCTTCGTGGTCGACTTGCAACTCGAAGCATCGCATGGCGAACACGTCTTCGCGTCGTATCCGTATGGACTTCGCATCCTCACCGGAATTGCATTCTGCGCTCTGATCACTCTTTTTGGAGCAAACCAGGAAAGTGCCTTCATCTATTTCCGCTTCTGAACACCGAAAAGCTACTCGCGCGATCGCCATTCTGCTGGCATCGCTGCTCGTCTATGTCTGCGCGCTCGAAATCGTGACGCGCATGGCTTTTCCCCGCATCAATCACATCTGGCGCACCCTCCAGTCGGACCATCTCACTGCCGTTTCGCTCCATCCCTTGAAAGCAGGTAAATCCGCGACCATGCTGATGGTTGGGAACTCCTACCTGGAGGTGGGAGTGAACCGCGAGAATTTGCAGCGTGAAATCGCGCCAACCTTTTCGATCGCCTACCTTCCGATGTCCGGCACCAGCTATTTCGATTGGTATTTCGGCTTGCGCAAGTTGTTTGCGGAAGATTCCCGGCCGGCGATTGTAGGCGTTTGCTTGTCCACGCGCGATTTGATCTCCGATTCCACCTACGGGGAATCTTTCGCCCATGCGCTGATGCTCCGCCGCGACCTCCTTCGCGTCAAAAAAGAAGCGCACCTGGACAACACCATGACCAGCGACTATTTTTTTGACAGCCTCAGCAGTTGGATGGGCCATCGCGATGAGACTCACAATTGGCTCTTGCGAAAAGCTGCGCCGGGAATCAACAACCTGGTGTCCTATCTCAAACCGAAGAATCAGCCCTTGCCTCCCAGCGACGTCATCGTGGCGAAAGCCCTTCCCCGCCTTCGCCAACTGAATGAATTGGCTCAGAACTACGGCGCGCGTTTTTTCCTGCTGATTCCCCCCACTATGGATGTTCGAGACGCCTCCAAAGAAATCCAGGAAGCGGCGGCCAAAGAAGGCATTCTCGTCTTGCTGCCCTTTCAGCACGCGGAATTGCCGGAAAGCGTGTTTTTGGACGGTGCGCATTTGAACCCCCAGGGTGCCGCGCTTTTCACCGAGAAATTGGGGCCGACGCTCCTGCAGTCCCTCTATCAGAATTAAGAACGGGCTGAAAAATCCCTAATAAGGAACCCTTCTTCTCCGTCATGAATCGGTTGGTCCATGAGACTCAAATTCACGGCTAAGAAGATGTCCCGTAATCGTCTCCGCGTTGCCTTCATCTCTTACAACTTCGGGGAATACTGCGTTCGTCTAGTCAACGCACTGGCGGAGCGTACGGACGTCTTGCTCATTATCCCGGACCGAATCCTTGAGTCACACGCCGCCACACTGGATCGCCGTGTGCGTCTCATTCAATTCCGAAATCCCAGGCTGCGGCACGCCTTTCAACAACTTCGGAACATTCGCAGGCTAATTCGCCAGATCCATGAATTCCACCCCGACGTCGTCCATTATCAGGGCGCCCACCTTTGGTTTAATCTCGCGGTGCCGTTGTTGCGCCGCTATCCCTTGGTTTTCACCGTCCATGACGTCCGGCCTCATCCAGGCGATCACCTCTCGCAAAAAACGCCGCAGTGGATTGAAAACCTGGCGCGGCGTCAGGCAGACGAGTTGATCGTCCATACGCTGTACGCGCGTGACTTGCTGGCGCGCGAACTGCCGCATGCGGCGGGAAAAACTTCTGTGATTCCTCATATTCAAATCGGCAGAGCAGCATCATCCGCCAGGACCGAGGAGGACGAGCATTTGATTCTCTTTTTCGGTCGCATCTGGGAATACAAAGGTCTGGAATATCTGATTCGCGCCGAGCCCCTCATCAGCGCCCGCGTGCCCAATGCGCGCGTTCTCATTGCCGGCGAAGGCGAAGACTTTGCACGCTACCGCCGGATGATGGTTCATCCCAACCGCTTTCTCATTCACAACAAGTTTGTTCCTGAGGATCAAGCTGCAGACTACTTTCATCGCGCCAGCGTTGTCGTTCTTCCGTACATCGAAGCTTCGCAGAGCGGCGTGATTCCGATGGCGTATTCGGCGGGAAAACCGGTGGTTGCCACTACCGTTGGCGGGCTGCCCGAAATGGTGGAACACGGCCGCACGGGATATCTCGTTCCTCCTCGAGACTCCGTGCAATTGGCGGAAGCGGTGATCAAGTTGCTTCTAGACGAGTCCCTCGGTCGGCAAATGGGGGCCAATGGCAAGCGCAAAATGGAAGAAGAGTGCCCTCCCAGAGTCGTGGCGCAAAAGACATTGGAAGTTTATCGCCGCGCCGTGGAAAGGACTGCTCGCGCTCGGCAGGCCACTTACGTCAGAGATTCTTCCGCGGTGCCCTCGCGCACCGGCGTCATCGACTAACAGCTTTGTTGAAAACGAGCTTTTGTGTCATCCCGAGCGAAGCGCGCTTTCTTGCGCTCCGGATGTTTTTGCGCAGCGAGGGATCTGCTTTTCTGAATTCTCGAGAACAAGGAACGACAAGCGAAAGATGAAAAACGTGGAGAGGGAGGCTGTCGGCCTACGCCACTTCTCGTAGCCGGCACTCAACTCCCTCTCGCACGGGATTGAGACGGGGCAGGGGCTAGGTAAAGCCGTCAGTCATGTCGTGAAACCAGGATCTCGATCGTTCAAGGACACCTTCCGCATTCCTTACCTAAGGGGCACATCCGCCTAGTGCTGATATGCCCCGAGGTCGGAGCCGCCGCCTTGCGGACGGGCTGTTCCGTTGATGTCCACGTAGATGTAATTCTTCAAGTCGCTGACGATGGCGGACGCCAATCCGGACAACGTGCTGGGGTCGATGCCGTGGTTGTACGCGGGACTCGTAGCCGGCAAGGTCAGCCCAGTGCCGAGCAGAGAAGGGGCCAGCGAAGTGGAGTACGCGCCGATGCTCAAGCTTGGCGGATTGAGGAACAGCGGATCGGCGTTGATCAACTGCGCCGGGTTGGAGTAGCTGAAATTGT
>QHYJ01000314.1 GCA_003223255.1 Acidobacteriota bacterium | reverse complement strand
GAAGAGTCGAAAAATCACCACATGAAAGCCAACTCCTGGTAAGTGGGGTAATCGGAAAAGTGGCAGTCACGGACCAAACGGCGTCCAGGGAAACCACTCTCGTTGCGCTGTTACGGTTGGGTCTTGACGTGGTGATTTCCTGAAATGCGAGATCGCCGGAATTGAAAACGAGCTGAGTGCGGGACATCCAATTCCGGCGTCTTTCATTAGGGTCCATCTGGGGTCCAAAACTCGTCTATTTTGCGGGTCTTTCGGGTATCTCATTTGTGTAAGGGCAACCGAATCAATGGGACTTAGAGTCTGATCGTCGAGCTCATAACCCGCTTGAGCGGGATCGGTAGTTCAAATCCCGCTTCGGCAAAATGGGCGTCCGCACAGCAATGTGGGGAGGATGACGCGTCAAAGTCGGTGGAACCTAAAGCCTGCTGTTGGGCTATGGCAATACCGAACCAAGCCTCGGAAGATCGAGGAAGGCGTAGAGACTGGATGGCGAGCATCCCGTTCCTCGGGGTGAAGGTACGGTCCGACTCTCAGCGAAAGCTGAGTCAGATCGCATAACCCGAGGGTCGTCAGTTCAAATCTGACCCCCCGCAACCATTTGGTGATCCACAAGGCCGGAACCAGGATTCCGGCCTTTTTCTTGCGACCGCCGGCGGCCTGTAGTGCCTTGCATCTTTCAATTCGTCAGCGTTATTGGTTACAAGCCGACTTCAGGCATGTTCAATTTCCCTTGCTTGTATACTGCACACATGAAAGTCCCATTGTGGCTTCGCCGTGATAAGTATGCATGTCCGGATTGTGACCCAACTGGCAGTGGAAAGTTTGCTCAGTGCGGTGGGACAGGACGGGATTTCACGGGCTCTGCTTGCGCCATATGCCAGACCACTGGCCACTGTCATTCATGCGGAGGTACGGGCAGCGTTGATTGCGACACCAGCAGCATCATCCCGGATTGGATTGCTCGATTTTTTGGTCTGCGGTGAACGAGGTATCGCGGCGAACCTTTCAGTACCCACTTGATGTCCGGTAAGCGCGTTATCGGGAGGTATTGATCTCTGTGGCAGGAGCAAGGCCGTGAAAAGCGGATTTATCGACACTAAGCTGCCAGGTGGCCGTCCACGCCTTTGGGCCTTTACCCGAAACCAGCGACGCAGTACGCTGCCGCTGATGATTTGACCCGTGATTTGGTGGGAGGACCTACGTGAGGCGTTTCAATCTTGCGGTACTTTTTCTGCTCATACTCTGTGGCCGATCGACCGCACAGACACAACCACAACCGCTGCCTTCAAATGTCAAGGCGCAGGTGGACAAGGTCTTCGAAAAGTGGGACAAAAGCGACTCGCCAGGGTGCGCGCTGGGGGTTTACAGAGACGGGCAAATTATCTACAAGCACGGCTACGGCATGGCCAATCTGAATGACGACGTGCCGATCACGCCCGCGACGGTGTTCCATGTGGCGTCGATGTCGAAGCAGTTTACGGCTGCTTCGGTCGTGTTGCTGGCGCAGCAGGAGAAACTTTCGCTGGATGACGATGTGCGCAAATACATTCCCGACCTGCCTGACTTCGGGGAGCGGATTACGATTCGGCATCTGGTTCACCACACCAGCGGGCTGCGCGATCAGTGGTCGCTGCTTGGGCTAGCAGGGTGGCGCTATTCGCTGGATTTGATTACGGATGACGACGTGATGTCCGTGATGACGCGGCAGAAGGATCTGAACTTCAAACCGGGCGAGAAGCACGTTTATTGCAACACGGGTTACACGCTGATGGGATTAATCGTGAAACGAGTAAGCGGAATGTCGCTGCGCGAGTTTACGACCAAGAATATTTTCGAGCCGTTGGGCATGACGCACACGCATTTCCGAGACGACCATGCAGAGATCGTTAAGCACAATGCTCTGGGATACGGACAGGAAGATAAAAACAAGCGCTTCCGGCTGAGGGTTACGAACTTCGACACCGTGGGCGCAACGAGTCTACACACTACGGTGGAGGACCTGCAACTGTGGGATGAGAATTTCTATCACCCACGGCTTGGCGGGCCGGCGTTCCTCCAGCAAATGCTCGAACGCGGCAAGCTCAATAACGGCGAGCAGCTCGACTATGCTTTTGGGTTGGTGGTGGGCAAGTACAAAGGCCTGCCAACGGTAGACCACGCCGGCGGCGATGCCGGGTATCGCTCGGACATGACACGATTCCCGGAGCAACACTTCTCCGCAGCGGTGCTCTGCAACGCAGCGAACACAAATCCGCCTGCGTTGGTCCGACAGGTCGCAGACATCCTTCTCGCTAAGGATCTCAAGGCTCCCGAACCAACCCCTGCGACAGAGATTGCAAAGAGCAGTGGAGCGCCACTTAGCGCTGAGCAGATGGCCGCGCTCGCGGGGATTTATTGGAACCGGGAAGATGATGACTTCCATAAAATCCTGGTGAAGGATGGCAAGCTGCAGATCAACGTTGGCGGCGATGAGTTTCATACGCTGAAGCCCGCCGGAGAAACCAGCTTCCACGTTGCCGACGTTCCCTGGGGCGATCAGGTGGAGATACGATTCCTGCCCGCCAGCTCGGAAAAGCCGCCCCGATTGGAGCAGAGCTTCGGGGGCGAAAAGCCGGACATATTTGAATCCGCGACGACATTTACGCCGAGCGGCACGGAACTGAGTGAGTATGTGGGCGCTTACGTTAGCGAAGAAATCGACCCGGTTTACCGCATTGTGCTGCTGGACGGGAATTTGAGTCTGACGAGGCTGAAGAGGAAGGCAGAGGCTCTTCGGCCAGCTGTGCGCGACGTTTTTACCGGGGACATTGGCACCGTGCGCTTCACGCGTGATTCGAGGCAGCACATCTCCGGTTTGGTCCTCAACGCCGGCCGCATTCGAAACTTTCGATTCGAAAAGAAGGTCGATTAGATCTCTGACCTGAGCCCGCCCTAAACCGACGTGTGTAAGAGCTAGGAATTGGGAATTCAAATCCACTGCTATCAAGTCGAAGTTTCGACCATTCGAACGCCCGTGGATATCAGCGCTTATGACCAGCTAGTCGGTAAGTGCCTGTTCTCAGGCACGGGGTCATTGACGAGCCTTTGGTATCGGGAACCCGGAGGCTATTATGGATGCATTCTCGAACCCGCGTAATGGTCCTTGGGGAGCCAAACGACGCCTTTGGAAATAACTCAGCGTGAGACGAATGGAATCTATCTTCTTGCGCTCAAAGGGCGTCTTGTGCTCGGACAAGAGAACGGCGGGTTGCTTGCAATGACCGACAATCTCCTCGCATCCGGCGCCACACGGATTGTCATTAATCTGGAGCAAGTCAATTATGTTGACAGCGCGGGCCTCGGCGCACTCATCGAAATTCATCGAAAGACAAAAGCCAAAGGGGGAGGCCTCAAGCTTTGTAATCTCGGCCCGAACTTGAGGCGAGCGTTGGAAATTGCCCGGCTGCTGCCAATATTCGAAACGTGTCCGACCGAAACTGCGGCTGTTGCAAGTTTCTGAGGGCGGCGGACGATACCATAATCCGCTTGGGCATTCGTGACCACGACAGAGTCAGGTCCTGGTAAACGCGCCAGCAGCGAGCGATCAATCGCTGGAGAGAAGCCGACATTGGGGATCGGCCGATTTTTTTCACTTGTACGATAACCGCGTTATCAGGAGTTAGCGTTTGGGGGCGGGCTAAAACTTCAACGGCGGTGTCATAATTCGACGTGCGCTGGCAACGCCATATCAAGCAAGGGGATAAACCGGTGAAGCGACCTCATTCCGCGTGCCGACCAATTACTGTGTCACCAGCACGGTGTAGCTCAGCTCCTGACCCTGGTACATACCCGTAATCCGTCAACACCCCAGCGTCGGAAAATTGATACCGACATCCATGAACGGTTGATCCGGTTGCACCCAGCCATTGCTAGCCGGGTCGGAAAGCAGAGGTGTTGCGGAAAGATCGAGCCGTATCCCTGTAACAGTCAGGTTCGGCTGCGGCTCGGCATGGGCGTCGTAACCTTGTCGCCACCAAAAGGTCACTTGCCGGAATGTCGGATCATTGGGTGTGTAATGAGGCAGACCCTTCCATGTTCCGTCCAAACGGAGCGCCGTCCACAGGGCATTCGTGCCTAACCAGAAGCTGTTCGCATCGGGAGTCACGGGATACGGTGCCGGGGGCACAAAGGGTGGGTCGGGTTGCTTCGCGACGATGAAG
>QHYJ01000068.1 GCA_003223255.1 Acidobacteriota bacterium | reverse complement strand
AACCGGGAACGTTGGTGTGCGGAACCAGCGCGAGAATCTTCTGAGCCAATTGGGTGATGCGGCTGGCTGGGATGATGTTGTTCGGAAACGGGGTTCGACTTGCAGGCGCTACCGGAATGGGGTTTCCGCTGGCGTCCAAAACCAAGGTCGAGTGCGTAGCGTCGGTAGTTTGGTAGGGATCGAAGATGGTGCAGCCCACGTTGTTCGCTACGCAACCAGCGGGCGCGACGGATTGGAGATTTCCGCCGCGGAAGGCGTCCGTAGGCAGCGACAGACTGTCGAATTTGCCGCGGGAGTCGTCGATTCGCAGAATATCCCCGAAAAAGAAAAGTTTGTTTCGCAGGATGCGGCCGCCGAGGTTTCCGCCGTAGTAATTATAAGTCGTCGAGGCCTTCGGCGTGACGCTGGTGTTCTGAAAGAAAGGCACGGCGGCCAGAGCGCTGATGCGGTTGAACTCATAAGCCGCGCCGTGAAAATCATTCGTGCCCGATTTCAAAATGACGTTGGTGACGGCGCCGCCCGCGCGTCCGAACTCCGCCGTATAGTTGCTCGTGCTTACGTCCACGGTCTGGATTGCCTCGGCTGGCGGAATATAGATCTGCAGCAGGCCGGTACGCTCATTGTCGTCCACGCCCTCGATCTGCAAATTGTTGAACAAGCGCACCTGCCCATTCACTTCCGTCGACAAGCTGTCCTGCGCATTGAAGAATTCGGAATGCACGCGATGCGCGCGCGTTGCGCCTGGAACCAGGTTCACCAGATTCTGGAAATTACGGTTGTTACCGAGGGGCAAGTCGGTTACCTGCTTGGACTCCAGCTTGGCCCCGACGTCCGCCCGGTCGGTCTGCAGCATGGGAATTTCGGCAGTAACCACCACGGTTTCCTGTTCCGTGCCTATTTCCAGGACAAGGTTTACGCGCGTATCCGTGTTCACCAGAACCTCTATATCCTTGTGCACCTCTTTCTTGAATCCCTGTTTTTCCGCCACGACCTCATACAGGCCGGGAGGCAGGTCGGGCACTTCATAATTCCCGCTATCGTTGGTGGTGGCCGAGTGAACGATTCCGGTCTTGACTTCGGTGATGGTGATTTTCGCGCCGGCTACGGCGGCGCCACTCGAGTCTGTCACCGTTCCGAGCAGAGTCGCGTTGACCGCTTGACCCCGTACCGGCCGAGAGGCCGCCGAAACGATGATTCCGAGCAGCATGGCCAGACTGAGCCGCCATACTTTAGCCAGGCCGCGGGCGGCAGGCGATGCGAACCGCGGACTGTTTGTTGGACTCATGACCACACCCCTGCTTTTGCCGAATTTCTTAGTCCGTACGTAAGAAGAGCTGATTTTCATGGAACTGGTTCCACACCTTAGCTTTGCTTCAAAAGTAAATTCCGGTCATCGATTTCTTGCATCCCAAAGCGCCTGTATGGCCTGCGCGATTGCCTGCGTCTAAGCTTTTAGGTTGCTTCTGCTCCCTCGCTTGAAAATGGCGGAGGATCTTGGCCTTCGATGAAAATCCAAATCGCGCCTGCACTCCGTTTGCGCGGGCCGCCAGCGGGCCCTAGAGGCAAATGTGCCTGGTCGGCCCATAACGCGCACATCTTAAAACAGTTTAGCTAATTCACCGATTCCGTGTTGCAGTCTCACCTCGGATTTTCCGCTTGACAAGACCGGACCACCTAACAAGATGGGAGTTCCGCCCGGGGGCTGGCCTGGCAGCCGGGTCCGAAGCGATGCCGCAGGCGCTTATCCTCCATAGGGTGTGCTACACTTGCGAGCATTGGGTGTGGCAGGCGTTTCCACTAAGTCGAGGAAAGATGCGAAAACCGCGAGAAGCCAGCGCCTCCGTGGAAGCAGTTCCACAAAAGACTACGATTCGAGATGTCGCGCGGGCCGCTGGCGTGGGCATAGGAACGATTTCGCGCGTGCTGAATTCCAGTTCTCAGGTAAGCCGGGAAACGCGCGCCCGCGTTCTGGAAGCGATTCGCCGCTTGGGCTTCCGTCCCAACGCCCAAGCCCGCCGCATTCTCAAGCGCCGCTCGGAAATTGTTTGCTTTCTCTTGAGCAACCGCGATTTTCTTCACCCTTTTCACGCTCGCATTTTGCAGGGCGTGGAGTCCTACGCCAGCAGCCTGAAACACCATGTGCTGTTTGCCGTGCTGCACTATTCTCCACGAGTGCCGGCCGAGAAAATCGATCTGCCTCCTGTTCTTCAGGAGCATGGCTTGATTGACGGCATCATCCTGGCAGGTACGATTTATCCAAACCTCCTCCGCAGAATCGAATCCATCCACATGCCTTTCGTTGCTTTCAGCAATAATGTCGTGGGAACGGATGGAGAACAGCACTACGATCAAGTAGGATTTGACGACTTTAACGGAACGCTCCAGGCCACGCGCTATCTCATCGAGCAGGGACACAGGCTGATTGGTTTTGCGGGAGACACTTCTTATCCCTGGATTCAGCGCCGATTCGATGGGTACCGGCGGGCTATAAGGGAGAGCAAGCTGAAGTCCATCTCCATCCTGCCGCAAAATCCTGACGGTTTTGTGGATTTCGGCCGGAAGAGCGCGCTTCGAATCTTATCGCGGCAGCCGCGACCTACAGCAGTGGTAACGGGCAATGACGAAACGGCCTATGCGCTTTGGCTGTCGTTGCGGCGGCAGGGAGTCAAAGTGCCGGAAGAAATCAGCTTGGTTGGTTTCGACGACCGCGAAGAAGCCGTCCTGATGGATCCGCCACTCTCCACGGTCCGCGTCCATAAAGAAGAGATTGGCGAGACCTGCATGAAGATGCTTCTCGAGCGCCTGCACCATCCCCAAATGGCCTTCAGTCACCGAATTTTGCCTACGGAATTTGTGGTTCGGGGAACTGTCCTTCATCTGTGAAGAAGGTTCCGATTTTTGCTTTCAGGACAAGCGGTCGTTTCCCTTAAACGTTGGCAGCTCGGTGTGGGCTTCGTGCCGCGCGATAGATAGCTTCGACGAGATCGAGGCTGCGACGTCCTTCGCGGCCGTCGCAAGCGGGCCTGGTGTTTTTCGCAATGGCGCAAAGAAAGTCTTCAATGACCGCTTGATGGCCACGAAAATCGCTGACCACTGCCGAAGAGGAGCTTTGATTTTCGTCCCGCCGAACAATTCCGGCGTCTTCGTCAGGCGCTTTGCGCAGGTCAACGGCGACGATCTGGTCGTGTTCGAGGATGACCGTGCCTTCGGTGCCGGAAATCTCGACGCGGCGCGGGTAACCAGGATAAGCAGCCGTAGTGGCATGAAAAACGCCGAGCGCGCCGCTTGCAAACTCAAGCAGAGCCGCGGCCGTGTCTTCCGCTTCAATCTTATGGAACTCGGTAGCCGTCAGCGCCTGCACGCGAGAAACGTCTCCGAGCAGCCAGAGCAGCAGATCAACCGTGTGAATGCCTTGATTGATCAGCGCGCCGCCGCCGTCCAGTGCCAGCGTGCCGCGCCAACGCGAATTCGCATAGTACTCGGGTGGCCGATACCATTTCACGCGCGCGTCCACCAGCAAAATCTTCCCCAACTGGCCGCGATCGATCCAATTCTTCAGTTGGCGGATGTGCGGCTTCATCCGGTCTTGAAAAATCACGCCTAGCTTCACTCCCGATTGTCGCGCTGCTTCAATAAGTTCGTCGGCCTTGCTGGTGCTGACGTCGATGGGCTTTTCCGCGAGAACATGCAGACCCTGTTTTGCAGCGGCGATGCCTTGGGTGGCGTGCAGGCCCGAAGGGCTGCCAATCATGACCAAGTCCATGGGGCGGTGCGCCAGAAAAGCAGGGAACTCTCGATAGGGCGTGCCACCGTGCTCGCGGCAGAGCCGCTCTACTTTTCCAGCATTCGTTCCGTAAATTGCGCTAATTTCGACGCCAGGGATAGCGCGCGCAGCGCGCGCGTGCGTTTCCGAGATGTTGCCGCCGCCAATCAGTCCCAGGTGAAGAGTCATCCGAATGAATGCATTAAAGCACTTAGTGATACAGAGCGCCAAAGGCTTTGTAGACGGCCTCGGTGGTTTCTGGCCTGGCAATTTCGGAGGAAATCAGGATACGGTAGCGGAACGTAACACTCTGATTGGGAGCCAATGTGAGGTTCAATTCTTCCTCCCCATTGCTGAAGACTTTTTCTCCGAGCGGGTTGGCGGCGAACAAGCCATATCCGCGTGCGTGCCAATACGTAGGAAAGCCGGGATTGGAAGGGTGGTCGAAAATCGAAATCGTGACCGGCTCGTCTCCGATCTTCCCGCTCAGATTGCACCAGCGCCCGCGAGTTCCCCAGGCCGCTTCGCCTTTCTTTCCTTCGCTGGTCAGATAGACTCCGTTCACCCCCGCGTTGTCGAGCTTGGCCACCGTCGTGGCTCGCCCGCTCAGGTCAGTGAACACCTCCGGTTTGTCCGACGGCATTTCCAGCGCGCGAACCACGCGCAAGCCGAGCATTCCGTCCTTGGCGTCTGCGAAAACCACCTTCTCCTCCAAGGCGCGCAACGTGGTGATGCGATCTACGCTGCGAAAATTCGGCCCGCCGCGAAACACGTAGCGCGTATGCTCCTTCAATAAGACTCTCTTGTCGTACGTGCGCCAATCAGCTTCCACCTCCAGCTCACCCTGGTCGGCGCCGCCTTTCGCGCTGACGATGGACTGGTGCCGGATGGTCCCCATTTTCGGAGCGTCTTGCGGCTTGATAGCTTCCGAATTGTTCCAGAAATCAATTCCGTTGACGCTCTCGTAGTTGAGCCACAGCCCAACGTGGTGCGGATGGTCGGCGCGCTCACCAGGGCGCGGTTCGAGCGGATAGCCGCGGGTGATGATCGTGCCTTTGGCGGTGCGCAACGGATAGAGGACCGGTTTTGCCAGCCTTTCTGGCCAAAGGTACGACGTGAACGGTTGTCCGTCGATGGAAATATCCACGTGCCGCTGCTCTTCGTTAACCGTGACGGAGACGCGGTCATGAATCTGAGGGTTAGCAGAGACGAAAGACGTTAGCAGCACTGCGCCGAGAAGAAAGAGTCCTGCACCGAGACTGATGCGCATCATCTGCCGTGGTCCTTCCCCAGTTCAAATTTCTTCCGGCACAACATAAGGCGCGCGATAAGAGCCACGCAGCAGACGATTCGCCTCCTCATCCCCAATAACCGACTCCTGCGCGGGATCGAACCGCAAAGCGCGTCCCAGCCGGTATGAAGTATTCGCCAAATGCACCAGTGTTGTGGAGACATGAGCTTCTTCAATCGGCGAATGAATGTCCTCGGCGCGGCGGCTGCGCACACAATCAACGAAGTTCGCGTAGTGATCGCCCGCTCCCTTGCTGGACGGCCCCGGCACGCATTCATCGGTTAACCACGTTTTGTAACAGTCGTATCCATCGGCAGCGAGGTAGCCTTTGGATCCGTAGAAAATGTTGCCGATGGTGTTGGTCTTCGCGTCTTTTGGCCCCAAGGATTGTTGCTTTTCGTTAGGCTTCTTATTTGCGGCCACATTCAACCCTGCGGCCGGCACTCCTCCGGCCCCGTATGCTCCGGTGCCAATCTCCGCCTCGTGGTTGGTGATCCAGTGCCGCACTTCGAGCTCCAGCATCTTGCGCTTGCCATCGGGCTCGAAACAAAACGTCGCATGCAGTGTATTCGGCGTCTCCTGGTCGTCCTGAAACATGAAGTGTCCACCCATGGCCGACACGTGCACCGGGAATCCCACTCCCAATCCCCAGCGCGCAATATCAATTTCGTGGATGGCCTGATTGCCGACCTCACCGTTTCCGGTGTCCCAGATCCAGTGCCAGTTGTAGTGAAAGCGATTCTTCGTAAACGGCTTCATCGGCGCGGGGCCGGTCCACAAGTCATAATGCACTCCGGCTGGAACGGGTTCTTCGGGAGCGTGCCCGATCGATGGCCGCCACTTGTAGCAAAGCGCGCGCGCCAGGTAGACATCGCCGATCGTGCCGTCACTCAGATGACGAACGGCTTCGATCATTCCCGGATTCGAGCGCGATTGGCTTCCGTGTTGGCAAATGCGGTTGTACTTCTTCACCGCCCGCACCAGTTGCCGCCCCTCAAACCAGTTGTGCGAGCACGGCTTTTCGACGTAGACATCTTTCCCCGCTTGGCAAGCCCAGATGGCCATCAGCGCGTGCCAATGATTGGGGGTGGCAATCGAGATCGCGTCGATATCTTTGTCTTCGAGCAGTTTGCGTACATCGATGTAGGACTTGGGCTTTGGCAACCCTCGCTTTTCGACTTCGCCGAGCCGCTGGTTTAATACGTTTTCATCGACATCGCACAGCGCGGCAATCTCCGTGCCGGGAACTCGCGCGAAGCCGCGAATGTGATCGTTGCCGCGGCCCCGCACGCCGCATACGGCTACCCGGACCCGGTCGTTCGCACCGAGAATCGGCAAGTAGCCTGGTGCGGCCGATGTCAGCGCCGTTCCAGCAACTCCAGCGCCTGTAATTTTCAAAAAGTCGCGACGCGAAGCAATTAAAGCGCACATACAACCTCCCAGAAGCCTAGGATGGGCATGCCGCGCAGGCGCGTTCCCCTTCCAAACGGAGCCCGACGCAGCAAAGCCGCGAATGTCCATCTTGTCAGCCTGCCAATGGTAATCCAAGATGGCCAATCCAGGTGTTGAGAGTTCTTAAAGCCACCGTTTAGGTCCGATGTGGATGAAAATGGCCAGCGGGACTTGTGCTGGACGTTAAGGAGGACTGAAAGCTTAGTTCAGATTTTTCGGTTTGACACTCCTGGGGCCGCCTTCTATAGTTCCTTTTCGTTTTGTGACTTTTTATACTGAATTCCTGCATTTCTGACGATGCTCGGCCTTGCCTCATGGTGGCTTCTTGTTCTTGGGAAGAAATGCGAGAGATAAGAGGACCCTCTACCTAGCCTGAGCGCAGGTCCCGATGGCAACCGCTTCCGTCAAAACGCCAAACCGCAAGGATGGCTCACCTTCAACCCGGCAGTTGAAGCCCGAGCAGATCCCGGGAGAAGTGCAGGATGTGCTGGCGTCCACCCAGGTCATTGATATTCACACGCATTTATTTTCGCCGACTTTTGGAAAAATTGGCTTGTGGGGAATCGACGAGCTCTTGACCTATCACTACCTCGAAGCGGAATTCTTCCGCAGCTCTGACATCACACCTGAGAACTACTGGAACCTGTCGAAAACCGAGCGCTCCGACGCCATCTGGAAAGCGCTCTTCGTTGAAAATGACCCGATTTCGGAGTCGACGCGGGGCGTCATTGCGGTTTTGAACGCTTTTGGCCTGCCTACGGAAGCCTCGGGATTACAGAAGGCCCGGCGGTTCTTTGCCGCGCAGTCGATTGAGACGCACGTTGGAAAAGTGTTGCAAGTGGCTGGCGTGTCCGATGTGGTGATGACCAACGATCCACTCGATCCCGAGGAGCGGCCGGTTTGGATGAGCGGCGGCCAGAATCATCCTCAGTTTCACGCGGTTCTGCGGCTGGACCGTGTCCTTTGGGGCTGGCCGCAGCACTGGCAGCGGTTAGCGAGCGAAGGCTACGGCGTCGATGAGCACGCGTCGGGAAAATCGGTCGAAGAAGTTCGGCGATTTCTGGCCGACTGGCACAAGCGCATGCGCCCGCTCTACATGGCGGTCTCGCTCACCGACTCTTTTCAATTCCCGGACGACAGCATCACCAGCAAATTGCTGAGCGAGGCCGCGCTGCCTTCTTGCCGTGAATTTGGCATTCCCATGTCGCTGATGATCGGGGTGCGGCGTCAGGTTAATCCCCGGCTGCGTCTCGCCGGTGACGCGGTCGGTAAAGCGGACATGCGGGCCGTCGAAAATCTCTGCCGCACGTTTCCCGACAATCGGTTCCTGGTGAGCGTGCTTAGCCGCGAAAATCAGCATGAGCTCGCCGTGTACGCGCGAAAATTCAATAACCTGATGCCTTTCGGCTGCTGGTGGTTTCTGAACAATCCTTCGATCGTGGAGGAAATCACCAGGGAGCGCATCGAACTCCTGGGAGCCAGCTTTATTCCTCAACATTCCGATGCACGCGTTTTGGAACAAGTCATTTATAAGTGGCAAAACACGCGGCGCACGCTCGCGCCGGTCCTTTCAAATGCCTATCAACTGCTTCACGCGGACGGCGGCGAAGTCACGCGCCAAGCAATCCAGAGAGACGTGAACCGGCTTTTCCGCACGAATTTCGAGAAGTGGACCGCGGGGAACGCGAGTTGAGACAATCCGTGTAAGGCTTTCGTTTTCGTCAGGGCACGGCGTACTGGATTTTCAAACAGTTCAGTTCACTTCGCTTCGATCAAGGCATTGCGAAGAAAGTCAGCGACAGCCAGGGTCAACTTGCGTGGATTGTCCGTGCGCACCATCGCCATCGCCAGCTTTCTCGTCAGCCGATGACCTTCGACACGAAACTTTTGAAGAAAGTGAGAACGTCCTCGCAAAGCATGTTCGGGAAGGACCGAATAGCCGAACCCGGATTCCACAAGGCGCTTGATGGCTTCGGTGTCTTCCGCCTCCATCGGGGCATGCGGTTGGATGCCAATCTCACGGAAAAAGCCATCAATGACACGTCTCACATTGCTGCGTTTTGGATAAAGCAGAAACGGCACATTGGCCAGCTCGCCAGGCTCGACCGAACCAATGTGACTGCTGGCGGCTTTTTTTGCCGAAGGGCGCACGAACAGGAGTTCTTCCTCGAAAAGGGGGATGATCTGGAGATTGTCTTCGGGAACAGGCAGGGAAATGAGCGCTAAGTCGAACCGGCGATCGTGCAGACCGGCGACCATTTCCTCCGTCGCGCCTACCGTGACGCGGATTTCGGCATTGGGGAAACGTTTTCGCAATTGCCGTAGCGGGCGGCCGAGTTGGTAGATGAGGGTCGTGACGCCAGTCGCGAAATGAAGGGGGCGCATATTGCTGGATATGCCCCATCAGCTTGACGACTTCTTTGGCGCGTTCCGCCAAGCGCAGCGCGGCGGGCGTCGGAATCAGGCGCTTTCCCCGGCGCACGAAAAGTTCGGTATGGAGTTCCTCGGCAAGATTGTGAAGCTGGAGGCTCACGGCGCCCGGGGAGAGGTGAATTTTCTCCGCTGCCCGGGTCATGCTGGGCGAGTCCATCACCGCGAGGAAAAGCTCGAGTTGATGGACATCCATTGGCACTCTCCGAAAGGCGCTCATGTCTCGCAAACGAGCATTCGCGCCCGATTCACAATAGGGATTCGAATTTCGCCCTTCGTCGTCACTCCAGGGTCTTCCCGATCAGCCACATGCGCTCAAACGGTTCCACCACCGCCCCTTGCAGCATCCTCTGGCAAAACGTTTTATTTGACAATACCCGCGAAGCAGGAAACATCGTCGGAGGTATCCGGCAATGTCGCATAGTAACTCCGAAGAATCCCCCGCCTTTAGGCGTGGGGAGTCGTCAAAATCGGTGCCCGCAGAACCTCGGCTGGAGGAAAATTGAAGGTATACGCGAGAACTTATGGGCTACCCGCTTCTTGACTTGAACGGCAAAACAACCGTCGTGATCGGTGGAACCAGCGGCATTGGGCTTGCCCTTGCCCGGGGCCTGGCTCAGGCCGGCGCGAACGTCGTGCCCACCGGCCGCCGCGAGGAATTGGTGCGCAAAACCGCTGCGGAAATTGTGGCCCTGGGCCGCCGCTCGCTCGCCGAGATTTGCGATGTCACGAACGACGCCAGCGTCGAGCGCCTGTTGCAATCCACCTGCGCGGAATTCGGCAGTGTCCAGGTCCTGGTCAATTGCGCCGGCCGCACCAAGAAAATGCCTACGCTCGATTTTCCCGAATCCGAGTGGGATGCTATCTTCGAAACCAACCTCAAAGGCACCCTGCGCGCCTGCCGCATTTTCGGCCGTCATATGATCGAACGGCGCTACGGGCGCATCATCAACATCGGTTCGCTCTCTTCGCTCGTGGGGCTCTATGAAGTCGCGGCCTACGGCGCCAGCAAGGCGGGAGTCGCATCTCTCACAAAAACTCTCGCCATCGAATGGGCCACTTCCGGAGTGTGCGTCAACGCTCTCGTTCCCGGCGTGCTCCGCACCGACATGAATGCAGCGCTGCTCGACGGCACCGAACGCGGCAAGGAATTTCTGCTCCGCACGCCGATGCGCCGCTTCGGCAAAGTCGAGGAACTCGTCGGTGCCGCCGTCTTTCTCGCCTCCGACGCTGCCAGCTTCGTCACCGGACACTTGCTGGTCGTCGACGGCGGCATGCTGGCCAGCGGCGTGAACCAATAAGCCCCGATGAACGAACGTCCGCGGTCAGCAGCCGACGAAATTTGCTTTTGTCTCGCCCCGCAGGATGCCCTAATGGTTATCCCGACCCTCAGGCTGCGGTCTTTCGCAGGCTGGGGTCACAGGGATCTGCTTTTGACTTCGGTTTCCGCAAGCCGGGACCCTAAGCGGCATAGCCAAAGCATTCTGCGCTCAGCGGCTGCTTTTCGCCGCCACGCTTGCCGCCGTCATCCGCGCCCGTGCTTCCTTCACTATCTCCACAAATTTCCGCGCGTTCTCCACAATAGTTTCCATCTTGCCCGACTTTAGTGCCTCCGCCTGCACCAGTTCTCCGCCAACTCCCAGCGCTGCAGCCCCCGCTTCAATGAATTCCGCCGCGGTATGGAGATTAACTCCTCCTGTCGGCACTAGCGGAACCTGCGGCAGCGGGCCTTTCAACGCTTTGATGTATTTCGCCCCTCCCACCTGCCCACAGGGAAACACCTTCACAAAATCCGAGCCCGCCTCCCACGCGGTAATCACTTCCGTGGGTGTCAGGGCGCCGGCCATCATCAATTTCTCTTCGCGCGCTGCAAGCTGGATCACTTGCTGATTCAACCCCGGGCTTACTAGGAATTGTGCTCCCGCATCCAGGCATTTCCTCGCCGCCTCGATATTGAGGACGGTTCCCGCACCAACCAGGACATCGCCAGCGCTGCTCCTTGTCAACTCTCGAATCACCTCGACCGCGCCCGGCACGGTCATGGTGATCTCGACGATTGGAATCCCGCCTTCACAAACCGCATCCGCCGCGATTCGCGCCTCGCGCGCCGACGATGCTCGCACCACCGGCACGACTCCAATCTCAACGATTCTTTCGCGAACTTTTTGCTTATCCATTTTTCAACCGCCCCTTCGAAACCCGCATTTCAGCATTCACCGCGCGATGCGTGCCCCCACTCCTTTCATCACCTGCATCACTTCCTTAAACGTCACCATCGACGTATCGCCGGGGGTGGTCATCGCCAGCGCCCCGTGTGCCGCCCCGCACTCTAGGCACCATTGCGGCTCTTGCCCCGCCAAAAATCCGTAAATCAAGCCCGACGCAAACGAATCGCCGCCTCCGACGCGATCGAAGATCTCCAGATTCTCCCGATTCTTCGCCTGGTAAAACTTCCCGTCGCAATAACAAATCGCTCCCCAATCATTCAACGTCGCGGTCTTCGCTTTTCGCAGCGTCGTCGCCACCACTTTGAATGGATAATCCTTCACCACCTTGCCAATCATTTGCTTAAATCCCTCGACCTCAAACGCCGAAAGGTGCTCATCCATCCCCGGCACTTCGTATCCTAGCGCGGCCGAAAAATCTTCCTCATTTCCGAGCATTACATCCACGTGTGGTGCAATCCGCCGGTTCACTTCTTGCGCGCGCTTCTTCCCGCCCAGCGATTTCCAAAGCGACGCCCGGTAGTTCAAGTCATACGAAACGATGGTCCCGTTCTTTCGCGCCGCCTCGATCGCTTCCAAAGCCACTTCCGGCGTTGTCTCGGAAAGCGCGCAGAAAATTCCCCCAGTGTGGAACCACCGCGCGGCGTGCTTTCCAAAAATCTCGTTCCAGTCAATGTCCCCCGCCTTCAATTGCGAGACTGCCGTATGTCCGCGGTCGTAGCTCCCCAGCGCCGCGCGCACGCCAAACCCGCGCTCCGTAAAATTCAATCCATTGCGCGCCGCTCGGCCCACGCCGTCGTGCTCCACCCAGCGCACCAGCGCCTGGTCCACGCCGCCCTGATAAATCAGGTCCTGCAGCAGCCGACCCACCGGATCATCCGCGAACGCCGTCACCACCGCGGTGTCCAGTCCGAAGCAGCGCTTCAATCCGCGCGCCACGTTGTATTCCCCGCCGCCCTCGCACACTTCGAAACTTCGCGTCGTCGCGATGCGCCGCTCGCCTGGATCAAACCGCACCATCACCTCGCCAAGACTCACCAAATCCCAGCGGGATTCCTTTTTCGGCTTTATCGTCAACGCCATGCGCTCACCTCAACGAGGCTGCCCTTCGTCAACGAGCTCTTTTTCTCCTTCCGGCCCTCACTCCATTCTAGCCGGCTCCAACCGCGGCGCCAGCAGGTGAATCACCGCCAGCGCCAGCAGATACGCGCAACCCGCCATCGCGAACGGAATCATGTAGCTGCCCGTCCACTGCAAAACATGGCTCACAATCTTGGCAATCAGCATCCCACCGACCGCTCCCGCCATTCCGCCAATTCCTGTGACCGAGCCCACCGCTTCCGTAGGAAACATGTCGGAGGTCAACGTATAGAGGTTGGCCGAAAATCCCTGATGGCACGCCGCCGCCAGCCCGATCAACAATACCGCCGACCACGTGCTCTCCACGCGATAGGCAAACATCACGGGAATCACCCCGACGGCGCAAATCAGCATGGCCATTTTTCGCGCGGCGTTCACCGTGCGCCCGTGTTTGATGAGCCAGGACGATATCCACCCACCGGCAACGCTCCCGACGTCGGAAATGACGTAAATCACCACCACCGGCAGCCCAATCTGCGCCAAGTGCAATCCGTGTTTCCGCTCCAGAAAATCGGGTACCCAAAAAAGGTAGAACCACCAAATCGGATCGGCCAGAAACTTCCCGCAGCCAAACGCCCAGGTCTGCCGGTACGGCAGCAGTCGCGACCATCGGATCCTTCTGGTAGGCGGAGGTGCGCCACCATGGATGTATTCCAATTCCGCCTTCGAGCATCGCCCATGATTCTCCGGTTTTTGGTACAGCATGAGCCAAAGGGCCAGCCATGCGAAGCCCAGCGCGCCAACCACCACGAACGCCCACCGCCACCCCAGTCGCAAGGTCACCCACGGCACAAACAGTCCCGCCACAATCACTCCGATATTCGTCCCCGCGTTGAAAATGCCCGTGGCGAGCGCCCGCTCTTTCTTGGGAAACCATTCCGCCACTGCCTTGATGCTCGCGGGAAAAACTCCTGCCTCTCCAAGACCCAGCGCCAAGCGCGCCGTTAGGAAGCTCCAGAACGCGGTTCCCGCCGCGTGTGCCATCGAGGCGACGCTCCAAAAAATCATGACGATGGCATACCCCGCTCGCGTACCCAACCGGTCGATGAATCTGCCGGCCGCCAGCATACCGACCGCATAAGCTGCCTGGAACGCGAATACCAAATTGCCGTAGTCGATTTCGCTCCATCCCAGGTCGTGCTGTAACGTCGTCTTCAGACCCGACAGCGCCCAGCGGTCCATGTAGTTCTTTGTGGTTCCCAACAGCAGCAGCGCGCAAATCACCCAGCGAAAATATCCGAGACGAAAGGGAAGGGCGCCAAAGGCCCGGCCGCCCGCCGTCGTCTCCTGCTGCGTTGCGAGCATTTCGGATCGAGATGTTGGCCGCGCGGGATCCATGGAAAATCCGAGTATAACGAAAGTCGTTGCTCCTTATGGCGCTTTGCAGAATGCGGGCGATGAAGCCATTTGGTGTGCGGCAGCCTTGCTGCCGCTTTTCTTCACTACTGTGTCAGCGCTCTATTTTTGACGAACTTCAGTAGGCTTGCCTCCATCCAGGAAGCTCGCCTGCCGAATCAACGCGTATGCCTACCAACTGTGCATCGTGCCGTCGAGCTTGCGATTGACCGGCAGGTACGCCCTCCGATAAGGATATTTCGCCGCAAGCCCCTCGTCGATATCCACTCCCAGGCCCGGCTTATCGCCCGGATACATCATCCCATCGGAAAAACGGTACGCGTGCGGGAACACGCGGTCGGTCTCTTCCGTGTGCCGCATGTATTCCTGAATCCCAAAATTGTGCACGCTCAAATCAAAGTGCAGCGCCGCGGCCATGCACACCGGACTCATGTCCGTTGCGCCATGGCAGCCGGTCCGCACTTGATAGAGTTCCGCCAGGCTGGCGATCTTTCGCAAATGCGAAATCCCGCCCGCGTGCACCACCGCGGTCCGAATGTAATCGATCAACTGCTCCTGAATCAGTTGCTGGCAGTCGTAAATCGAATTGAAAACCTCGCCCACCGCGATCGGCGTCGTGGTGTGCTGCCGGATCAGCCGGAAACCTTGCTGCAGCTCCGCCGGAGTCGGGTCTTCCAGCCAGAACAAATGATACGGCTCCAGGTTTTTCCCCAACCGCGCCGCTTCGATCGGCGCCAGCCGGTGATGCGCGTCGTGCAAAAGCGGCACATCCTCGCCAAACTCCTTCCGCAGCCGCTGGAATAGCCGCGGCACGAAGTTCAGGTACAGGTCGGTGCTCCAAACCTCTTCTGGCGGCGCGTCTTTCGCCGCCGGCTCGTAGTACATTTTGCCGCGCCCCACTCCGTAGGTGCTCGGCAATCCCGGAATCCCGCTCTGCGCGCGAATGGCCTTGTATCCCAGCTTCATGTACTCGGCCACCGCTTTGACCGTTTCTTCGATGTCCTGTCCGCTCGCGTGGCCATACACCAGCACGCCTTCGCGCGACGCTCCTCCCAGCAATTGATACACCGGCACGTGCAGCGCCTTGCCCTGAATGTCCCACAGCGCCATGTCCACTGCCGAAATCGAGCACATCGTCACCGGCCCGCGCCGCCAATAGGCCCCTTTGTAAAGGTACTGCCAGGTGTCCTCGATGCGGCGCGCATCGCGGCCAATCAGCAGCGGAATGACGTGGTCGGTCAGGTAGCTGGCCACCGCCAGCTCCCGGCCGTTCACCGTTGCGTCTCCCAGCCCGTAAATCCCGTCCTCGGTGGTGATCTTCAGCGTCACGAAGTTCCGTCCCGGGCTGCACACAATCACTTTGGCATCCATAATCTTCATTGCCGTCTCTGTCTGCTAGCCCCTCGCGTGCGACAGGCATTCCCGCCTGTCCGCTCCCTTGTACAGGCACGGCATGCCGTGCCCGTCTTCTTGTCCGCCTCTTCGCCTCCAGGCATCGCGCGAACCAAGACATATATCAGGTGCTTCGGTCACTTTCAAACCCAAAGGTTTTTCACTCTTGCGAAAACTGCCGGGGTGCACGTACCCCCTTTCTTCCCATTCTGGAATTCGCCGCTCGTCACTCGCCACGCGCCACTTCCAGTTTGAAAATCCGCTCCATCCTCAGCCACTTCTCGCCGGGCTTGGCGCCCGGGAGCGGCTGCTGGAACTTCCACATCAATTCTTCCCACTCGCGCACTTTGGGATTCGCCGCGTCGGCCTTCGCTTTCTTCTCAAACGAAAAGCTGTCGTCCACTTCCATGATCATGAACAGGCGCGTGCCAAGGAGATAAATCTCCATGTCCAGGATGCCCGCGTCGCAAATGCTCTTGGTGATTTCCGGCCAGATTTTTTTGTGATAGCGGCGGTATTCGGCAAGGAGTTGAGGATCGTCTTTCAAGTCCAGCGTCAGGCAGTGGCGTTTGGTCATAGGTCCTCGACTTTCGTCATTAGCAAGATGCTGCCAAAGGCGCAATTTGTTATTCCGAGGTATTCCGAGGAGCGAAGCGCGCCGCTTGCGCTCCGGTTGGTTCTGCCTATCGTGTCCCTACAAAGGCTGGGCCAGAGCGGGTTGCGGCTTGTAGCCGACGGCCGCGAAATACAAGACGTAGGCGTAACAAAGCAAGGGAACCCAAAACGCGCGCTGGATATTCGAGAGATCTGAGATTTTGCCCATGATCGGCGGCACCACGGCGGCTCCGATGATGGCCATGACCAGCAGCGACGAGCCGCGCTTGGTGAACGGGCCCAGATTCTTGATGCCCAATGCGAAAATCGTGGGAAACATGATGGAGTGAAAGAAGCCAATCAACACCACCGCGTAAATCGGGATGGCGCCGGTGGTGGAGGTGGCGATCACAGCGCAAACCAGCGCGCCAAAGGCGAAAAAAGCCAGCAGGCGCGAGGCCCGAATCGACTTCATCAGCGCGGACCCGGCGAAACGCCCGATCATGAAGCCAATCGCGTGAAGCACCAAATATCTCGACGCTGCCCGTGGCCCGAGAAGCGGCTGCACATGCATCACAAAGCGGATGACGAAGCTGCCGACGCCCACCTGCGCGCCCACGTAAAGAAATTGCGCGATGACGCTGTTCACCAGGTGCTTATGAGCGAAAACCCCGCGCCAGTTCGCGGAAGCTCCCGCTTCCTCGGGCCCCGCCTCTTCGCGGATTTCCGGCAAGTGTGCGAAGTAAATGATGGCGGCGACCGCAAGAAAAATGCCGCCGATGACCAGATACGGAATGCGAACCGTGGCCGTCTGCGAGGCGCGATACGCCTGCAAGGCCGCCGGGCTGAGGCGCGCGAGTTCCTCCGCGCTCGGCACCGTAGCGGAGAGGATGCGAGGTCCGACAACATAAAGCGCCACCACGTAGCCCACGCCATTGAACGACTGCGCGAAATTCAGCCGGCGCGCGCTGCTTTCCGGCGCGCCGAGAATCGCCGCGTAGGGATTGGCGGCGACCTCGAGAAAGCTCTGGCCGCAGGCCAGCACGAAGGAAGAAAGCAGGAACAGCCCGTAAACGCCAAGCGAACCGGCGGGAACAAAGAGCAGGGCTCCGGTAGCGCATAGAAACAGGCCGGTAAGAATTCCTCGGTGGTAGCCGATGCGCTCCATCAGGCGCCCGGCGATCAGCGCCGCAACAAAGTAGCCGCCGAAAAAGGCGACTTGAATGAAGGAGGATTGAAAGTCGCTCAGGCTGAAGGCGGATTTGAAGTGCGGAATCAGAACGTCATTCAAATTGACGCCGAAGGCCCAGAGGAAAAATAAACTGGTGATCAGGACGAAGGGGAGAAGGTATTTTTGTTCGGTAAGAGGAGCAGATTGCGGCGCCAAGTTGCCTCCGTGGCCACTTCTTCTTTGAGCTTGCTGAAAGACTCGCTTAACGTGTCATTCCGAGAGAAGCGAGGAATCCTGGCTTAAGTTGCACTATGGCATGCTCCTGTTGTTGAGCCGAGCCCCGGCGCGGACCCTGCCACGATTCCTCGTCAAGTCAAAGCGCGGTCGAGATGCACGTAACCGCCGTCGACAAGCACGTGCTGGCCGGTGATGTGGCTGGCCTGCGGCGAAATGAGAAACAAAACCATCGCCGCGATTTCTTCCGGCTGCGTCATGCGTTTGCCGAACGGAATCTTCGAAACGATGTGCTTCAGCTTTTCTTCGGGATTCGGAAACGTGCTGAGCCACCACTGGTAAAGAGGAGTCATCACTTCGGCGGGGACGATGGCGTTCACGCGCATGCTGTACGGGAGCAATTCGCAGGCCCAGTCGCGCGTGAGCGAAAGAATTGCGCCCTTCGCCGAGGTGTACCCGGAAGTTTTCCCCTGTCCGGTCATGGCCACTTTGGAAGCGACGTTTACGATGTTGCCTTGCGATTTTTTCAGCGCGGGCAAAGCGTAGTGCGCCATGTTGTAGTAATGCAGCAGATTCAGTTGCAGCGACTTCACATATTTTTCGGGCGAGCCGTGCTCGAGGCCGACGTTGTCGTTGACGCCGACGTTGTTGACAAGCACATCCAGGCGGCCAAAGTCGCCGAGCGTCTGCTCGACGGCAGCGGCACAATTTTCCGCGGGCACGAGATCCGCGAAGATGAATCCGCACTTTGCGCCGCCGCTGCCCAGTTCCGCTTTGAGGCGCTTCCCGGCCTCGGCGTCCTTGTCCACGAAAACGGGGACGGCGCCCTCGCGCGCGCAGCCGCGGGAGATGGCTTCGCCGATGCCCTTGGCGCCGCCGGTGATGAGAACCACTTTGTCTTTAAGCTGCAAATCCATAGATTCGTCCGCAGGGGACTGTCGCCTTGAGGTGACAGGGGAATGCGGCCTTCTTTTGCATATTCGTTCGTCTTCGCTTT
>QHYJ01000313.1 GCA_003223255.1 Acidobacteriota bacterium | reverse complement strand
CGCCTGGGAATCACGGTTTCCGACCAGGAGCGCGCGGACCGCATTAAGCTGTATCTCCCGATGGCCTTCAACGGCGGCTCCTTTGTGGGAATGGATCAATACACCGCACTCGTCCAGCAGCGCTTCCAGCTTACGGTTGCAAATTTCGAAGAGCTGATCCGGCAGGTACTGCTGGAGGAAAAATTCCGGAAGCTGGTAACGGATGGGATCAGCGTGGGACCGGGGGAGCTCCAGGAGGGGTACCGCTACAAAAACGAGAAAGTGAAGCTCGACTACGCGCTCATCAAGCCCGAGGACTTGGAAGCCAAGATCACGCCTTCAGACGCGGAGATCAAAGCGCAATACGAGAAAAACAAGGCCAAATACCAGGTGCCGGAGCGCCGCTCGGTGCGCTACGCCCTGCTTGACGTCAACCAGCTTCGCCAAACCATCCAAGTCCCCGAAGACGTGCTCAAGAAGCAGTATCAGGACAATATCCAGCAGTATGAGGTGCCGAATCAGGTTCACGTCGAGCACATCCTCTTCAAGACGGTAGGCCAAACCGATGCCCTGGTGGAAGAGACGAGGAAAAAGGCGGAAGACGTCCTAAAGCAGGCCAAGAAAGGCGCCAAGTTCGACGAACTGGCCAAAAAGTACTCGGAAGACCCGGGTACCAAGGAAAAAGGCGGGGATTTGGGCTGGATTCGCCAGGGGCAGACGGTTCCCGAATTCGAAAAAGCGGCGTTTTCCCTCGCTCCGGGCCAAATCTCCGACTTGGTTCGAACGCAATACGGTTTTCACATCATCAAAGTCCTGGAAAAACAAACCGCCCACACCAAGCCTTTCGAAGAGGTCAAGGATTCCCTGCGCACGCAAGCGCTGCTCAATCTGGCAGAAAAGCAAGCCAACGATACGGTCGATCAACTTTCACGAGCCATTCGCCAATCGAATAAAGTCTCCCTGGACGACCTGGCCAAGCAATATCACCTGACTCTGGGCGAAACGCGGCCCGTCAGTGCCACGGACCCGCTTCTGGAGCTTGCGAACTCCCAGGAAGTCAAAGATGAGATCTTTCGTCTGCGCAGCGGTGAATTGAGCATGCCCATTCGAACCGATCGCGGCTACGTCGTTCTCGCGCTGAAAGCTTCTTTTCCCGCGCACCAGGGAACGCTGGAGGAAGTGCGCGACCGCGTACTCGCCGATCTCAAGAAGGAGCAGTCCCTCCAACAGGCGAAGAGCAAAGCCGATGAGTTGGTGCGGCGCGTGAAAGCCGGCGAGAAATTCGATGCTGCGGCCAAAGCCCTTGGTCTGGACTCGAAAACCAGCGATTCTATCTCCCGCGACGGCTCGATTCCCGGCGCGGCGAGCGGCAAACAGCTCGGCGCCGCCTTCAATCTGAAGCAAGGAGACGTTGGCGCGCCGCTGGGTTTGGGGCAAAACTGGTTCGTCTACCGCGTCGCGGGGAAAGGGGAGGCGGATCCGGCGAACTTTGAAGCCCAGAAGAAGCAGTTGACCGACGAATTGCTGCAATCCAAGCGCGAAGTGGCTTTTCAAGCCTTCCGTTCCGCCCTCTCCGACCGTCTGCTCAAGGAAGGTAAGCTCAAGCTGATGCCGGAAAAGCTGAAGAGTTTTGGCAGCTTGACTTAATCTAACATAAACAAAAGAAACAACTTAGTAGTGATGCGGCGCCCCCTTGCCTTTCTCCACACACCCCGGTACGCTATGCGGTGTCTCCCTTTGGGTTCGGTTTTACCATAGTTGTCTCGAACATCCCGGTTTGGGCTCTTTCGACCACATTTGGATTCCGGAACAAGATCAGAGTCATCCAGCCCCATGACTTCTGAGAACGGTGAACTTCGATGCCTACTCGGATAAGCACCTCGCGCAATGAATACCGCTGCAGTATCGAAAGAAATCATTCGGGGAAGTATTGCGTGCGCCTGCGCGTGTACTACCCGCGCCACGCCTGGACGCTGAACGTTTACTTCCTGGCGTCTTCCTTTGACCGCGCTATGAAAAAGCTCGAGGAGGCCCTGGATTTCCTCCAGCGGCAGGAAGAAAAGCTTTGGTTCTGGGGTGTGGACCGTGCGGAAGATATGGGCTTTTCGGCGGAGTTTCTGAGAGAAGCCGGCATGAAACTGGACCGACGGCTGGAATTTCCCAAGAGGGCGACGAGCGTGACCTTAGCCCCCGAACGGGAAGTGCCCGCTTCCGTCCTGGGCCCGATGCGCCGTGGACTGGCCGAATCGGTGGAATTTGTTCGCGCGGCCGCTGCCGGCGACTAAGACTTCCGGGCTAGGCGCACACTTCTAGCCTGCCGACTGTCATTTCCCCGCTTTTGCACCGCTTGCCGGTGGCGCTTCGCGGATCAACACCGGAAACCTCGGAAAAGCGAAGTTTCCCGCAACGTCGTCAATGACATTCACCTGGCACAGGTAAAGCCCCGGTTTCAGGGCTTGCAGCAGCACGTCGATTTGCAGGACTACAGCCTTGCGCTCCGGGGCTGCCACTTCGTTGGTCACCACTGGCTTGGATTCATAGACCTTCAAACCACCTTGAAGAAATTCAATGCTGGTTAGGACTCGGACGCTGTCGCGCGGCGCTTTCGCCGCGGCCGTTTTGGCAGCATCCCCCTGACCGTTTGATGGAGCAGGGACGTGATTTTTGCTTTTTCCGGCGTCGTAGACCTCGTACTGCAGATAGAGATGCTGGTCCGCCGCGAAAACGTGCGTGATGTTCGGGACCGTTTCCATCTGATCCCGCACCAGGGGATTTAGCCCAACCTTCCTGTTGGTTACTGGAGTGCGCAGGCTGCTGAGAACTACCGAACTCATCTTCAGGGGTACCTTGCGCAGGTCGGGGACTTGCACGTCCATTTCGAAAGCGCCCATGCGGCCGGTTTGGTTCTCGCGCACGACGAATTTCAAATGATAGCTGCCGGGAGCGAGCACGAAGCCGGTGTTGTACTGCACGTTCTTGCGGCGGACTTGCTGGGTGCTCTCCACGGTCAGCTTCACCGTATCCCGCAAGCGGCCCACGGGGAATTTGCCGCCCTCGAGGACCTGGCCAATGATGTCGATGGTCGCGTTGTCTTTATCTTTTTCGGTGACAAAGGGGATCTGCGACCCGGGGATCACCAGAGAAACGGCGAGGTGGTAGTGCGAATCGTCCTGGCGGAAATAGGCCGCGCCCGCATAGAGGGGGACGTCGACTTGGGAGAGTTGCGCGGCCAGCTCGTCTTCCAGTTGCTGCTCGCGGTCGGCCTTGTTGAGATGCTCGAAATCGCGGTCGGCGTAATAGCCCGAGCGGTAGTCCAGCTTCAAGTCAGCTCGGTTCACCTGAACTTTCACATGCCGATATCTGCCGTCTTTGATGGGATTGCTGCTGGTAAAGCCCAGGACGTAATACGCCGAGGTGTCTTTCTGCACTCGGGTAAAGACGCCGCTGAAGTCATTCGAATCGAAGAACGACTTGCCGCCGGTGTCGGAGGCAAGTGTCGCCAGCGTCTCCTGGGAACTGAGGTTGTTATTCACGTCGTTCAGCACGGACTGCCCGGAGTACGCCGATTGCCCGTGGAGGCTGGCTACCTGCGCTTCGCCGCCCGGCGGAAAGGCTTGTAAGCCGCGGAGGTCCATCGCATAGATGGACACGTTGGCCTTCACAGCCGCCGCCGTGGCGGCGCGCAGGGCTGATTGGTTGTCCGTGCCGGACTGGCTGATTCCGTTGCTGAAGTAGATGAGGCTCTTCTTTTGTGAGAGTTTGCCGAGCGATTGCATGATCGATTGCAGCGCCAGGAGTTTCCGGTCGGCGCTGAAGGTGTTGTAGTCGGTGTCGTCGGCGGTGAAGGAGCCACCGGTCTCCGCCGTTCCTTCGGCGCTTCCGGTGGCGTCGTTGTCGAATCCTTGGCCCTCCCCGGAGGTGTACGCCGAAAGCGCCGCCAGAAGCTTGGCCTTGTCATCGGTGAAGTCCAAATCCACTCGCAGATTCGTTGCCAGCGAGACCAGGGCAACCAAATCTGCCGGCTGCATCTTGGTGGAGACAAAACTCTTCGCGGCATCCACCGCGCGGTCGATTTGCTCAGGACCCATGGCCGAAAAATCGAAAAAGAAGAGCATCAACCGCCGGTCACGCGCATCCAGCGAGGGGGCCGCTTTTTTCCCGGCGCGCAGGACCGCTCCCGCAACCGCCGTGCCGGAAACGGTGGCTTCTGCAGCTGCCGCGGTCAAGGGCTGATCTACATTTTCAAAGTCAAACGCGGAGATTTCTTGTTTCTTGCCGTCTTCCAACAGCGTGAAGTCTTCTTTTTTCAAATCACGGATGAGATTGCCCTTTTTGTCGCGGGCCACCACGTTGACGAGCACCAGCTCCGTGGTAACGCGGATGCGGCCTGGGGCTAGCGGCATTTGCGGGGCCTGCCGCGCCACCAAGGGAGCGGCCGTCTGCGCTAGCAAACCGGCCATGAGGAACGCCGCCAGGTTTTCCTGCGTTTGCCGCATGGTCTTGCCCTTCAGAACCGGAAGCGCGCGGTCACGGTTACGCGCCGCATGCTGCCCGTCCCTGTCACCTCGCCAAAGGCGAGCGAGTTCACCACCGTATTGATGGACGTGAAATGGACGTTGTTGAACACGTTGTTGGCGGAAAGCCGCAGGTCCAACGCGCGCGATTCCTTGATGGAAATGGTTTTGTTCAGTGCCATGTCCAGGGTGACCTGTCCCGGCCCTTCAATGATGTTTCGACCTGCATCACCAAAAGTGGTGCCGTTCGGATTGACGCACGTGGCGCTGGGCGCGCAAAACGCCGCGGTGTTGAACCATTCGCGCGTGGTTGAATTGCTCAGAGTAATCGATTGTCCTTGGACCATGTTCGCGCGCAGGGAGCCGCTCACACCGCGGCCGATGTCCAGCGCGCCGCCCAGGACGCGCGGTGTGAAGTAAACGCCCGAACCCACGGTAAAGTCGCCGCTCCATTGCCAAGCGCCAAGGATGTGGCCCAAGGCGCCTTTGGGGACGAAGTGACGGTTCTCTCCAACCGGCAAATCGTAAATCCAGTTCGCGGTGAACTTGTGCCTCTGATCGAAGCTGGAGAGTCCGCGGTCGGCGGAAATGTCGAAGGGGTTTTGCGCCACCACGCTTGCTCCCCCGCCAATCGAAGAAGCATCATCGATGGACTTGGAATACACGTACTGCGCGCTCAGCCCAATTCCCTTGGCCATACGCTTGCGAAATCGCACGGAGGCGGCATGCAGGATCGAATTGCCCTCGGAAGATTCGTAGATGAAGGGCTGGTTTCCCGAAACCAGCAGCGCGCGCTCCGTATCCAGCCGAGTACCTTTGGAACCGTTGTATCCGGTGTTCAGGACGATGCCGTCCGGCAGCTCGCGCTGAATAGCCAGGTTCCAGATTTGCACGTAGGCGAGGCGGTAGTTGGGATTGACCGCGAAATTGTTGGTCACGGTGCCGGATTGCGCGCCCGGAAAGCCATTGGGCAGTGTCAAGGCGTTTCCGGCCGTGAGGCTCGTGAGGTCCGTTGTATTCGTCTGAGTGTTGGCGAACGGCGGTTGAAACGCAAAGTTCTGTATCATCGCGCCGTACTGTGCGAGGTTGTAATTGATGCCGTAGCCGGCACGCAGCACCATTTTCTTTTCAGGCTTCCAGGCGATGCCCACGCGCGGCGCGAAATTGTTGCGGTCCGGCCGGATCAGGGAATTCGGGAACATGCCGTTGTAGGGCCCGGATTGGCCTGCCAAGACGGGCACAGCCGCGGCAAAACCGGGCGCCACGTCCAGGTTTGCAATACGATGGTTCGCTTCGGCGTACGGGCCGTTGTATTCGTAGCGCAGGCCCAGATTGAAAGACAGACTCGACCGGAACCGCCAGTCATCTTGAACGAAAAAATCGTAAGAGTTGGCGCGGAAATTATAGGCATTGGTCCCGAATTGAAGCGAAGTTTGCTGTGGATAGCCCAATAGGAAATCGGCGAAGTCGTAGCCCGTGTCCGCCACGGGACACGGCCGAGTGCCAGGGCAAGACGCGGCGCCTGCCGTTGCATATTGCGACGTCGCGAATCCGGTGAAGATGAAGCTCCCCTGTGCGTTTCTGGCGGAGTGAAAACTTTGCAGGATGCGACGATAATCTCCGCCGAACCGCCAGTTGTGTTTTGCGTGATTCCAGGAAATGGTGTCGGAAATCGTGTAAGTCTGATCCAGTTCCCGCCGCGGCGTTGGGTCATTCAGGCCGCCGAAAGACGTGAAGCTGATTCCCGGCAAGCCCCAATCAAACGGATTGGTGGAGACTCCCGTAATGCCCGCCAGCCCATCCACATTGGTCACGTTCGAGTACAGGTTCGTTGTGGCAACGTGATTGTGGTTGTAATTCACGCGAAACATGTTGGTGGCGCGGCCTTTGCCGTACACCCACCCCGCATTGGCGTTCAGGCCTTGCGTGCTGTTCCCGCCCGCCAAAGAGGGAAACGGATTCACAATGCGGCTTGAACTGCGTGCCCAGTTCAGCCCGAAATTAATGTTGTTCTGCGCGCGCCTGCGGCCTCCCCCGCCGACTTCCATTCCGCCAGGCCCTCCGAGAATCACGCGGCCGCCGCCAGGATCTGGGCTCGCGCCAAAATTATGGACTAGTCGGAACATCACCGAATCCGAGCGGCTGTCCGCCGAGGTCACGTAGTGAAAATTCTGCCCGAAGGCGTTGGTCGCAATGTTGGGGAGAGGGATGTAATTCAGAAGAGTCTTCGCCGACGTGGTAATCAGCGCTGGATCGAGGACGTTGGAATTGCCGTTGAACTGATATTGCTGGCCGTTCTGGGCGTTGAAAATCTGAACGGGACTGCCGTCGTGATAGGTAGAGTGGCTAAAATCCCCGTTGCGCTCAAGTTGTGTCGGCACCGTCGAAAACGCATCGTACGGGTTACTGCCGCGCGATCCGTTCCATCCTCCGAAGAAGAACCACCTGTTGCCGCCATGAAAAACTTTCGGAATGTTCAAGGGGCCGCCGACGTTTGCCCCAAACCGCGCCTGGTTGTAGTAGGCCTGAGGCGTGGGAACGCCCGTCAACGAGAAGGGCTGCGCATCCAGTCCGACGTTGTCATCCGTGAAGTTGAGAACACCGTGTGGTTGGTTGATGTTGAAGCCCCGCGGCATGCGACCCATCAGCACAATTCCCGGTCCGCCGAATCCTCCGCCGCCAGGCGGGCCGAAAGCACCTCTGCCTTCCCGTTGCATGCGGTCGCGAAACTCCTGGATGCGTTGCTGCAACTCTTCTTCGTTGCCGAAGCCGAAATCCTGCGTGCGCCCCTGCGCACCGCTCACGCTGACGGATTCGGTGGGCTCTTCCGCTCCCGCTCCGTTCAGCGGCAGGCTCGCGACGTCTCCGTTATTTTGGCCGCCGCCATTCCCGTTCGTGCCGCTGAAGTCGTTGCGTCCACCTCCCCGGGAAGAAAGCGAGTTTTCCATCGCCAGGCTCTGAAAGCCCCGCCCTGTGGCGGCCAGCGCGGCCATGGCATTGTTGGATTGCTCTTGCTGCCGGGAGGCTAGCAACAGCTCGGCGTCGACCTTCGCCGCGGGATTCTCTGGGTTTAGCATCACTTCTTGCGTGAACGTAGCGAAGCCCATGAACTCGATTCGCACGACATACCTTCCGCGCGCCAAGCCGAAAAGATTGAATTTCCCTTCCGAATTCGTCGCCGCCACGTACTTTTTTTCGGTCAGCGTGTTCGTGGCTGTGACCGTCACGCCGGGCAGCGGTGTTTTGCTGCTGCGGGCTGAACCAGAAATTTCGAATGTGACAGGCGCAGGAGCCGCTGCGGCTTGCGGCGCAGATGGCGGGGCGGTAGTCGCAGTCTGCGGCACGGGCGCAGAGGCGGGCGGCGCTTCCTGTGCGGTTGAAGCGCGCGGCCACAAAATCTCCGCCAAGCTGAAAACAAAAATGGCGCGCCAGATGAGCCGCAATTCGAAGACTCCCCGCTTGCAATCTAATGTTGCGGAGGATTGGGCTTGGCATCGTCCGGCGGCTTGACCACGCCCGGCGTCATGCCCATTTCCTGCATGCGTTTCCATTGCTCGGGTCCGATGACCATCAGTATCTTTGGCACGAATGCATTGTTCTGCACGGCCCCGCGCACAAATACATGATCTGCGACCTGAATATCCGCCATCGTCACGCTTTCGCGGCCCTTGCGCAGCGAAGTTTGCTCGTTCAGCTCCAGTGTTTGCGTGAGCTTGTCCGGCCGCAACACGGTGATTTTGGGCGCATCCACGGACTTTACTTCGCCAAAAACGAAATCTTTTCCGAGCTCGCCACCGCCCATCATCATCATTCCGCCGCCAGGACCTCCCATGCCAGGACCACCCGGCCCGTTGCCAGTGCGCCCTGCTACCAGCAGCGCCGTGAGGTCCTGATCCCCACTGCCCTGTACGCGAATAAAAACCATGTCACTTACTTTGAAATCCGCGAGCTTTGCGTTTTGGCGGTCCTTGTGGTACTCGGTCTTGTCAGTAACTTTGACGGTGATGCTGTTTCCGTCGGGTTTCGTCAGCTCAAGCGTGCCATCTTTCATTGCCGTAATCTTTCCGAAGACAGGCCGGCCACCTCCCTCGTCCCGCCGTTGCCTCCGGCCTGCTACACGGCGCGGCCCAGCCTCTTGTCCGGACGACGTAGTCTCTTGTGCCAGGGCAGGCGTGGCCGCGAGCAAAAGTCCCAAACCCAGAGAAAGGAACGGTTCCTACGCATGTCGATGTTCTCCTTGGCAGACTTGCCCATCGTGAAAGACGTACCCGCCGAAGCAAGAGTAACCGCACCTCCGAGCTGACCGGCCAGCGAAAATACCCCTCCTTGTATTCCTATGGAGTCGCCGCAAAGTTCCGCGGGGAAAAACAAAGAAAAACAACGCTTTGAGCGAGTTGGTCTACTATTTCTCGCGGAGGATCACCTCGCCCTGGCCCACGAGCTGGTCGTTGAGCCACAGCCGATACTTGTACGTCGCGGCTTTGCTGCCGGGGCGTGGTGGGCCGCTTGACAGGCGGACGCCAGCGGGCGCCTGAAAGATGTTGGAGGAAAAAGGGCAGCGGTTCACATCAAACTCGACACGCAGGTTTCCCGCGTCGGAAATCCAGGAAACCTGGTCACCAGGATCCAGCACCACCGTTTGTGGGATCAATCCTACGAGTACAAGGCGTTCCGCCATTTGTTTTTTCACCCAAAGGCAATATCCAGCTTGTCCTCCTTAAAAGTTTGCGGGACCAACTCTTACAGGAATCGATGCAGCAGCGACAATAACACAACTCCGGCGCCGCATTCCTGTTCATTAGTCACTGCTCTAGCGACCCAAATCATCCAATAAATTTTCTGTTTTTCACAACCCGACTGTACTTTCGGACATCCAACTTTCGTGCAACCTGTACTTCGTTGCGCTTGACCCTACTCCGAGCGCAACCGTAGACTGAAATTGCTCGTATGAGGCGCAAAGTTCTGGCTGAATCTGAGCTTGCGGAATGATGCGATTCAAAGCGCCTTTATTTCGAAGCGGAGGATTCTGCCGGATGGCTTCTGTTCCCAAGTATTTAAGCCTCCCGCTGCCCAACGGCTCGCGGATTTCGATTCTGCACTCGCTGCCTTTCCTTCTCGTGCATCTCGCTGCGCTGCTCGTTTTCTTCATCCCTTTTCACTGGTATTACCTCGTGAGTTGCCTGACGCTGTTGATGGTACGCATGTTTTTTGTCACCGCTGGGTATCACCGCTATTTTTCGCATCGCTCGTTCAAGACCAGCCGCGCGTTTCAGTTCGTCATCGCTTTCATGGCCATGTCCTCTTCGCAGAAGGGCGTGCTGTGGTGGGCGGCGCATCACCGCCACCATCACCGGTACTCGGACCAGGAACTGGATTTGCATTCGCCCACGCTCTTTGGGTTTTTCTGGTCGCACATCGGCTGGATCCTTTCGGACAAATACAATGACACGCGCCTGGACTACATCGGCGACTTCGCCAAGTTTCCCGAGCTGCGCTGGCTGAACAAATACCACATGGTGCCGCCCGCGGTGCTTGGCACGGTGCTGTGGCTGATCGGTGGATGGCCTCTGTTTATCTGGGCATTCTGCCTGGGCACCGTGCTGCTCTGGCACGACACCTTCACCATCAATTCGCTCTCGCACCTGTTCGGTTCGCGCCGCTATGAGACGAGCGACACCAGCCGCAACAATTGGCTGCTCGCGGTGCTCACCCTCGGCGAAGGCTGGCACAACAACCATCATCACTACATGGCTTCGGCACGCCAGGGATTCTACTGGTGGGAGATTGACATCACGTATTACACGCTGAAACTAATGTCCTGGCTGGGCATCGTCTGGGACCTGCGCAAAGTCCCCGCGCACATCCTGGAAGCGCAGCCGGCCGCCGCCTAGCACCAGATCTGGGCCGGACATCGATCCGTGCGTCTATCTGCTGGCGCTCCGCGACAGCTTTCTCCAGATGGGCGGAATTTTTTATCTGCGCGCGCTGAATGAGAACGATCACCCGCGTATCATCCGCGAAGTTGGTCGCGACAATCTGGAAGTCGCGCTGAAGTTGCTCGCCGCCAAGCCGGACAAGGATCTAGAGGGCCGCGCGAAGAAGATGCAGGCCGACCAACGACAAGATTCTTAGAAAACTCGCCGCTTGGCCCGCACCACGAATGCCGACGCCGTCAACACGGAGCCGCTTAGCTCGCCCCTGCATAAAACTCTACCCTGTAACTCCGAATCTCGCGGGAAGGGCATCCTGTCTCTCTCCGAGTCCCACTTTTCTTTTCGAGCGGGCCTTGGAAACCTTCGCCTCCGTCTCCGCCTTTCTGCCTCGCCAGAAGTCGGGCCTGAGGGGCCTTTCTCTAGGGTGTAGTTTCTAAGCGTATGAGGTTTTTCCCCAATTGACCGCGCCGTTAAACATGGCATAAGTCGAAGGGAACTATAAAATGTCGCGAAAGGTCGTGGATGCGTGTAAAGGTAAGACGGAGTCGGCCCACAATCTTGATGATCGGAGCGCACCAGTTAGTGTGTGACAATGTGCGCATCTTGCTCAGGACCATGGGGTGCCACTGCGTCGCTGCTTCAAGTCTCACGGAGGCGCTCGTTCTATCAGAGAAGGAAAGACCCGACGCCGCCGTTCTGGACTCCCGACTCCCAGTCCCTTCGCCGCCAGAAATCGTGGCGGCTCTGCACAAAATTGTACTCAGATTAGAAAGGTGCGTGGTGGTTCTCACCGTTCAAGACGGCAAGTCACAACTACCGCTGCTCGATGCCTATTCGCTCCCTAAAGTCCCTGTCGATCTGCTTTTCCAGGAGCTTTGGCCTTGCCTGGATTCCTTGCTCCACGGAAATGTCGCGCCTGCGCCACCCGTGTACCAAGGGCGGCTCGTCTTTGACAGCCTCGTTCAGCCCTTGCCGTCCGGAGTTCGGGCTGCGCTGGCGGGGGGCCATACGCTCCTGTACGAATGCGGGGATGTGGTGGTTGACCTTTGGCTCGAGGCGCAAATAGACGCGCGCCGCATCAAGCTTGTGGGTCAGGTTTTGCATGAGGAAAGATCAGAGCCTCTACCCAACTGCGTCCCCGTAGTCCTCCAGAGCAAAGCGGAGCCTATCGAGGCTACAACCACGAACGAGCTAGGTGAGTTTCAGTTGGACTTCGCTCCTCACGATCACCTAAGGCTGGAGATAGGAGTTGCAGAAAACCACTGGGTATCAGTTGAGTTGCCCACGTCCCGCGACGCAGTCTGGAAAAACTAGGGAGAGTTCCAATCCTCGGAGAAATAACCGGGGAAAACAGAACTCCGAAGATCAATTCTCAAAGAAAAGAGGCCTTGACGCATGAGGCTCAAACGGCTCTTATCCCTGCTGGTTCTGTCAGGCCTGTTGCCCATCAGCGCCTCCGCCCACCATCGCTTCATTGTGCGCGACACTGAGGGTCTTGACTCGCTTCAGGAGGCTTGCGAGGAAGTGGGCTGTACGGTAGTCCAAAGCCTTGACGGCCACGCGAATCATGTTTTTCTGATTACGTTTCCTTCGGAGGCCGATCTGGATGATGTTTTGCCTGAACTGCTTAACGCACGGGGAGTGATCAACGTCGAGCGCGATCAAGCGGTGGCTCTGGTAACGGGATTGAATCAAACTGGTCCAGTACCTGCCGGGCTTTCCGACACCCGCCCCGTGCCGTACTTCGGCGCTTCCGTCCAGGACGGCTACGTGAATCAGCCTGCGTCGCAGATCGTTCGTGTGTTGGAGGCGCAGAACACGTTTCACGTGGCCGGGAGCGGCATCGTGGCGGACATTGACACGGGTGTGGACCCCAATCACCCGGCGCTGCAAAGGGTCTTGCTGCCAGGCTGGCACTTTACCCGGAAGTTCCGGTTGCCCTGCCGCGATTGTGAATCAATCTACCGCGGCGGTCCTGGACCAGTCGACTGCTGCCGTCCTCGATGGGAATCCTGAATACGCGGCCTTTGGCCATGGCACAATGGTGATGGGCGTCATCCATCTCGTGGCCCCACAAGCCAAGCTTCTCCCGCTAAAAGCCTTCCATTCCGATGGGACGGGGTTACTCTCCGATATTTTGAGCGCCATTTACTTTGCGGTGCAGAGCCAGGCCAGCGTCATCAACATGAGCTTCGATCTGCAGTCCAATTCGGATGAGCTAACCAAAGCGCTCGATTTTGCCAACCAGCGAAATGTGATTTGCAGCGCCTCGGTGGGCAATGATGGCACAAGGGAAATCGTTTATCCGGCGGCGCTCCAAAACGACGTGATGGGAGTGGCCTCCACGAGCAACTTGGACCAGCGATCCACTTTCTCCGACTTTGGCGATGCCATCGTTTGGGTAGCGGCCCCAGGTGAAGCCATCATCAGCACTTATCCCTTCGGCACCTATGGGGCTGGATGGGGAACCTCGTTTAGCGCGCCCTTCGTTGCTGGGGCAGCTGCGCTGTTGTTGGACCAAAAGCCCGGCATAAACGAGTCGCAGGCCGCTGCCGCGGTGGCCCACGCGGTACCCATCGGGCCCAATATGGGCAATGGCCGGTTGGATCTAATACAGGCGCTGGCGGCCAACGCTGCTTCTGTGGGCGACTTCTCCCTGGATCAACCTCAACATCAAAAGGCCAAAATCCAGATTCCTCTCGGTACTACAGGGGTCTTCACCTTCAGCATTGTGGCATTGCAAGGCTTCACCGGGACGGTGGATTTCAGTGTCAGCGGTCTGCCGTCCAACATTTTCGGGAGCTTTGACCCGCCCACGATCACCGGCTCGGGAAGCGTTGCGCTGACCTTGCAGGTGGACTCCGCCGCGCAACCTGGAAAGTACAAATTGCTGATCACTGGTGCGAGCGGAACTCTGTTACATTCCATTGACCTCGATCTGCACGTCCAACAATAGATACGATAGATACTGTCGATGCGCTGCTACACCAACATCAGCGCTTCTTGATGTCCTCCGGATTTCAGGGTGCGGAGGGAGGGCAGCTAGCGGCGGATGCTGAGCTCCGCAACCTCCGGCTCGTAACCTTCCTCTTGCACGGCCTTCTTTACCACGGAGCGCAGGGTTTGCTCGTCCGCATCCTTAGGCGCCTTGCAATGGCGCCGAATTACCTCTTCGCCCGTCATAATCCGTACCAGCCAGTTGGATTTGGCGGTGTCCCAGGAAACTTCCACTCGGTCGGCATGCATCGCTTTCCTCCATGCCTACAATTTATCCAGCATTCTACTCCTCGAAACAGTCCTAGGAAACAGGGCGAGATTGATTCTCAGCAGGGCCGCGGATACAGCCACGGCAAAGACAACACGCAGGCCAAATAGATTCCTTCTGCGCGGATTCGCTTCCATGCTTCCGGTGGATAGGCGGATCTCCCGTCTATGGAGGCTTCTTGCGCAGCGGAACCGGCTGCAGACGGAAAAGAGTCCAGCGATTTGTGGAGCACGGGCGCTCATAGACACACCTCCGGCGCTTGTCGAAAACTCCAGCTGACCCCGTCGATGTTTTGGAGTTACTCTTGATAGGTAGTGCTATTGGGCGTTTCATCTCGCAGGAACGGGCTCCGATAGCAACCCCTGCATCAAACTCACCTCCCACCGAAGCTGTATCGCATCATTGCCGGCGATGAAGGAAACACGGCGGTGCTGGCCTGTCGGCCATTGATTACTGCTTTCAGCTCTGAGGAGATCGACTGCCGCGCAGAGTCTTCACCGACCACAGGGTATCGGCGCGGCCGACCAAGAACGCAACAAAGCAGAGAATGAACACCGAATGACTCAGACTGGCGCCGAAGTATTGCCAAAAAGGAGCATCTGCGCCGGGATAGTCCGAAGAAAACAGAAGCGTGAACATGAAGACGATTCCGCCCACGCTGGCCGGTCGCACCCAAATGCCAAAGATGAGCCCGATTCCAATACCTAGCTCTCCGTAAGCCACTAAAAATGCGATCGGCGTGGCGTGCGCAAGCACAAATCCGCGAAGCACCGGTGCCATGAACGGGTAAGCCCCTCCCTCGAGAAATCGGTTGATCCAATATTGGAACCCGCCGTGAAGTGTGAATTGCTTGCCGAAAACCTTATACTCGCCGAAAATAAAGAACAAAACCCCGACGCCGATGCGAAGCATTGCAAGCGCGCGGGAATTCAGGTCGGCCGAGGGCCCTCGTTCCGGCATTCGTTTTGCTCCCGCTTGTATCCTAGTAACGCTAGTGACTGTGAATTTTAACCGACCTTGGACAGGCGATCGCGCACGCGATCGCTCAATACTTTGCCGTCGACGGTCTTCCCCTGCAGCGCAGACTTGGCCGCCTTCACGACGGCGCCCATCTGTTTCATGGAATTCGCTCCGGTCTCGGAGATCGCTTTGCTGATGGCTGCATCCATTTCCGCTTCGGTCGCGCCGGCGGGAAGATAGGACTCTATAATGGCCAGTTCTTTGGTTTCTTTTGCAGCGAGCTCCGGACGATTGCCTTTGGTGAACTGTTCAATGGATTCCTTGCGCTGCTTTACGAGGGTTTGTAAGATCTGAATCGTTTCCGCTTCGTCTAGTGTTTTGATCTTTTCCACTTCTTTGAGCTTAATGGCCGATTTGATTCCGCGGAGCACGTTCAGCCGCAATTCATCTCTTGCGCGCATGGCTTCGACCAGGTCGCCTTGGATTTTCTCAGCAAGGTTCATCGATTTCTCGCGCGCTCCTTCCGTCGCTCACTCCTCAATTCAATATAGCAAAGACTTTATGCGCGTTGATGCCGAATAGTCATTTTGTCCGCGCTTTCGTAAGGGTTTATACCGAATTGACAGAGCGAAAAGGACTCGCTACTTTTGATCTCTTATGCTAGCAAGCAAACTCGCATCTGTTTCCCAGGAAACCCAAAAACACGCTGTGCCACAAAGAGGCGGAATGAAGGTCATCGTTGCGGACAAGATCGGCGAGCGAGGCGTGCAGCTGCTGAAAGAGCAGACGGACTGGAACACGGTGCTGACGACGAAAGAAACGCTCGAACGGGAAATTGCCGATGCAGACGCATTGATCGTACGAAGCGCCACGAAAGTCACTGCGGACTTGCTGGCCAAGGCGCCAAAGCTTCGTGCCGTGGGCCGCGCGGGCGTGGGCGTAGACAATATCGATTTGGAAGCGGCCACCAAGCGCGGCGTGCTGGTGATGAGCACTCCCGGCGGAAACGCCGTGAGCGTCGCGGAGCACACTTTCGCGCTGCTGCTATCTCTAGCACGACAAGTGCCTCGCCTGGACAAAGCCATCCACGAGGGGCGCTGGGAAAAATCGTCCGCTGCGGGAACGGAAGTTCGCGGGAAAACCTTGGGCCTGATCGGCTTGGGCCGAATCGGCAGCGAGGTGGCTGTGCGCGCGGAAGCGTTTGACATGCGCGTGCTGGCCTATGACCCCTTCATCAGCGAAGCGGCGGCGCGCGAAATGTCGGTCGAGCTCGTGCCGCTCGATCAACTGCTGGCGGAGAGCGATTTTGTTTCGCTGCATACGGCGCTGAGCCCGGCGACGCAGAATCTCATCAACAAAGCGAATATCCAGAAAATGAAGAGCGGCGCGCGCCTGATCAACGCCGCGCGCGGCGAACTCGTGGACGAAGCCGCGCTTGCCGAAGGGTTAAAGTGCGGGAAGCTCGCGGGCGCTGCCGTGGATGTGTTCGCCGAAGAGCCGCCGAAGAGTTCTCCGCTCGTCGGGCTGCCAAACGTGATCGCGACGCCACACGTCGCGGGCTCCACGGCGGAAGCTCAGGAAGAAGTGGGCACGCAAGTGGCGGTGCAGATCAAGGACTACCTGGCGGAAGGAATCATCCGCAACGCCGTGAATCTTCCGTCGCTTTCCGCCGATCAATACCGCCGCGTGCGGCCGTATCTGGAATTGGCGGAGCGGCTCGGGTCGCTGGTTTCGCAAGCCGCGGCAGCGCGCCCTGCGCGAATCCGCATTCGTTACGCGGGCGAGGTCGCCGAAGTGGGCACGCACTTGCTTCGCAGCGCGGTGCTTGCGGGAGTGCTGAACGCCGTCTTGGATGAGAAGGTCAACGTGGTGAACGCGCCCGCAGTGGCGACAGCGCGCGGACTGAGCGTGCAGGAAGAGACGCGCAGGCGGGAACACGGCTTCCCGAATACGCTGGAAGTTTGCGTGTTGCCGGAGAAGACCGGTTCCGCGTGTGGCTTCACGGCCGAAGGCACGGTCTTTCACGATGGATCGGCTCGCCTCCTGGCGATGGAAGGCATTCCGCTGGAGGCGCAGCTCGAAGGAACGATTCTCTATTTACGGAACCGCGATGAGCCCGGCGTGATCGGCAACGTCGGAACGACGCTGGGAAAGCTTGGCGTAAACATTGCAACGTTTGCCCTCGGAAGAAAAGCGGTTCGCGGAGAGGAAGCCGCCGCCTTGGTCCGCTTGGACGGGCCCGTGTCCCCTTCGATTCTCGAACCCATCCGGGCGATCCCCGCCATCACGGAAGCCAAGCTACTGCGCTTGGAATAGTGTGGGCTAGTACTTCCAAGACAGGACTCGCTCGCTAAAATCCATCGAGTAATCCGATCAAAACGATTTGATAAGAATTTAGGAGCAAAGAATTTAGAAGAACTTTTCTTGACAGAAAGCCTCAAATTGTCCTAAAAGCTAGAGCAATAATTTATGGTTTGAGTGGCAGGAAGGTTGCCCGAGGTCCTTCCAAGTTTGGTTTGGAGTCGTGGACGGCAATAGGCCGGTGTACTTTTGCATTTTCCTGGCGCCTTCCGCCAACCCGTGTCCCATCTTCAATCATGGTGCGCGAAAGGAGCAGTCTATGAAGTGGAATTCCATGAAGCGCAATCTTTTCCTCAGCCTGCTTATCTCCTTGTTCGCGGTTACATGTACTTGGGCGCAGACCGGTACGACCTCTCTACGGGGATCGATTACCGATAAGACTGGTGCCGCGATCGTCGGTGCGAAGGTTACGCTTATGAGTACCGGGCAGACGTTACAGCGGGAAACGCAAACTAGCTCAACAGGCGAATATGAATTCCTTGCGTTGCCCCCGAGCACTTATTCCTTGACAGTGGAAATGACTAATTTTCGAAAGTTCGAACATAAGAACCTTCAACTGCTCGTTAACTTACCGACGACGGTCAACGTCACGCTAGAGGTTGGCGTGGCAACCCAAACAGTAGAAGTCTCCGCGCAGGCCGTGACGCTGAATACAACCGACGCGTCTCTGGGGATTGCGTTTGATGAAAACCAGGTGAAACAGCTTCCGCTAGAGAGCCGCAATGTCCCCGACTTGTTGAGCTTGCAAGCCGGAGTGGTATACACAGGCAACAGATCTGATATCAATACGGTAACCGATACGAGGAGTGGATCTGTTAACGGTGCGCGGAGCGACCAGAGCAATATCACACTTGACGGTGTACCGGTGAACCCAAAGGGTGGGTTCGCATTCGAGTCGGTGCTGCCAGTGACGTTGGACTCCGTTGAAGAATTTCGCGTCACGACGACCAACTACAACGCGGATCAAGGGAGTTCGTCAGGTGCACAAGTTGCGCTAGTTACTAAGAGCGGAACCAACGATCTCCATGGGTCGCTGTATGAGTATAACCGCACGAGCTTGACCAGCGCGAATGACTATTTTATCAAGCAATCACAATTGACGGCGGGCGTTGCGAATAAACCTCTCAAACTTACGCGCAACATTTTTGGCGTGTCGGCTGGCGGGCCGATTAAGAAGAACCGTCTATTTTTCTTCGCAAATTATGAAGGTTACCGGGACGCAGAAAACCAAAGCGCATTGCGTACGATACCGACAGCTGGTCTGAGGGATGGAGTCATTCAGTACACTTGTGCGGACCCAACAGCCTGCCTGGGCGGTTCAGTCACGGGAGCGAGCGGCGCTAGCTACACGGTTGCGCCTGGGAACTTTGCACTCTCGCCGACCCAAATTCAAGCGATGGATCCACAGGACTTGGGACCTGATCCAACGGTTCTAACATTCATGAAAAAGACCTATCCCCCGCCGAACGATACGACAGTAGGGGACGGTGTAAATACGTCCGGTTTTCGCTTCGCGGCACCGACGTATACGACGCACAACTGGTATATCGCCAAGCTGGACTACAACTTGACGGCGGATGCGAAACACCGGCTTTCCTTGAGCGGTGCCTTGGCAAATGCCACTTCACGAGGAGCGGCCTTCCTTTCGGGAACGCTTCCGGAAACCACCTCGTTGAATTACAACAAAGGGTTGATTCTTAATTATTCTGCAACGCTATCGCCCACTCTCATCAACAACTTCCGGTATGGATTCATACGAGAGAGTAATGGGTTTATCGGCGACTCCACGCAAAACTGGAACTTTTTCCGTGGCATCGACCTGGGAATCACGAGGTCGTCGGATTTTCAGCGCCCAATTCACAATATTTACGACGACATAACGAAGATTCATGGCAAGCACACGATCCAGGTGGGCGCACAGGCTTCGTTCCTGAGGAACCTTGAAAAGAATCTAAACAATTCTTTTAGTGACGGATCTATTAATGCATCCTGGCTGGACACGGCAGGCATGGCGAATACGGGTGCGATTGGACACTTTGATCCTTACTGCTCAACCACCGCGGCGACGGCAACCGGAAGCTGCTTCGATCCAGTCAACAACCCCAGCGAGCCGCACTATCCGCAAATCGATCAGAACTTCAATAACTCATACGATTTCCCTTTGATGTCCATTGCCGGTATGGTCTCAGAAGTCGATGCCTTCTACAATTTCAACCGCCAAAGCCAGGTACTTCCGGAAGGCACGGCGATTAGGCGACATTTTGCTGAAAACGCCTACGAAATGTACGTGCAGGACATCTGGAAGGTGAAGCCCAACTTCACGGTCACCGCTGGATTACGCTACTCACTGTTTTCGCCGCCGTGGGAAACGAAAGGCATGGAGGCAACGACAACACAGCCGCTCTGGCAGTGGTTCGCCCAGCGCGGAGCAAATATGGCCAAGGGCATCGGCTCGTATGCCGACGCTCCTCTCTCTTTCGATTGGGCCGGTCCCGCAAACCGCGGAAAGCCGGGATATTACTATTGGGATTACAAGGATTTCGGGCCGCGGCTCTCACTTGCGTGGTCCCCCAAGGGGGATAGTGGACTCCGGAAGAGCCTGTTCGGCGGTCCGGGGAAGAGCAGCATCCGAGCGGGCTTTGGCATCGTCTATGACCGGCTCGGCGAGAGCATTGTGGACACTTTTGACCAGAGCGGCGGCTCGTTCGGACTGCTGGATGTCTTGACGAATTCTGCGGGCCTGGTAAGTCCGGGCACGGCGCCGCGCCTAACCAGCATGAATGTCATCCCGACGCAGGACACGCAGGGAAACCAATTATTTGCGCCGGTGCCCCCGGCGCTGCCCACGCCGTTCCCAAATATTTTTGCCAACAACAATCTCAGTCCGTATGGTTTCGCGATCGCCTGGGGCAATGACAGCGGCTTGAAGACTCCTTACTCCTACACGATCGACTTCTCTATTGCGAGAGAATTACGGAGCGGGTTCTCGATCGAAGCCGCCTATGTGGGGCGGCTCTCGCACCGGCTGCTGGCCCAGGAAGATACGGCCATGCCGCTGAACCTCACGGATCCGAAAACAAAGGTTACGTATTTCCAGGCCATTGATACTCTTGCGAAACTCTATCGGCAGGGTGTACCAACGTCGTCCGTCACGCCGCAAATGGTTGGTTCAACTGCACAGTATTGGGCGGACATCATGCCCCCGGTTGGTCCTGGAGGCGCCTACTCACTCTCCTGCAGTGGTGGTGGCACAGGGAATGCCCTGCAGGCCGTGTACGATCTGTTCAGCTGCTTCTCGCAGAACGAGACGACGGCACTTTTCATTTATGATCTGTTCGGGATTTCCGACGCAAACAATGATCCGAATTGTGGGCAGCCAGGTTTTCCAGCCTGTAACGGACCGTATTTTCCCACAAACAACCCAGGCACCTTCTGGAACGGGCAGTACTCGTCACTCTATGCGTGGCGCACGATTGGAAACGCTGCTTACAACGCCATGCAGCTGACGCTGCGGCACCGAATGTCCCATGGATTTCAATTCGACTTCAACTACACGTTCTCGAAGTCCATGGACATCAATTCAGACGCCGAGCGCATCGGGCAATGGGGCGGATTGAGCGGGCAAATCATCAACTCCTGGGATCCCAATGCATTGCGGGCAGTATCGGACTTCGATGCCACGCACCAATTTAACGCCAATTGGATCGCCGAGCTGCCGTTCGGAAAGGGACGTGCTTTGGCTCCCAACGCGCATGGATTCCTCGATGCCGTTATTGGCGGTTGGCAATTGTCGGGGCTGTTTCGGCATACCAGTGGCTTTCCTGTGAATATCAGCAACGGATTCCAGTGGCCGACGAACTGGCAATTAGGCGGAAACGCGCAGCTCATTGCGCCAGTTAAGACGGGAGCTTTCCCAGTAACCAGCGGGCCTGACGCTGGCAACATCAACATATTCAGCAACGGACCGGATGCCATTGGTGCCTTCCAGAGCCCGTTCCCGGGATCGGGAGGGGCGAGGAATCAGATTCGCGGACAAGGATTCTTCAACGTTGATTTGGGGCTAGCCAAGCGTTGGCATATGCCGTGGAATGAGAAATATACCCTCCAGTTCCGCTGGGAAGTATTCAACGTCACGAACTCCGTGAGGTTCAACGTCCAATCGAACGTGCCGGAGGTAGACATTTCTTCCACTTTCGGCAATTACACGGGACTCCTGACTAACCCCCGCGTGATGCAGTTCGCATTGCGCTTCGAGTTCTAATCGCGCATTTGCAATGCCGCATTCCGGCCGCCGGGAGGCTTTTGGCCTTCCGGCGACTCTGTTTTTGTACTGAGCCGCAATTTTGCTGTCGGAACCCGAAGGTCTTTAGAATCTTTTTAGATGGAGCTTTGCCACAAATTCCTCAATCTCTCAGCCAGTCGCGGTGACGCACCAGGGTCTTAACGGGTTCAATCTTCCATTCCGGGAACAGATGGCCCTGGAGGCTTTGTTATCGGGCTTCAAGGGTTTCAATACGGTGTTGACCCTCGGTTCGGTTTTTGCGATTCCGGTCCTTATGGCATATCGAACGAACGGCTCGCAGATTACTGACATGATGGCAACGTTGATATGCTTCAGTCAGAGGAATGGTGAGATCGTAGGCAAATGACTTCACTGATCTGATGCGGTAATCCCGGGGAACTATCCCCAGGAGCGATTGCACAAGCATGCGGTACGACCGTACCTTGACCTTGATCTTGCGTTTAGCTGCTATCATTGCAATTGGGTGCACCTTCGTCCATGCTCAGGACGCAGGCGCCCCATCGCCGAGCGTCGCTCGCTGTGAAAACAGCCTCTCCATTCACCTCTCGGCCAAAGAGACCATGTTTGAACCTGGCCATTCAGTACCTATCCGCATAGAATTGCAAAATTGTGGGCAGAGAGATCTCTGGGTAGCACTGTCTTACGAGGAAAACCTCGGATTTCCAGCCAACCTCTCCCTGATAGTTCGGGACCACCATAGAAGGAGGGTTTTACCAAACTCTCCTATACAAGTCGGTGGGCTCGGCAAGCCTCCATACGAATGGTGGATTCGGCTTCCGCCCGGCTACCTGTACGGGCGTAACGTCACGCTGACACAGTATCATTCTGCATTTGTCAATATGCCCGGTAAGTATCAGGTCAGCGTGTCCTACAGCGGAATACCTCGCCCACGCCTTCCGACCAAGCCAATCAGCGAGCTTGCAAATCTTCCGCCTGAAGGCTCCGAGGTCTTCACGGAGCGCATTGAGTCCAATTCTTTGGAGATTGAGATTCTCCCGAAGAGCGGTTCGTGAGGCGGGTCCCGCACGCAAAATTGGGAAGAAGCGCTGTGGAGACATCATGCACGGATGCGGCGAACGGATCATGGACAGCGAGGTTTATACTTCAGACCCGGACGAAAAAGTCTCGACACAACGCGACGGTCTTTTGTGGCCAGCCTTACCCCAGTGGAAATTTCCCAGAATGGACTTTCTTTTGTTTGGAGCTTCCCTAGTTTCGCTAAATACAATACCTACCCCAAAGGACAGTTAACTCGGCCGGAACGCCCCCAATGACATAGGAGTGACAGAAGAGTGAGTCCGGCCAGATCATAGAGTGAAAGGAGCTTAGACAATGAAAAAAGCCGTTCAACTAGCTTTCTGTGCTTGCTTGCTGGCAATCTCCACGTTCGGGCAGGATGCTGCTGCCCCCAAAACAAACACAACAATTCAATGCCGCGCTCTTAACGGGTCAGCCACACCCATTCGGGCAGACGAAAAAGTGATAGGGGATCAAATTTGCAGAGCCGTCCAGAAAGCTGCTCAGGCTACCGCCCAAACTCAAGCTCCGACAACACCTCAGTCACCGACCGCGAAGCAGGATTCTGCCCCGGTTTCAACCGCTCCCGCAGTCGAAGTCTTGCCTAACTCTGTCTTTATTGCACCGATG
>QHYJ01000069.1 GCA_003223255.1 Acidobacteriota bacterium | reverse complement strand
ACAGAGTTTCGCTCTACCGGACATCCATTGCTCTTCTAAGCCATTCTGTTTCTTTCACTTATGTCGTGTATGGCGCGGTCTCTAAGTTGCTCACCGTTCTAGGAGTTAGTGTCGTCCGGGGCGTAAAAACTCGAGAGGCGTAGGATGAAAAAGATTGACCGCATTCGGGAGCGCGTCACCATCCCTCCCACATCCGTGTACTTGTCCAAGATGCACGACGCGGGCTGGCGTCTTGTGGCCCTCGAATGGGAGCGCGAGATCGAGATCTCGGGTGAGCCACCCGAAATACCTGAGGCGGAGCTTGGTACCGAAGAGATTCCGTTTGGCCTGCGCATCGCCAGCGACTGCCGCCATTTGGAAGACGATCCGCTGGAGACGCAGACCCTCAAGTTCCTTGCCGAAATGGTCGTCCAGGACGTCTCGTTCCGAAGCATGGCGGATGCGCTCAACGCTCGCGAATATCGCACCCGCGACGGCCACCCCTGGACGGCGGCGAGTGTGTTCAAGCTCATTCCGCGCCTGATCGAAATCGCCCCGCGCCTGCTTACCGGCTCCGAGTGGGAGTCGCGCAAGAAGCAGCTCACCAAAGTGGTCTGGAACTCGTGAGGTTCTTCAAGGCCAAGGGAGGAGTTGTCGGTCATTACTGGATTGGGGCGCGTTCTTCCGAGGCTGGCAAAATTTGCCTAACTTTCGGGGGGAGCATAGGCCGCCACGTCGACCAGATGATTCGATGATTCAGGCAGGTCAACTTGTAATGCAGGACTCCTTCTGTCTAGAAAGGCGACTTAGACTCTGGGCCACAAACCACCAAACGCTTAGCCGCTCTGTTACAATGCAAGCAACATGGCGCGCTCTTTTGGCAGGCCGCGTTTTCGTGAAATCCTGGTCAAAATACTATTCGTTTCGCTGACGGCAACAGCCGTTTGCGCGGCGCAGTCGTCGCCACCGGCGCAGCAAGCCACGCCTGCCGGACAAGCACGCGGGGCCACGAACCCGGCATCGGCAAATTCGCAAAAAATCTACGTGGTTTTGCCCTTCGAGAATGCGGGCGCGCCTGCCAAACTGGACTGGCTGAGCGAAGGGTTGGAAGAGTTGACCATCGAGCGGCTCACCGCTGCCGGGGAACAGGCCTATTCGCACGCCGGAAGAGCTGCCGAGCTTGAGCGCTACGGTCTGCCCAGCAGTTCCACGTTCAGCCGCGCCATGATGCTGCGCGTCGCCGAAGACTTGGACGCGGATTATGTGATCTATGGAAAATACGCGGCCAGGGGAACGGCGCTCACCATCGAAATACGCATGCTCAGCATGAATCCTTTGGCGCTGCGACCCGCGGTGCGGGAAAGCGGCCCGCTGGAATCTTTGATGGAGCTGCACACGCGGCTGCTGTGGCGGACGCTTTCTTCGCGGGATGGGCATTACGCGCTGAATCTAGCGGATTTCACCAAGCGGCAGCGTCCGCTGCGGTTGGATGCGTTCGAGCAGTACGCGCGAGGCGTGCAGGCCGCCGACGTGGATGCCAAGCTGCGGCAACTGCACGAAGCGGCGCGGCTGGAGCCCGACTGGGCTGACGCGAATTTTGCGCTGGGCGAAGCGTATTTTGCGAAGAAGGATTACAACGCCGCGCTGGCTTGGTTCTTCAAAGTTCCGAAGACCTACGACCGTTATGCTGAAGCGCTGTTCTTCAGCGGCGTTTGCCGGTTGCAATCGAATCAGGCGGACCGCGCCGAGGAAGAGTTTCATAGCTTGCAAGAAACATTGAAGAGCACTGGCGGACCCGGAGCGGATTTGCCTGAAGTCCTGAATAACCTGGCCATCGCGCAGGCACGGCAAGGCAAAGTGGCGGCGGCACAAGCAAGCCTGAGGCGCGCGGCGGAACTGGCTCCAGGAGAGGACGATTATGCGGTTAATCTGGGGCTTTTGTCGCTCCAGAGCGATGATGCCGCAGCCGCGGCGGACTATTTCCGCGAGGCAGCGGAACGCGAGCCGGACAGCGCGGAAGACCGGGCGCTGCTGATTCTGTCCTTGGAAAAAGCCGACAAAAATGCGGAAGCCGACCAGGAGCGCGAAGCGGCGAAAGAAGCTTTCGGACCGAACGGATTGCCGGCGATTCACTTGGACGACAATAAGGAAACGCTGGCGCGCCTGACGCGAATCAAGACGGAGTTGGACATCAGCGGGCTGCGTGCGGAACCGGCTGAAGCTCCCGCGAGTGCCTCTTTCACCGCGGCCGCAAGTGACACGCCTGCGGCGCACATTCGCAAGGGCCGGCAGGAACTTTCTGCCGGAAACATGGACGCGGCCGAAAAGGAATTTCGCGCCGTGCTGGCGGTCGAGCCGGCCAATGCCGCAGCGCATCGCGGCTTGGGAGAGATCGCTCGCCGTCAGGGCAAGATGGACGATGCGGTGAAGGAATTGCAGGCCTCGCTGGCGACGCGGGACTCCGCGGAAGTGCGCACCATGTTGGCCAAAATTTATCTGGAGCAGAAAAAACCGGAATTGGCGCGCGCCGAAGCCGAGAAAGCCCTGAAATTGGCGCCCAATTATGCCGAAGCGAAGCAGTTGCTCGAGCATTTGCGAAGTTCGAAGGCAGCCGAGAAGAAACCGGGCGGGGAGGGGCCATGAAAGGGCCGTTGCGACCGCGGAGAGAGGCGGTTTGTTTTGGGCGAACCTGGGGTGGTGTAGTTTCTGCCTTTTCTTGGGTCTTCTTTGCCGTCGCAAGCGTGCTGCTGGTGCCGTCTTCGAGCGCCGACGAGCCCGCCGGCGGTCCTGTGGTACTGGAATTGAAACTCGATGGCGAAGTGGAACCCATCCTGGCAACGTATATCCACGAAGGGCTCCAAGATGCGGCGCGGCGGCACGCGTCCCTCGTGTTGATGACCATGGACACGCCGGGCGGGCTGAGCGACTCGATGAAAGACATCGTGCAGCACATTTTGGCGTCGCCTGTGCCCGTTGCCGTGTACGTCTCACCGACCGGAGCACGCGGCGCCTCCGCGGGATTCTACATTCTCCTTTCAGCGGACATTGCCGCGATGGCCAGAGGGACGCACACCGGTTCGGCGACGCCAGTCATCGCTATCGGTGGCGCGTTTCCCATGCAGATCGACGAAGCATTCCGCAAAAAAATCAATCAGGATGCCACTGCCTTTCTGCGAAGTTTCACCGAAAGGCGCGGACGCAACCCGGAACTAGCGCAAAAAGCCATCACCGAGGGCAAAGCCTTCACAGAAACGGAAGCGCTGGACGGCAAGATGATCGACTTGGTCGCGAATTCGACCGAGGACCTGATACACGAGCTGGACGGCCGGACCATCACACGATTTGACGGCACCAAAGTGACCCTGGCGCTGAAAAACCCGGTGCGCACGCCCTTTGAACTCTCGGCGCGGCAGAAATTTTTGTCGCGCATTGTCGAGCCGGATATTTTCTTTGTGCTGCTGATTCTCGGCGTGCTCGGCTTGTACACGGAGTTCACGCATCCTGGAGTCATCGCGCCAGGCGTGATCGGCGGAATCTGTCTGATCTTGGCGCTCTACGACATGCATTTTCTGCCGGTGAATCTGGCGGGATTGTTCCTGATCGCGCTGGCGCTCGCGTTTTTCATTTTGGAAGCGAAAGCGCCGAGCCACGGTGTGCTGGCGTTTGGCGGAGTGGTTTCCATGTTTCTGGGCGCGCTTTTCCTGATTCGCTCACCGCTGACGGCAGGCGGAGTGAGTCTTGGTGTGGCCTTGTCAGCAACCTTGCCCTTCGCTGTGTTTGCGGTTGTTCTGACACGGCTGGTCTTGCGCTCGCGGAAGTGGAAAACGGCGACGGGAAGGGAAGAGCTGATCGGATCCAGCGGCACGGTGACGGCAGAGTTGAAAGCGGGCGCAGAAGGAATGGTGCGCGTGCACGGCGAGCTTTGGCGCGCCGTGTCTTCGCAGCCAGTGCCCGAAGGAAGTTCTGTACGCGTGACCAAGGTCGAAGGATTGAAGCTGTACGTCGAGCCGGTGCAAGTAGCCAGCCCGGCGGTGAAGTAGAAGGAGTGTGTTCTTAGGAGGAGAAAGATGGAGATCGGCTTCGTGGGGATCGCGGTCATCGTCGGAATCGTGCTGATCTGGTTCTGGAATTCGATTTACATCATCAAGGAATGGGAGCGGGGAGTGGTGCTGCGGCTGGGGCGATTGCTGCCCGAAGCCAAAGGAGCGGGCATTCGGCTGGTGATGTGGCCGATTGAAACGCTGTATCGTATCAGTTTGCGCTTGGAGACTCTGGACGTTCCGCCGCAGGACATCATTACGCGGGACAACGTTTCGGTGAAAGTGAACGCGGTGTGCTATTTCCGTGTGGTGGATGCGAACTTGGCGCTCTCCCAAGTGCAGAATTATCAGTACGCGACCTCGCAACTCGCGCAGACCACGTTGCGCAGCGTGGTCGGGCAATTTGAATTGGACGAGATTTTGTCGCAGCGCGAAAAAGTGAACGCCAAACTGCAGGTCATTTTGGACCAAGACACCGAGCCCTGGGGCATTAAGGTCACCAAGGTGGAAGTGAAACAGGTCGACATTCCCGAGCAGATGCAGCGCGCCATCGCCAAGCAGGCGGAAGCCGAGCGCGAGCGCCGCGCCAAGGTCATTCACGCCGACGGCGAGTTTGAAGCTTCCGCGAAACTGGCGGACGCCGCGAAAATCCTCGCAACGCAGCCCTCCGCGATTCAATTGCGCTACCTGCAGACGCTGACGGAAATAGGTGTCGAGAAGAACACAACGATTGTGTTTCCCCTGCCCGTCGATATTATTAGCAAATGGGTGCAGGCGTTGGGAGGAACCCAAAAATAAGAAATGAGTAATGGAGGAAAACGGGGCGTCGGGGAGCGCGTGCTGGAGGGCCGCCACGTCATTGGCTTGTTCCTGGCGGTGATCCTGCTTTCAGGGCTGTTTTTCACCCTGGGGTACGTCATGGGACTTCATCAGTCGGAAGCCCAAGCCAGCGGCGACGATTTGCGCGGGAAACCGGAGCTGCGAAATCCTCCAAAGCCGGAAGTGGTTTCGAAAGGCCCGGGGAAAACGGCTCCCGCAGAAACGCCTGCGGACACGGGAGCACCGGCAAGCTCGGAATGGGAGTTTTACCACGCAGGTGAGAAAAATAAGCATGAAGACCTATTGAAACCGGCGCCTTCCAAGCCTACGTCGACAGCGAAGAGTCAACCGGTGCTCGTCAAATCGCCGCCGCCACGAAGCGCGAGTAGCGGCAGTTCGAAGAATGCAAAAGTTCCCAATGTACCTGCCGTACCGAGTGCGGGTTATTCCTTGCAAGTGGCCGCCATGAACAAAGAAGCCGACGCCCTCGACCTCGCAAGGGTATTGCAAAAGAAAAAATTTCCCGCCTACGTGCTTTCGCCGCACGGCGACAAGTATTACCGCGTACAAGTAGGGCCCTACGCGGACCTGAAGGCTGCCGACACTGTGCGCAAAGGCCTTGAGGGCGCGGGCTTCAAAGCCTTCGTGAAGCACTGATGCCTGTTGATGGCGGGCTCACCCCGGTTGCTTCCGCAACCGGGGCGAAAATCCCAAACTGGCTGCGTCTGACAGTCGCTGCGATGTCCGGCGCTACGCTTTCCCTTTCTTTTACCGGGCTGTACCTCAGCATTTACTCGTGGATTTGTGTGGGTGTGTTGCTGCTGACATTGATTGGCGCGACGAGCCGGGTTGCGTTTGGGTGCGGATTGGTGCACGCACTGTTGTTCGTGCTGACCTCCGTGGGGTGGATCGCGGCGGTATTGAGTGTCCACGGAGGTTTGTCTGTGGCGGGCGGCTGGGGCATTTTGCTGTTAATCGCCGCGGTGTGGGGCTTGCTCATCGGAGGTTTCACCCTGACGGTTCACCGCATCTCGCGCCGGAGCATCGAGCTGGCGTGCCTCGCCGCACCGTTCGCTTGGGTCACATTCGAATTCATCCGCGCCCATCTGCCGGAAATCAGCTTTCCTTGGAATTTGTTGGGATATCCGGCCTCTGCGAATCTCGGCTTGCTGCAAATCGCCACTGTAACGGGAATTTACGGATTGTCTTTTCTCGCTGCGGGATTCAATGCGGTGTTGGCGTGGGTGGTAGCGTCGAAAAAAATGGCGCTGCAGCGGCGCATGGGGGTTGCTGCAGTTGCGGCTGCAACTCTCTTGATAGCGATGTGGGTGGGACCGCAACTCGTGCCCCACGCGGAAGCGCAACATTTTGCGCGCGCGGTGCAGCTCAATTTCCCGGAGGTGCGGGAGTATCCTTCGGACTGGTTTGCACAGAATGCGAGTCAGCTCGATGAAATTGTGAAAATGAGCCTCGCCCCGAGCGCAGAGAAATCGGATCTGTTGGTTTGGCCCGAAGCCCCCGCGCCGTTTTCTTTTGAAGACTCGCAATTCGCAAAACTGGCGTCGAATCTGGCGACGCGCTTCGGCCATCCTTTTCTTGCCGGCGCCATCGAATGGAAAACTCCCGTGGATCCCGCAGACAGAGTTCCCCCAGGGCGACGGGTGCCTTACAACAGCGCGATCCTTGTAGACGCGCAGGGACAGCGCGTGTTTGTCTATGACAAAGTCCATCTCGTACCCTTCGGCGAATATGAACCGTTCCCCTTGATCCACAAGGTAGTGACCAGCGTGTCGGAAGAAGTGGGAGGCTTTCACAAAGGAAACAGATACGCGGTCGGACGCCTCCTCAACGGCAACACGTTTGGCGTGTTCATCTGCTACGAGGCGATTTATCCCGGCGAGGTGCGGCGCTTCGCGGCGAATGGCGCACACCTGCTGGTCAATATTTCGAATGACGGCTGGTTCGGGCGCTCGGCTGCTGCTGAGCAGCATCTGCAGATGGTGCGCGTGCGCGCCGTCGAGAATCGCCGCTGGATCGTGCGGTCGACCAACAGCGGCTACACCGTGTCCATAGATCCTTACGGCCGCATCATCGAGCCACTTCCGCCCGATGTGCGCGCAGAAACCGACTTGCCCTATGATTTTCGAACCGATGAGACGATTTACACGCGGTTTGGGAACTGGTTCGCTTGGATGTGCGTCCTAGTTTCGGCTATTCTTTTAATGACGTCGTGGAAAGCAGGCCAGTAAAGAAGTAAGGACGTCGGGAAACAAGGGAAATCACCCGGAAAGAAACGAATGATCCTCGAAGACCTACAACATCGCTATGAAGGACTAAAGCAGCGCATCACGCTTGTGCGGAGCTACCTTTGACGCGCCCAGCAATCGCGAACGCCTGAAGACGCTGGAAGCCCGCATCGGCGATCCCAATTTCTGGAGCAATCAGGAAGCCGCGCAGGAAGTGCTGCGGGAACGCAAGCGCGGCGAAGGGCAAATTGCCGCCGACGAAAAGCTCGCCGCCGTCACCGGTGACCTCGAGACGTACATCCATCTGGCCCGGGAAGAAACCAACGCATCGCAACGCGACGATCTGCTGAAGGACCTCGAAAAAGAGCTGAGCACGGCAGAAACTTATGTCGCGGAACTGGAAACGCAAACGCTGCTCTCTGGAGAGAGCGATCATCTCAACGCCATCATGACGATCAAGCCCGGCGCGGGCGGCACGGAGTCACAGGATTGGGCGTCGATGCTGCTGCGCATGTATTTGCGCTGGGCGGAACGCAAAGGAATGAGCGCTTCCGTGCTGGACGAGATGCCCGGAGAAGAAGCGGGCATCAAAAATGCCACCGTGCAGTTCGCCGGTGAAAACGCTTACGGTTTGCTTGCGGGCGAAACCGGAGTGCACCGGCTTGTGCGGATTTCTCCTTTCGATCAAGCGGCGCGCCGCCATACGTCGTTCGCATCCGTGTTTGTGATTCCCGAAATCGAAGACAAAATCGAAATCAACATTCGGCCGGAAGACTTGAAGGTCGACACGTTCCGTTCCGGTGGCAAAGGCGGGCAAAACGTCAATAAAGTCGAGACGGCGGTGCGCATAACGCACATCGCCAGCGGCATCGTGGTCGGGTGCCAAGCGGAACGCAGCCAGCACAAGAATCGCGAGCTGGCGATGAAGATGTTGCGCTCGCGCCTCTATGACATGGAACTGCAAAAGCGCCAGGCGGAAACCGACAAGCTCGACGAAACCAAAATGGATATTTCGTTTGGCAGCCAGATTCGCTCTTACGTGATGCAGCCCTACCAGATGATCAAAGATCACCGCACAAAGGTTGAAGTCGGTGACGTCAACCGCGTCCTCGACGGCGATCTAGATCCCTTCATTCGCTCCTACCTGATGGCCAAGAAAACCAAAGGCTGGGTGGACGTCCACCCCGAAGACAACGGCGAGCCGGAGTAGCACGCGTTCAGAGATCGGTAATGAGGCAGATCGAACCGGCCAACTCAATAACCATCGCGATGGCAAGAAGCACGGGAATCAGCGGCAAGTGCCTGGTGCTCATGTATTGCACGTCGCCGGACCAGGAAAACACCTTCCCGATGCCGCTGGTGGCAAAGATGTAAGTGATCATCAAACGCCCGCCGAGTGGGATAAGGGGATGATCAAGCTTCATTCCGCCTCGTTTCTCCGCGTTTGGCCTATGTCAACGGCGAAAAATCCGTCGCGTGCCTTTAGGACACCTTGTCACTCGTGCCGCAACGCAATCAACGGATCCACGCGCGTCGCGCGATGCGCGGGCAGCAGGCACGCCAGCATCGTAACAGCAGTGTGGCGATCGCGCCGAAGGTGACAGGATCTGTAGCTTGGACAGAGAAAAGCATGGATTGCGGAAAGCGCGTCAAGGCCAGCGAGCCAAGCAAGCCGGCGAAAACGCCAAAGGCAATCGTCACCATCCCTTCCGTGAGGGCCATCTTAAAAATGTCGGTGCCCTTTGCGCCCATGGCCATGCGAACGCCGATTTCGTTGGTTCGCCGGCTGAACGTGTAGGCCATGACGCCGTAAATCCCGATCGAAGCAAGGAGAAGAGCCGCGGCAACAAAGATGCCGACGAGTTCGAGGGAAAAGCGGCGTTCGGCGAGGAACGCGGAAAGAATGAAGTCCATGGTCCGAACGCCAAAAGCTGGAATGGTGGAATCCACGTGCTGGACTTCGGCGCGGACGGCTTCGGCCAGCGTGCCGGGATCGGCCGAGGTGCGAAGGAAAACGACGCCGTCGTGCGCAACTGGCCACGTTCCTGCGGCAGGAAGGATTCGGAGGTAGGTGGGTTCACGATTTCATTCTGAGCGATGTGCTTGGATTGAGATAGGAAAAGGCAGGCGGGGGGAGGACGAATCGGAAAAGATTTGACCGAGAGATCACCGAGAGTCACAGAGAAGAAGCCGGACGTAAACAACGGATTCTCCAATCCCTGGCTGGGCGATTCCGGGAAGAAGCCGTTCGAGGCGCAAAAATGACCGTTCAACCAGCGTTTAAGGCATTTCGATTCAACCGATTCAACGCGTTGACGCGGCGCGCGGGCCAGTGATAATTTGGAAGGGTTGAGTGCAGGACCAATTCGACTCGAAGTGTGTACGTCCCGATACTTTACTGCGCGGAGCATGGCGCTCCGCAAATCAACACGTGCGGTTCCAAACTAAAGCTGGTCCAATGAGCGCGTCATGGCGACTGTTAGCATCACAACAGATGTCCGCGACGACGGCGGGCATTTGCTAGCGCCGCAGGCAGCCACGGAGCTGTCTTTGTTGGAACCAGCGGGAGACGAGAACAAGTTAGAAGCAAGGAAAAGGAGACAGTTTTGAGCGAAGCCTTACGGAATTTTTTGTTTACCTCGGAGTCAGTCACGGAAGGCCATCCGGACAAAATCGCGGATCAGATTTCCGACGCGGTGCTCGATGAAGTGATGCGGCAGGACCCGCACGGGCGCGTGGCGTGCGAGACGCTGGTCACCACGGGACTCGCGGTGGTGGCGGGAGAGATCACCACGACCGCGCACGTGAATTACGACGAACTCGTGCGCGAAACGGTTCGCGGCGTGGGCTACGACCGCGCCAAGTATGGATTCGATTGCGATACGTGCGCCATCATGTGCACGGTAAAGCGGCAGTCGCCGGACATCGCCATGGGCGTGGACACCGGCGGCGCAGGCGACCAGGGATTGATGTTCGGGTTCGCTTGCGATGAAACCGAAGAATTGATGCCCATGCCCATCCAACTGGCCCACCGCTTGACGCAACGCCTCTCGGAAGTTCGCAAGGCCAAGATCGTTGATTTCCTCCGGCCTGATGGAAAATCACAAGTCACGGTGGAATACCGCAACGGCCGCCCGGCGCGCCTGGACTGCGTGGTCGTTTCGACGCAGCACAGCGAGAAAGTGACGAACCATGAGTTGCACGCCGCGGTGATGGGGCACGTCATCCGGCCGATCATTCCCGCAAGAATGCTCGATGCGAATACCAAATATCACATCAACCCAACGGGACGCTTTGTGATTGGCGGGCCCATGGGCGACGCGGGATTGACCGGGCGCAAGATTATTGTGGACACCTACGGCGGGTACAGCCGGCACGGCGGGGGGGCGTTTTCGGGCAAGGATCCCTCGAAGGTGGACCGCTCGGCGTGTTACATGGCGCGGTACATCGCGAAGAACATTGTGGCGGCGGGGCTGGCTAGCAAAGCGGAAGTGCAGTTGGCGTACGCCATCGGCGTGGCCGAGCCGGTATCGGTGATGGCCGAAACATTTGGGACCGCGACGATTCCGGAAGAGAAGATCACGGAGTTGGTCCGGGAAAACTTCAAGCTGACGCCGAAAGGCATCATCGCGGCGTTGGACTTGCGGCGGCCGATTTACAAGGCCACGGCGGCGTATGGGCACTTTGGGCGCAGCGGGCCCGGCTTCACCTGGGAACGTACGGACCGCGCGGATGCGCTGCGCAAGGCCGCAGGGCTGAATGCGCTGGCAGCAGAAGTTGCCGCACGGCGATAAGAGGTTCGCCGCTGACCGTTCGCCGTTTACCGTAAGAAAAACCAAAGTGACAAGGGATGAGCAGCGGGGCAGCAGAGAGGTAAGTGTATTTAACGTTCAAGCCTAAGGAGCAAGAACTTGGCCATCGCGGAATTGAAAAAAGGGGATGTGAAAGACATACGGCTGGCGGACGCCGGTAAACGGAAAATCGAGTGGGCGGCGCAGCAGATGCCGGTGCTCGAAATTATTCGCAAAAGGTTCGAAAAGGAGCAGCCGCTGAAGGGTTGGCGCGTGTCCGCGTGTTTGCACGTGACCAGCGAGACGGCGAACTTGATGATCGCGCTGCGCGACGCCGGCGCAGAAGCGGTGTTGTGCGCGTCGAATCCGCTTTCGACACAGGACGAAGTGGCGGCGTCGCTGAACCGCGATTTCAACATTCCGACTTATGCGATCAAGGGCGAGGACAATGAAACTTACTATTCGCACTTGCGCGCGGCGCTGGAGCACAAGCCGCAATGCACGATGGATGACGGCGCAGACCTCGTGACCATGCTGCTGACGAAGCGCACGGACCTGGTGCCGAACGTGATTGCGGGAACGGAAGAAACGACCACGGGCGTGATGCGCCTGCGTGCGATGGCCAAGGATGGAACGCTGAAGTATCCGATCATTGCAGTGAATGACGCGATGACCAAGCATTTCTTCGACAACCGTTATGGCACGGGGCAGTCGACGCTGGACGGCGTGATTCGCGCGACGAACGTGCTGCTGGCGGGGCAGAAAGTGGTAATTGCCGGCTACGGCTGGTGCGGGCGCGGCGTGGCCATGCGCGCGAAAGGTTTGGGCGCGGACGTGATCGTCACGGAAATCGATCCGGTAAAGGGCATCGAGGCGGTGATGGACGGCTTCCGCGTAATGCCAATGGCGGAAGCGCTGAAGGAAGGCGATGTCTTTATCACCGTGACCGGAAATAAGAACGTGATTCGCCAGGAGCACTTCGAGATGATGAAGGGCGGCGCGATTGTTTGCAACTCCGGCCACTTCAACGTGGAGATTGACATTCCCGCGCTGGAAAAATTGTCGAGGGGCAAACGCGAAGTGCGGCCGCTGGTGGACGAATACCAGTTGAACGATGGGCGCAAGGTTTATTTGATTGGAGAAGGGCGGCTGGTGAATCTCGCGACGGCGGAAGGGCATCCTGCGGCGGTGATGGACATGAGCTTCGCAAACCAGGCGCTTTCGCTCGAGTATCTGCGCGCGAATGCGAAGACGTTGAAGTCGCAGGTGTATGTTGTGCCTGAACATCTGGACAAGGAAATTGCGCGGCTGAAGCTCGAATCGATGGGGCACAAGCTGGACAAGCTGACGCCCGAGCAGGAGCGCTACCTCGCGTCCTGGCAGGAAGGGACGTAAGGCGGGCGAATTCCTTCGCAGCGAAGCTTAGCTTTGCAAACATGATATCTTCTTAGGGGCGCAAGGGGTTGCGCCCCCAAGTTTTTCTAAAGGCAAATTGATTCAGTTTGAGTGAAGCTCATGTGGGATCTGTGCACCAACGCGTTGGACACGGCGAAATTGCGCGGCGCTTCGTATGGCGACGTACGCACGATGCATTTGCGGCAGCGCGACCTGACGACGAAGAATGGCCAAGTGGGGACGCTGGCGCAAAGCGAATCGATTGGTATCGGGGTTCGCGTGCTGGCGAACGGCGCGTGGGGATTTGCTTCCACCGACCGGCTGACGCGCGAAGGTGTAGCGGCGTGCGCGGCGCAGGCGGTTTCCATCGCGAAAGCTTCGGCGCTGGCGAAACGCAGCAACGTGGTGCTAGCGCGGGAGAAAGCCTACGTAGATAGCTGGCAGAGTCCCTTCCGCAAAGATCCCTTCGAGATTCCGTTGGAGATGCAGCTTGCGTTGCTCCTTGCCGCCGACGGCGAAATGCGCAAGGTGAAAGGCGTCACGCTGACGGAAACCAACATGCAGTTTCGCAAGATGGACTCGTGGTTTGCGTCGAGCATCGGGTCGCGAATTCATCAGCGCAAAGTGATTTCGGGATGCGGAATTGGCGCGACGTCGTTCCAGGGCGGGGAAATCCAAAAGCGTTCGTATCCGAATAGTTTTGGCGGGCAGCACGCGCTGGAAGGCTACGAATTGGTGGAATCGCTGGACTTGATGAAGCATGCGCCGGTGATCGCGGAAGAAGCAGCGGCGCTGCACTCGGCGGCACAATGCCCGGAGAAATTTGGCACGCTGATCCTTGCCGGAAATCAATTGGGCTTGCAGATTCACGAATCGATCGGGCATCCGATCGAGCTCGATCGTGTTCTAGGGCAAGAAGCGAATTTTGCGGGGACGAGTTTTCTCACGCTGAACCAGTTGAACAAGTTGAAATATGCCTCGAGCGTTGTGAATGTCGTAGCAGATGCGCGGCTGGATCACGGGCGCGGGCTGGGCACGTTTGCTTATGACGACGAAGGCGTTCCCGCGCAATGCACTGACATTATCAAAGACGGAAAGTTTCGTGGCTATTTGTCGAACCGCGAAACGGCGCACTTAATCGGACTCGAACGCTCGTCAGGAACGATGCGGACAGAAAGCTGGAATCGGCTGCCGATTATTCGCATGACCAACGTGAGCCTGCTACCGGGGACGTGGGACTACGACGACCTGATTGCCCATACCGCGGATGGAATTTTGATGGATACGAACCGGTCGTGGTCCATTGACGACCGGAGATACCAATTCCAGTTTTCCACGGAAATCGGCTGGGAGATCAAGGGCGGAAAAAAAATGCGGATGATCAAGAATCCGAGCTACAGCGGAATCACAACGGAGTTCTGGAATTCGTGTGACGCGATCTGCAAGTTTGACCACTGGACGCTGTGGGGTACACCGAACTGCGGCAAGGGGCAGCCAATGCAAACCATGGGCACGGGACACGGCGCAGCTCCTGCGCGTTTTCGCAACGTGAGGATCGGAACGGCTTTTTCCAAACAATGACAATGGTCGCCGGCCCAAGAAAACCAGCCGTTGGGAGAAAGTCAGAGCGCGTAGACCTGCTGCCGTCGCGCGAACTGCGGGGAATTGTCGAAACCGTTTTGCGATTGGCCAAATCCACGGATGCTGTGGAAACGGAAGTCCACGTGGATGAAGTGGCCGATGCGTTGACGCGCTTTGCGAATAATGGCATTCACCAAAACGTTTTCGAACATGTGGTGACGGTTTCGGTTCGCACGGTGACCGGCGGGCGCACCGCGCGGGCGACCACAAATCGGCTGGACGAAGACTCGCTCCGTGCGACGATCGAAGCGTCGCTTTCCTTGGCGCACAGCGAGCCGCGCGATCCGCGACTGCTGCCGATGCCGGGGAGGCAGCGGTACCGGGCGGTGAACCGGTTCATCAAGGCAACGGCTGCGCTCACTCCCGAAGAGCGGGCGTGCGCGGTCCGGCTGGCTTGCGATCTCGCCGCTAAGAAAGGACAAGTGGCGGCGGGAATTTTTTCGAGCGGGCAGAGCCAGACAGCAGTGGGCAATTCGCGCGGGCTGTTTGCGCCGTACAGCGAAACGCATTCGCAATTCTCGATTACCATGCAGGAAGATCCGGCGGCAAGCTGGGCCAAAGCGGATTCCGCCGACGTGCGGGAGATGCATCCGCAGAAGCTCGCGGAGAGGGCTAGCGAAAAAGCACATCTTGCCGTGAAAACGACGGAGCTGGCGCCGGGGCGTTACACAGTGATTCTCGAGCCGGCGGCGGTGCTCGATCTGGTCGGGTTTATGTTTTACGACTTTGCCGCCACGGCGGTGCGGGACAAACGCTCCTGCCTGAATAACCGCATGGGGAAGCAGCTTTTGGGAAAGAATATCAGCATCAGCGACGACGTGTTTCATCCCCTGCAAAAGGGCGCGCCATTTGACGGAGAGGGCATGCCGCGGCAGAGAGTTTTGCTCTTGGACCGTGGCGTCCCCAAGAACCTCGTATATTCGCGGGCGTCGGCGAAGATCGCGCGTAGAAAGCCAACCGGCCACGGGTTTGCGCTGCCGAACGAATACGGGGAAGCGCCGATGAATCTGGTATTCGGCGGCGGGGATTCTTCGGTGGAGAAGATGATGGCTTCCACGGACCGAGGGTTGTTGGTGACGCGACTGTGGTACATCCGCGAAGTGGATCCCTACGAAAAAGTGATGACCGGGATGACCCGCGACGGCCTGTTTTTTGTTGAAAATGGAAAAGTTACCGGTGCCGTCAAGAATTTCCGCTTCAATCAGTCGCTCATCGAAATGTTGAATAACGTCGAACTGATGGGCCCCGCCGTTCGCGCCACGCGAGAAGAGTCGTTTGAAATGGTGGTGCCGGCAATGAAAGTTCGCGACTTCCATTTCTCCGAAGTCACAAAGTTTTGACCCGTTCTGAGAAATTAAAAAGCAGATCCCTCCGCCGCGGGCCGCGGAAGACCGCGACCTGAGGGCCGGATGACAAGTGGGGGCGGTCCCGCCCTTCCTATCAAGAAATCAATGCAGTGCATCGAAATTCTGAGTTGTACATAAAGGTCCTGCCCGTTTAATAAACGGATATGTCGAATTGTCGAAGCCAAACTGGCTTTGCGGGCAGGCGCTCCGGGCTTGACCGGGGACGGCATCCCAATTGGGGCCACCCTGACCACGATGCTTGCGGCACCGGTTTTGTTACCCGCCTGGGCGGAGCACCCAGCTACGAAATCATTCAAATTTCTTTGACCGCGCTGGAGCGCCTGACGCACCGCGGCGGCGTGGATGCGGACGGCGCGAGCGGCGATGGCGCGGGATTGCTGACATCGCTGCCGCAGAAGTTTTTCCGCGAGCGCGCGCAGGAGCTGCATGTCGAACTGCCGGAACATTTTGGAGTGGGATTTGCATTTCTCCCGGCTTCAGCGACCACGGAATTTCGCGCGGCCATGGAGATTGCAGCTGACACGGAACGATTGCGAGTGGCCGGCTGGCGGCGCGTTCCTGTGAACCTCAACGCGCTGGGGCGTAAAGCGCTCGAAACCATGCCGGAGATTTGGCAGTTCTTCGTTGCGGCGTCCGATGTTTCGAAAGAAGCGAAGGGCTTCGAGAGGCGTTTGATGCTTTTGAGAAAGCGCGCGGAATCGTTGCTGCCGCCGCGTAGCTACCTCTGTTCGCTCTCGTCGCGGACCATCGTTTACAAAGGTCTCCTTACCCCCTGGCAGTTTCCGCAGTTTTACGACGATTTGCGCGATCATTCGTTTGCCGTGACCTTCGCGGTTTTCCATCAACGTTATTCGACGAACACGCAGCCTTCCTGGCATCTAGCGCAGCCTTTCCGCTACGTCGCGCACAACGGCGAGATCAACACCATCGTGTCGAACCGTCGATGGTTGCGCGCCAAAGAACGGGAAATCCGGGAACGGCTCAAAGTCGGGCCGTGGTTTTCGATTCTGGAAGATAACGTCAGTGACTCCGCGAGTTTTGACAATGGTTTTGAGCTGCGGTTGCTCGATGGACTTTCGTCGGAAGAAGCGCTGCTGGCGATGATGCCCCCGGCTTATGAGAAAGATCCGTTGCTTTCGCGCGATGTGCGATCCGCCTTGAGCGCTTTGTCGCAGCACACGGAGCCGTGGGATGGCCCCGCAGCGATGGTCTTTTCCGATGGCCAGTGGGTGGGAGCAAAACTCGACCGCAACGGCCTGCGACCGCTGCGCTATACGCTGACGCATGACGGATTGCTGATTCTGGGATCGGAGACCGGGCTGGTCGACTTGGAAGAATCACGGATCGCCGAGCGACAACGCCTCGGCCCCGGCGAAATGGTCCTGGCCAATCCGGCTTCCGGGCAATTCTTGCGGTGGCGCGACGTGCTCAAGAGAATGGCGGCGCAGCAAGCACACAACGCTGTTGCACAAAAGCGACTCCCAGAAGTTTTTGGTTTGCGACCGACCGCTGCCGGCGATGCCAAGCGCGTCGCCGGCGCGGCGGGATGGACCGAAGATCAATTCAAAATCCTGTTTTCGGCATTGCTTCGCGGCAAAGAAGCGGATTGGAGCATGGGGGACGACGCGCCGCCGGCGTTTCTCTCCACTTTGCCTAGAACTTTGTGGGATTACTGCAAGCAGCGGTTTGCGCAAGTGACGAACCCGCCGATCGACCCTCTGCGCGAGACGCACGTTATGTCACTCGATGTGCATTTGAAGGGCGGAGTGACGCTGCCGAGTCCGCTAATGACGGCCGAGCAATTGTCGCAGTTAGGCGAAATGTCTGGCTCGGTGCGACGCATCGACTTTACGTTCCCTGCCGCGGCGGGAGTCCCGGGAGCGCGCTGCAGTTTTGCTCAGCTGTCCACTACTCCACTGAGCAGCAGCGATCCCCCGGGACTCCTCCTCCTCTCGGATCGCGGGATTTCGGCGGATCGCGCGCCGCTACCGGCGCTGCTGGCGACGGCGGCGGTGTGGAAGGCGATGGTGCGAGAGGGATTGTGGGATGTGCCGCTGATTGTGGAATCGGCGCAAGTTTTTGACACGCATCATGTCGCGCTTCTTGTAGCAGCCGGTGCGAGCGCAGTGCGGCCCTACCTCGCTGACGAATTTGTGGAGTCCCTTGAGCCGGGTGGCGCAGAAAAGGCCCGCATGGCCGTCCATGCGGGCCTGCGTAAAGTGCTGGCGCGCATGGGAGTCTCGACGCTGGCGAGTTATCGCAACAGCCATTTGTTTGATGTCGTTGGTCTCTCGCAAGACCTCTGCGAGCAGTTCTTCGAAGACTCGTCCGACTATCCGGGGCAGAAATCGTTGGACGACCTCCTTGGCGATTATTTGAAAATGCACAAAGCGGCGTATTCAGCAGAAGGGAAGGAGATGGCCGACGCGGGACTTTACCGCTTCCGGAAAGGCGCGGAACTGCACGCGACTTCGCCGGAGGTGGTGCGCAGGCTTCATGCGTTTGTAAAGGCGCCAAGCGCCAAACAATATTCTATTTTCGAAGAACTGGCGGAAACGCAGGGCACGATTTTCCTGCGGGACTTGCTCGAGACGGTTCCGGAGACAGCCGTCCCGCTGGAAGAAGTCGAGCCGGTGGAGGCGATCGTGAAGCGCTTCAGCACGCAAGCGATGTCACTCGGGTCGCTGAGTCCGGAAGCGCACCGCACGCTGGCGCTAGCGATGAACGAGTTGGGCGGGCGCAGCAATACGGGCGAAGGCGGGGAAGATCCCAATACGTATCGCTATGAGCCGGCGGCCGCGAACAAGATCAAGCAAGTAGCTTCGGCACGATTCGGGGTTACGACCGACTACCTTGTGCATGCCGAAGAACTCGAAATCAAGATGGCGCAGGGCTCGAAGCCCGGCGAGGGCGGACAGTTACCGGCGATAAAAGTCAGCGAGTACATTGCGCGCATTCGACACGCAACTCCGGGAACGCCGCTGATTTCGCCGCCGCCGCATCACGACATTTACAGCATCGAAGACTTGGCGCAATTGATTCACGATTTGCGCGCGGTGAATCCGCGGGCGCGCATCGGCGTGAAACTCGTTTCGGGCGCGGGCGTGGGCATCATTGCCGCGGGAGTCGCGAAAGCCGGCGCTAACGTCATCACCATTAGCGGGCACAATGGCGGCACCGGCTCTTCGCCACTGACTTCCATCAAGAACACGGGGCTTCCTTGGGAAATCGGATTGCGCGAAGCACATGACACCCTGGTTCGCGCGGGCCTCCGTTCACGCCTCTCTCTCCGTGTGGACGGAGGCCTAAAATTTGCGCGAGACATCGTGCTTGCGGCGATCCTGGGAGCCGACGAATTTGGCTTTGGTACGGCGTCGCTGCTGGCGATTGGGTGCGTGATGGCGCGGCAGTGCCACCTGAACACTTGCCCCGTGGGGATCGCCACGCAAGATGAAACGTTGCGCGCGCGGTTCCAAGGCAGGCCAGAGATGGTCATCGCGTATTTCCGCGCGCTTGCGGAAGAAGTGCGCAGCCGGCTGGCGCAACTGGGCGTGCGCTCACTGCGAGAGCTTACCGGCTGGTACGACCGGCTCGGAGCCCGGTCGGGCATGGATCCGTTCCTGATTGTGCCGATTTCGCCGTCCAATCGCGTTGATCCGCAGCAGGAGCCGGGATTGCACGTGACCGCTTTGGAAGATGCGGTTCATTTCGATGCGTCGGTTGCCATGCAGAGCGTGCCGCGGGCCATTCAAAACTCGGAGCGCAGTGTCGGCGCGGGCCTGAGCGGAGAATTGATGCGACGAAAGAAGAACGGCCGTGTCGGCGATGGAGCGATCAGCCAGGAATTTCGTGGGAGCGCGGGACAAAGTTTCGGGGCATTTCTGGCGGAAGGAGTGACGGTCAAGCTTCACGGAGAAGCCAACGATTATGTGGGAAAAGGCTTGTCCGGTGGAACGATTGCCATCACTGCGGGGGGGGCGGCTTCGCGTCGCGGCGATGTTCTTGCGGGAAACACGGTGCTTTACGGCGCGACCTCCGGTCAACTTTTCATTGCCGGCCGCGCAGGTGAGCGGTTTGCAGTGCGCAACAGCGGTGCCCTCGCGGTGGTGGAAGGTGTTGGCCAACACGGATGCGAGTACATGACCGGGGGCATCGCAATCATTTTGGGACCGCTGGGGCTGAACTTCGGCTCCGGAATGACCGGTGGGTTGGCATACGTTTTGCGCGCCGAGGCCGAAGGCGTACTGCACCACGAATTTGTGTCGCTTGTGGAGATCGAACCGCAAGAAGAGGAGTGGCTGCGGCAAGCGCTTGAAGAACATGTTCATCATACGCGCAGTCCGCGGGCAGCGCGAATGCTGGCCCGCCGCGGGGCCTTGCCGCTGATGCGCGTGCAGCCCGGGCATTTTCAGGGTTCGGTGGAAGCGACTTGGAAACCCGTTCTCGCCCTGTTTCAGCAGCGCCAGCTATTTTTCCCGGCGCCGCCACTGGCTGCGCCAATTTCGCAAACGGCCATACCAGCCTGAAAGAGAGGATAATTCTTACGGCCGGAAGAGAAGATTCCCTTATAATCTTATCTGGCAAACCCACTATGGACTTCGACCAACTTACCACGTTCGTGTACGTTGCCAAGCTGAAGAGTTTTTCGCGCGCGGGGCAGAAAGTATTCCGCTCCCAGTCCGCGGTGAGCGCACAAATTCGCCAATTGGAGCAGGCCTACAAGGCCAAGCTGCTGGACCGCTCCGCAAAATCCGTAGAGTTGACGCCGGCGGGCGAAGCGCTTTTCGAGTACGCAGAAAAGCTGTTGCGGCTGCGGGATGAATCGATTCAGTTGGTTGCCGACCGAGGGGACGTAGTGCAAGGCCCGGTGGTTTTTGGAGCGAACGAAGCGACGTGCCTGTATTTGTTGCCGGATATTTTCGCGGAATTCCAGCATCGCTATCCGCAAGTGCACATCAGCATTTACCGCAATTTCAGCCACAAAATTTTACAGCGCGTGGAAGACGGGTCGGTCGATGTAGGCATTGTCACGCTGCCGGTGAAATCTCCCAACCTGAAAGTGCACAGCATTTACAAAGACCGCTTGCGCTTCATGGTCAGCTCGCGGAACCCGCTGGCGCATCGCTCGAAGATTACGCTGGAGGAAGTAGCGAGCCAGCCGCTGATCTTTCCGCGCACGGGTTATACGCGCCAGGTGCTCGACAAATTGTTCCGTCCCTACCGCTCGCGGATTCACGTAGCCATGGAGTTGCCGAGCGTCGGCATGATCAAGCGATTTGTCGTGGCCGACGCCGGGGTCTCGTTCATTAGCGAGAGCTTTGCGCGGGATTATGTGAAGGCCGGGGAAGTGAAGCTGTTGAACGTGGAAGGCGTGGATCTCTGGCGCGAACTCGGACTGATCTACCGGCGCGATCGCAGCCTGCCGCGCGCCGCGCAAGCGCTGATTGGCATGATTCGCGAAATGCGCAAACCCTCTGAGCCGAGCATGGCGGCGGCAAGTTAGTCCTAAAGGAAGAAATTCATCGCGCTCGAACTCGTCTAATTCAATTTAGACGTCCAAACGAGACTCGTTTTTGGACTGTGGCTAGTGGACGCTGAAGTCGAGGCTGGCGATGGAGCGGGCGATAACGTTCTCCTGGATTTGAATCAGGTCGTTGTTCGCGTAGGTCATTGCCAGCACGGTGAGCATATCCTTGCCGCGAGCGATGACTACGAGCCTGCCTGACCAATCATGATCGTCGGCCTTGCCGCGGTATTGATAGTCAATCGCGGGCAGTCCCCCTACAACTGTTCTCTTCTGTGAGACGCGCTGATAGTTGACATAGACGTCGTGCAACCGTTTTTCGACGGCGGCGGCCGCTGTATCCAAAGAATCTTTGGTTTTCTCCTCACCGACCACCATCAGCGTGGATTCGTCGCTTGTGCCCATGGCGACGATGGCGTTGGGCAACGCGTTGCGCGCTTCTTCGATGAGGTTCCAGCTGGGCGCCTTATACATGCGGAAGCCGTGCGTGTAATTTGTGTAGAGATTGCCGGTGATTTCTTCGCGATTCACGGGAATTTCGGGCTCTTTGGGCGGAGCGGGAGCGGTTGCCGCAGGCGCCGCGGCCGAAGCAGTCATTGCTGCCGAGGCGGAGGCAGTATTCGCTGGAGCGGGGGTGTTGTTTTTAGCGGGCGCATTGGCCGGTGCGCTGGGTTTTGCGGCGGGGCTCGCGGATTTCGGCGATGCTTTCTCAACTTTTCCAGCAGGCGCTGGGGTGGCAGCCTTTAAGCTCGCGTTCGCGGGTTCTGCGGTGGCGGCAGAATTCGCGGCAGTTTCGACGGCCGGTTCCATCTTTGGTTGTGCTTCACTGGCGGGCTTTGGGGAATGTGCAGGAGCATCTTTTTTCGCAGCGGATTCCGGCACGGATTTTGCGGCGGGCGTTGTCGGTACAATCGAGGCAATCTTGTCCTTCTCCACGAGCACATATCCATAGTCGGTCTTGACTTTGAACATGTTCTCTTCGTAGGCGACGATCACGCCGTAAAGCTTTTTGCCGTCTTTCAGGCGAATTTCATCGGCGCGCACAGAATAAGCCAGCGCTGAGAGCGCCAAAATTGCCGCCAGAGAGAAAAAGGGGCCGCGCTTCGCAGGGACACGCATAGAAAAAGTATCCCGCCGCCAAAGGCACCTCGCAATTTTTATGAGTCCGGTGGTGTCCGGCGCGTTACCTCCACCAGCAGCGCGCGGATGCGGGTGACCAGGCGGTCGAGTTCCTGGAGAGCGGCGCTCAGGCGGGCGCGCAGAGGCTCCGGGAGCTGGGCGTGACTTTGCTGGAGCGCCAGCGCTTCCGCAATGATGCGGATTTGCCTGCGGCTGAGCGGGTTGAGGCGTTCCCAGAGCCGGCGCTTGGAACTGCGGTTTCGCCCCAGCCATTCTTCGCCGGTTCCGGCGGGGCGGCCGGTTTCGGGCTCCGCGCGTGGCGGCGTGGTTGGAGCTCTTGTGCGAATCATGAAATACACCGTTATTTCCGACTATTTTCGCAACGCTTCCAGCTTTTCCCCGTTGATTTGGCCGTCCGGCTCGACGCGTCCAGTGACGCGCATAGTGCGCGTCTCAAAAACCAGACCTCCGTAGCGGTCGTATGCGTCAGGGAAGAGCACAACTTCGTAGACGCCGCGCTGGTCTTCGAGCGTGACGAACATCATGTTGCGGTAATTTTTCGTGCCGACGTGGCGGTAGGTGATCACCCAGCCGCAGAGCGTGACGCGCTTGCCGACCAGGCCAGCCAGTTCGTCGCTCCAGGCTTCGCCGTTGCGCGGAAGGAAATCGAGCGGGTGGCCGCTGACGCAGACTTCGAGGATTTCGCGTTCGTAGCGCAGTTTTTGTTCCAGCGTGTATTCGGGCAGAGACATTTCCGCGAGAGTCGCGGCAACGGGATCAGGCGCGCTGGGTTCGGCAAAAAGAGTTTCCGTTTTTTCGAGGAGCACAATTCCTGAAGATCGGGAAGCGCTCGAGTACGCGCCTTTGCCTGCTGCTTGGAGGAGATTCCAGCGCCAGAGCATCTCGGGGCGCGTCATGCAGTCGGCTTCGCTGTTTGTATTGTCGCCTATCTCATCGAAGGCGCCGCATTTAATAAGCGCTTCGATTTCGTCGCGTTCGACAGGAACGCGGTGCAGAAAATCTTCGAGAGAGCGGAATGGCCCGGCTTCTTCACGCGCGCGAACGATGGCAGTGATGGTCTCGATGCGCAGGCCTTTGATCTGCATCAGGCCGACGCGAAGCGCGCGCTTGCGGTTGTCGCTGGTTTCGGCGGTGTACTCCATGCGCGAATGATTTACCGAAGGCAAACGCACGACGATGCCCCAGCGCTTAGCTTCTTCGACATAGGCAGATACGTGATAAAACCCTGCGCCCGCGCTGCACATGGCGGCAAGAAAGTCTGCGGGATGATGCGTCTTCAGATACGCCATGCGGTACGCAACGTCGGCGTAGGTGGCCGCATGGGCTTTGCAGAAACCGAAGCCAGCGAATTTTTCGACCATCTGCCAGGATTCTTCGCGCTGCTGTTTCGTGAGGCCCATCATGCGCGCGGCTTTGTCAAATTTTTCACGCAGACGGTCGTAATCCGCCTGGCCGGAATACTTTACGGAAGTCCGCCGCACCAGATCGGCTTCGGCTAACGACAAGCTGCCGAGCGTTTGCGCAATCTGCATGACCTGCTCCTGATAAATACAGACGCCCAGCGTGTCGCTGAGAATGGGCTTGAGCAAGTCGTGCGGGTAGGCGAGTTTTTCTTTGCCACGGAGGCGCTTGACGAACAATTCTTTCGAGCCATATTCCGCGGCGCCCGGCCGGATGATTGCCAGCGCGATGGCCATTTCTTCGAGCGTGCGCGCGTTCATCATCCGGAGCATGCCGCGCATGGCGGGCGATTCGATTTGGAACACGCCCATGGTGCGGCCCGCGGCGATGACGCCGCAGGTTGCCGAATCGTTTTCGGGGATGGCGTCGAAATCGAGTTCGCGGGGCTTGGGACAGGGAGTCATGCCGTCAGGAGCGACGTTGGACGCTGCAAAAGCGGGCCCAGCATGCTGGGCCCCTACAGATTGAAGAGAGCGCTCGATGTTGTCGAGCGCGAGCGACATGGTGGTGAAGCCGCGCTGGCCCAGCAGATCCATCTTGATTAGCCCGAGCGCTTCGATGGCGTTCATGTCATACTGCGTGACGACGATGCCTTTGGTGGCGCGTTCGAGCGGCGTCAGGCGCGTCAGCGGCTGCGCGGAAATCACCGTACCGCAGGGGTGAATGCCCATGTGGCGTGGCGCAGCATCGAGGCGCAGGGCGACTTGCAGGATGGTTTTCCAGGGTTCGTCGTCGACGGGGAGATCGCGGCACTCCGGCAGATTGCGAATGGCCTGCAAAATTTCGCGCACCGGGCGATGCGGCAGGCGCTTGGTGAAGCGGTCCACTTCGCCCGGCGGCATGCCAAAAACCTTTGCGACTTCGCGCACGGCCAGGCGAGCATGCATGGTAATGAAGCTGCCAATCATGGCGACATGTTCCGCGCCCCAATGCTCGTAAACGTAATCGAGCAGTTCATCGCGGCGCGCGCCGCAAATATCGATATCGATGTCCGGGCAATCGCCGCGCTGCTCGTTCAGGAAGCGCTCGAAGTGGAGTCCCCAGTGCAGCGGGCAGACGCGCGAAATGCCGAGACAATACGTCACCATGGAACTGGCGGCGGAGCCGCGCGCGACCGCGGGAATACCGCGGCGGCGAGCTTCCTGCACGATGTCGTGAACCAGCAAAAAATACGGAGCGAGCTTCCAGTGCTCGATGACTTCAAGTTCGTGCGTGAGGCGCGAGAGCACTTCCGGGCGCAGCGGCGTGTAGCGTTTGCGCGCACCGTCAAAGCTGAGCTTCCACAGATAGGAAAACGCAGATTCGCCGTCGGGAACCGAGCATTCGGGAAGAATGAGTTTGCCGAGCGCGAGTTGCAGGTTGCAGCGGTCGGCGATTTCTTGCGTTGCTGCGAGCCATTCCGGATGATCGGGGAAGCATTTTTGCATTTCAGCGGCGGATTTGAACCAGGCTTCGTCGGCAGTGATTTCCGGCGGGGCGACGGTGGTCAATAGTCCACCGGTGCGGATGGCGTTTACCGCGCGATGATGAAGATGTTCCTCCGGCCGGAGGAAGTGGACGTTGTTTGTGGCAACGAGCGGGATGCCGAGTTCGCGGCCAAGGCGCTCGGCTTCGCGTACTGTCGGGCCGTCGCCGGGAGAGAGGTGCTGGACTTCGATGTAGAGGCGGTCGGTGAAGATGTCCTTTAATTGCGAGATCCAATCCGTTGCTCCAACTCCGTTTGAGGGTTTCTTTGTAGGGGCGCAGCACGCTGCGCCCTTACGGGTGCCTGTGGCCTGCATTTGTGTAGGCAACGGGCATAAAGCGATGACGCCACGGCTGTGCTCGGCCAATTCCTGCAAGGTGACGGGGCGGCCATCGGTTCCGGCGGCAGCATCGTTTTGTTCCACCGTGCCAGGCCCCGCTTGCCGCCTGCCTGCGCAGGCAGGGACGGGCAGGCAGGCTAGTTTCGTCATGCCCAAATGCCGCAGCGTAACGAGTTGGCAGAGATTGCCGTAGCCCTCCATGTCCATCGCCAGCAGCGTGATCGGTACACTCACTGAATTTCGAGTTTCGTTTTTCGAATTTCGAAACGCGTCACTCGAAATGCAAAATTCGACATCCAAGGCCACCCCGACAATCGGCTGGATATGTTTATCCAGCGCTTTCTTGTAAAACGGCACCGCCGCGTACATACCGTTGGTGTCAGTCAGCGCCACTGCGGGCATGTTCTGCTCGATGGCAGCAGCGATGATCTCTTCCGGCGACGCCACGCCCCGCAGGAACGAATAGTGACTGTAACAGTGCAAATGGACGAACACGTGATTTGTCACCCGTGCGAATGTTGCCCGTTGGATGCAGCAGAAACTGGAGCAGGGGACGGGAAAGGGATTCCAGCAGCCGCGTTAACTAAAAAATTCTGTAGTCTTTGACCCGAGGTTTCTCTTTCACCGCGATAAGCATGGCGTTGAGAGCACCAGGCCGTTGGGCTTGGTGGCGTAATGCTCGCGCAGGGCGAGGCCTTTGCCGTAAAAGACGGCGTTCCAGCCAAAGCGGCCGCGCACGCGGTCCATTTCGCGGTTCAGATACCAGCGGCGGTTCGCGCGGGTATCGAACAGATCATTTTGGCGGCGGTCGGCTTCGAGATTTGTCACGCTGACGCCAGCGAGCCGCACCGCTACGCGGCGCGTGAACAGTTTGCCGAACATTTCTTTGGCAGCGGAGAGCAATTCCCGCTCGTCATTGGTTGGTTTGATCAGACGCACCGCCTGGTGCGCCGAAAAATAGTCGACGTAACGGAGGCGCAGGCCCAGGGTGCGCGCCTGCTTGCCGTATTCGCGCAAGGTCGAGCCGATGCGCTCGCTGAGATACTCGATCAGCCCGCCAAGAAACTCCGTGTCGATGGTGCCGCCTTCGATGGTGGTTTCGCGGGAGACGGATTTTGGTGTGGAAGGCAGCAGCACCTCGCGGCCGTCGAGGCCGCGGGCGCGCTCCCAGATTTGCAGGCCGATGGCTTCGCCGAAGGCCGCCTGTAGAGCAGCTTTCGGCACGCGGCGCAGTTGACCGATGGTGGTGATGCCGCGCTCGGCCAGCGTGCTCGTATGCACGTGGCCGATGCCGTGGAGTTTCGCGACCGGCAGCGGCGTCAGGAAAGCTTCTTCATCACCGGGCGCGACCATGCGGAAGCCGCGTGGACGCTCGAGCCGCGAGGCGATCGAGGCAACGACTTTGGTGCGCGCAGCGCCAAGCGAAACGCTTAGTCCTGTTTCCTTGAAAACTTCCATCTGCAATCGCACCAGCGTCCCTCGATAATCGGGATACAGGCGTTCGGTGCCGGCGAAGTCGAGGTAAAAGTCGTCCAACGCGGCGGTTTCCACCGCGGGCGTGTAGGTTTCGAGGATGCGGCGCACGCGTTCGGCAAAATCGGCGTAGTGCTCGTATTGCCCGGGGACAACAATAGCTTTGGGGCAAACGCGCAGCGCTTCGCGGAAGCCCATCGCGGTTTTCACGCCGAGCGCCTTCGCCTCGTAGCTGGCCGAAGCCACGCAGCCGCGCCCCACCAGCACGGGCTTGCCGCGCAGCCGGGGATTCAGCACCTGCTCGACGGAAGCGAAGAACGCATCCACGTCAACGTGGACGATGTTGGGGATTTTGCGCGCCGGAGCTTTACAGAGGCCCAGCCAGGCCCAGGCGGACCAGGGATTTTTGGCTGTGGCTGGTTCAGGCTGCGGCGTTTTTGCGTGGGCAGAATCGGCAGGGTTGTGGCCTGCGCACGAATTTTCGGTGCTACCGCGATCGCTCTCTTCCGCTTCTTCTGCGAGGGCAATGCCCTCGAGCATGGCTTCGGTAGCGGGTGTGTAGACTACGCTTTCGCTTTCGACACAGACGTCCATGGCGGCTCCTGGCAGGGAAGCGGGTTCTGGGGTAGATTTAACGGGCGGCGGCCGACTCGGGAGAGCCTAGGCGGCAATGGAGACGGCGCGCCACCCGTTTCCCGTTTCCTCTACCGTCCGCACTATAGGCGAATAAAAGGCGAAAGTCAAGGACTTCTCCTCGTAGATCACGGGCTCCACGGGCTCAGTTCCTGTATCTGGCGCTCAGGAGAAGCTTATTATCGGTGAGAATTATCAGTCGATGAAAACATTCGAGGCGGAGAAACATAAACAAAACCACTGAATTCGACGCGCGACCCAAACTTTTCTCGCTTTGTCATGTAATTCGTCACCGCTATGGCACAACTCCCTCGAATGCCGGACTTAGACGCACAAAGAGCGGCGATGAAGAAGCTTGGCTTCTTAGTGGGCAGATGGGTTGGCGAGGCACGCCTGCTGCGTGGATCCGGGGAGCCGGTGGTTTTGGCCCAAACGGAGGAAGCGCAATTCAAGCTGGATGGACTGATTTTGGAAATCGAGGGGGTCGGACGAACCAAACACGACAACAGGCCGATGCTTCAAGCTCTAGGGATCATTTCCTTCGATGACGAGACGGGCACCTATCACATGCGCGCGTTCAACGACGGACGTTTTCTTGAAACAGAGGTGAAGCTCTTGGAGGGCGGCAAGAGCCTTACGTGGGGCTTTGCGCTGGGTTCCATCCGAAGCAGTTCTGTGTTGCGGATTAACGAGAAAGGCGAGTGGACGGAACTCGCGGAAATTACGATCGACTCGCCGCCACCAAAGAAACTTTTGGAACTAACAGTGAAGCGACAGAGCTAGCAGCTAGTAGCGCATGAGTGCCCTTGACATTCCTGAGGCTGCACTGGAGTTAAGCTAGAACACGCGCCCTAACTGAAAAAACCACTTGCGGTGGCCGGAGTCGCCCACGCTGCCGCCGATGAAGAACGGACCCACGGCGGTTTCCGCCAAAAATCCCGCAGCCACGTCATTGGGCAAGTTGGTGTCGGCGGTCACGCCATACATCTTGCCAATTTCATAGGCTCCCACGGCGTAGACTTTTTTGCCAGCGAACGGCGGAAGCGTGAGCAGGTCGTGCACAAAGCCCGCGCGGAACAAATAGTACTGGTTGCCCTGAAATTCGTTATTGCCGTAGGCGCTGAGGCGCAACGGTCCTCCCAAGAAAAATTGCGGGATTCCCGTACTCTTTGTGCCAAACGTTGAGCCGCCTTCGCCTTCCATGAAAATTGAAGCGGGCCGCGTAATCGGCTGGAAATACCCGAGCTTCAGGTCCATGGAAGGGAAGCCGTTGATAGCGGCGGGGCTCTGGTCGAACCACCGGAAATTTGTTTCCGCGATGAAGCCGCGCCGGGGAATGACGGGATCGTCGGTATAGTCCAGCAGGTAGTGCAGGTGGCTTTGCCCCACGCGCCCTTCGACCGCGGGAATCTCGGGCGTCCCCAACCGAAGCTTGGTGTTCAGCGAGCCGACTTGATAGCCAACGCGCAATTCGCTGAAGCGTCCAAAGCTGTATCCGATGTCGCCGCCGATATTGATTCGATAGATGCGGTAATCGGCGAGCGGGTCATTTTTTGCGTAAATCTGAAAGGTGGTGTCGCTGGCATCGGCATGCGGCGCAAAGAACCACCGGCTGTCCTTCCAGACCGGCTGATACAGTTCGGTCTGAATGCCATAGTTGTTTCCCAGTAGCAGGTCGGTGCGCCACTCGGAGCGGAAGCTGGTCGCGTCCATAAACGTGAAGCGCGTGCCCATGGTGAAGTCCACGTTGCCGCTTTGTGAGCCGTCCACTTCAAACGCCGTTTGGAACATAGGCGGCGCATCGTTCTTTTCCACGACCTTTATCAGCAGTCCGGGCTTTCCGTCTTGCACGGTGAGCCAGTAGCCCGCAGAGTCGTAGCGGCCCACGCCGGTCATGCGTGTCAACAGGTTGTCGAGCTTGTCTAGATTGAGGGGCTTATCCAGGAAAGACCGAAAATAGTGGGAGGCGTAAGCATCTCCCCTGGCACCTGCGCCCCGCGCGCTTCCGCGCCTTTCGCTGTTGGAGATAGGTGTTCCAGTCGGCATCGTTCAGTGCAAACGCTTCCAGCAAGGGCGCTTTTGCTTTCGCAGCTTCATAGCCGCGCTGCATGATGGGCTCGCTTTTTGCGTAATCCACGCTGGTGAATTCGCCGAGCGGCACGGAGACGATGGAATCCGCGAGCTCTAGGCTGCGGAGCTCGTTTTCCCTCAGCATCGCATTCACCGAGTGATTTAGCACGCTGAAAACCGACTGAATGTCCTTGGCTTCGACGGGTGCAGGCTGGAGATGCACAGCGATGACCATCTCCGCACCCATCTGCCGGACGACGTCCGTCGGCAGATTGTCCAAAAGCCCGCCGTCCACATAAACGGCCTTTCCTTCGCGCACGGGCGAAAATGCGCCAGGAATAGACATTGTGGAGCGCAGCGCCACTGCCAAGGAGCCGTTTTGGAAGACGTGCGATTGGCTGCTGACCAGGTCGGTGGCCACGCAGCGAAACGGAATGGGCATGTCATCGAACGAAGAAATTCCGTAGTACGGGAGCGTGACGCGATCAATAAGCAGCCCGATCTGATGACCCGGTATGATTCCCGCGGGAGCTGACAAACCGTTACGCAATCCAAAAATCAGCGAATTGGGATAAGCGCGCTGATCCTCTTTTCAGCGGTAGGAGAGATCCTCATAGGGCGTACGGTCGCCGAGGATTTTTCGCCAATCGAGCCCTTCGATGAGCTCTTGCATTTCTTCCGGTGTCATGCCGGTCGCATAAAGTCCGCCTACAAGCCCGCCCATACTGGTGCCTGCAACGTAATCGACGGGAATGTGATGTTCCTCAAACCATTTCAATACGCCAATGTGCGCGAGGCCCATGGCCCCACCGCCTTCCAGAGCCACTCCGATCTTGGGCCGTTGCTGTTGTGCGATTTTTGTCGCGGTCGCGACAGGGTTTTCGGGCGTCGAAGCGGGAGGTGTCGCTGCCACCGTCTCCGGTTGTGCCTGGAGCAGCGAAGGCAGGAGTAACAACAGGGAAACGCATAGAGCAAGACGCATGCAGGCCTCCTAGGCCGCGAGTTAAACGACGCTAATCGGAAATGCTTCTCTGAGTTTGGCCGAGCGTGTGAGTTACAGCAAGCATGGAGCTGGAATTGGTTTCGACACTTTGCCCGTGAGCGGCTAGGCCGAACGGGCTAAGGTGCCGCATTCGCCTCTTAGCGATCAGGGTTTGCTTGCCCGGCAGGTTTCCGAGAGATAGCGTGTATCGTTGTAAGTGGAACTTCCCGGCAGACTGCATGCAGCTTGGCGATGATGGTTCAGGAGGGAATCATGGCGCAATTTGCTCCTCCGCCGAATCCAATGGAATTTGGCCACGCGGATACGAAACGCACCAGCCCGTGGAAGCTGATCTTTGGTATCGTGCGTTGGAGCACTTACGCTGCCGCTATCCTCACGTTGATCCTGGTGCTTCACAAAGCGCCGCCGCCTCCCGTAAAAACCAGCCCTCAGGCCGCCGCTCGTGCCGAGCAAAAGTTTGAAGACGCGGAACGCGCCGTAGCCCATGGCCAAGCGGCCACTCTGCGCCTGGATCAAACCGAATTGAATTCCTATCTCTCCTCGCACCTGGAACTGTCCGGCAATGATGGCGCAAAACCTGCACCGCCGTCCGACCCGCCAACCTCTTCCGATGGTTCCGGACCAACGTCGCAGGAAGTAGAGCAAATAGGACATGACCCTACAGCTCGAAGGCCGCCTTGGCGCGCAAAACGGTTATCTGAATTTTGAGCTGATGAGTGGGCAAATTGGCTCGCTTCCCATTCCTCAGTCCACCCTGGAGTCGGCGGTCCGGCGCATTATGGAATCGCCGGAGAATCGCGAAAAGTTGAAGCTTCCTCCGCAGATTGCGGATCTGCGCATCGAAAATGGCGAAGTGGTCGCCAGTTACAGGTAAGCTCGCTTCCCAAAGAGCTTCCGAAGAACCGATATAAATGTTTTTGAGTGTTTCTGCCAAATTCCTTGGCAATCAGGAAAAGTCTGCCTGAAATCTGCAATGTTCATCTTTAGCGGGTTATAATCAGCCGCTTTTATGTCAGCATTTGAGATCGAACATGAGCGAGGTGGTCAAGAAAGACCAAGACCTGGGCATGGGCCGCGAAGATTACGCGCCGTGACTTCTTGAATGGTGTCGCTATTGGAGTCGGCGGCTCACTTCTTGGCGCTGCCGTACGTCCCGAAGATTTGCTCGCCGCTGGCATCCTCGACGATGTTGCGCCAGAGAAAGACCCAAACTATTACCCTCCCGCGCTCATGGGCATGCGCGGCAATCATGAAGGAACGTATACCTACGCCCACCGCCTGCGTGACGGAAAGGTTCCGAACTCTTTCGGCACTGCCGAAGACACGGGTGAACGCTATGACCTTGTTGTTGTTGTTGGCGGCGGCATCAGCGGTCTAGCCGCGGCGTACTTCTTCCGCAAGAACGTTGGAAGGAATGCGCGGATCATGATTCTCGACAACCACGACGACTTTGGCGGCCATGCGAAACGCAACGAATTTCGCGCTGGCAGCCGCCTGCTCGTAAGTTACGGCGGAACACAGTCGATCGAAAGCCCCGGAAAATACAGCAAAGTCGCAAAAAACCTGCTGGAAGAAATCGGTATCCGGACGGACAAATTCTACAAAGCCTACGACCAGAAATTGTATTCGAAGATGGGCACAGCCGCCTTTTTCGACAAGGAAACGTTCGGGGAAGACCGCCTAGTCACCGGCATGAATTCCACGCCTTGGCCGGAGTTTCTCGCGAAGGCGCCTCTTTCGGATGCGGTACGCAAAGACATTGCGCGGGTGTATACGGAGAAAAAAGACTACTTGACCGGCCTGTCGGTGGCTGAAAAAGCAGCCAAGCTGAAGAAGACAAGTTATGCGGACTTTTTAACGAAATACTGCCAGCTGGTGCCCGACGCGCTTCCGTTTTTCCAGACCTTCACTCACGACCTTTGGTGCGTCGGCATCGAAGCCGTTTCAGCGATGGATTGCTACGAGGCCGGTGACGATTACGGGTCGTTCACCTACGCGGGCTTTCAGGGGCTCGGCCTGCCGGCGCCGGAAAAAGAAGAGCCTTACATTTTTCATTTTCCGGATGGCAACGCCTCCGTGGCGCGTTTGCTTGTGCGCTCGTTGATTCCAGAGGCGCTGCCCGGCACGACGATGGAAGATGTGGTTACGGCAAAGGCCGATTACAGCAAGCTGGACCAATCTAATGCCCCAGTGAAAATCCCGCTAAATAGCACTGTAGTGCGCATCCATCATTCGAATGCTTCCGGCAAAGCGCAAGAGGTTCGGATCAGCTACGTTCGTGGCGGCAAGGTCCACGAAGTCATCGGAAAAAACTGCGTTTTGGCGTGCTACAACGTCATGATTCCGTACATCTGTCACGAGTTGCCGCAAAAGCAAAAGGAAGCATTGTCGTATCTAGTGAAGACGCCGCTGGTTTACACACATGTAGCGCTGCGCAACTGGAACTCGTTTGCGAAACTAAACGTGCATCACATCGTCGCCCCCGGTAGCTATCACACCTACACCGCACTGGATTTTCCTGTCAGCCTTGGGCAATACCACTTCTCGAGCAATCCGCAAGAGCCCATTGTGCTCTTCCTGCTTCGCACTCCTTGCAAGCCCGGGTTTTCGCTGCGCGACCAAAATCGTGCTGGCCGGTACGAACTGCTGCAAACGCCTTTCGCCCAATTCGAACGAAAGATTCGCGAGCAACTCGCGCGCATGCTTGGAAGTGCAGGTTTCGATCCCGCCAAGGACATCGAAGGCATCACCGTGAACCGCTGGGCGCACGGCTACGCGTTCACGCCAAACGCACTGTTTGACCCCGCCTGGAAAGAAGAGGAAAAGCCTTGGGTCATCGGCCGCAAACCGTTCGGTAGGATTACCATCGCCAACTCCGACGCCGGCGCCAACGCCTACACGGACGAAGCCATCGATCAAGCTTATCGCGCCGTCAACGAACTCCCTCGAAGTTAACGTCATAATCGATCGGAACTTGGATATAATCTTTCCGGCTCGTGTAGCCTTGAGATCGAACTAACTTTCTTGTTGTTGACAAAAGGAAACCCATGTCCCCAAGTCGATGGACTCGAAGTGCATTTTTGTTTCTCGCCTTTTTTGTATCGTTCGTGGCGGTTGATTCCGCAGTTGCGCACGCTGTTCTTCTGGAATCACTTCCGGCGCTCAAAGGTTCGGTGAATGGCCCTGATATTCCCCTGAAGCTGCGTTTCAACGTGCGCATCGACGCCGCTCGTTCGCGCCTTACACTTGTCGACTCTGATGGTTCCACGCAGGCGCTTGAAATCGGCAGGCAAGATCCGCCCAACACGCTCTCAGCGCAGGCCAAGGGATTGCGTCGTGGCGCTTACCGCCTGCGCTGGCAAGTGCTTGCCTCCGACGGTCACATCACGCGCGGCGAAATCCCTTTTACCGTGGTTAAGCCCTGATCTCGACCGGTGGCACGCCTACTGCAAATCTTTGGCTTCCTGTCCGTTCTCCTGCATGGTACCAGCCTGGTGTTTCAGTCGCTTACTGTTGGCGGAATCATCTTTCTGTTCCTCGTTCTTCGCGCTCCCGGCGCGGATTCTGAGGACGTAAGTTCCTCGTGTCGGCGCTGGATTCGCCGCTTCGCGCTGACGTTAGCCGCGATGCAAATTTCTTATCTGCTCGCCAACGTGCTGATCCTGATGCAGTCCGCACAAATCAGCCTCGGGGAGGTCATTGGCGCGAACTTTGTTCTTGCAGGAGAGCTCGGCATCGCCGGCTCTGTTACGATTATCGCGTTGTCAGGTTCCCGGCGAGCTGGCTCTCATCGTGAACTGTTGATTCCAGCAGTGGTAATCGTTGCGTCCTTTGTTCTAACCAGTCATGCCGTGGCTCGCCTTGAGTATCGTCTTCCGCTGGTCTTCCTCACAGCTCTGCATCAGCTTGCTGCAGCCGCCTGGCTTGGCGGCTTGCCGTTCTTGCTGATTGCCATCCGGTGCGCGTCGTCACCTGAATACGCGCGAGGGCTCAGCTCCAGATTTTCTCGTCTGGCAGTGATCAGCGTTGCGGTTCTGGCTTCCGCCGGCTTGATCTTAAGCCTCTCCTACGTCGGCTCAGTCAGCGCGGTTTACGGTACCTCTTACGGCGCAATGGTGGCCACGAAAGCAATTCTTTTCGGGCTCCTCTTGTTCTTGGGCGCGCTGAATTTTCAACTCGTGCGCCACGGCGAAGCCAGCAGCATTCTCGCCAGTCTCAAACGCTTCGGCGAAGCGGAAATCGGCATCGGCATCACCGTGATTCTCGCGGCGGCTTCGTTGACTTCGCTTCCTCCGGCGGTCGATCTCATTCAGGATCGCGTCTCCGCTCCTGAGATTGTCGAGCGCATGACTCCGCGCGCGCCGCGCTTCTCCAGCCCCGCCATGAGGGACCTGCCTGAAGACGTTTATGCCGCCCAAAAAAGGGCCTTCGAGGTGGGCTCGCTATCCACGGAATCCTTTGTCCCCGGCCAATCCGGCACGCGCCCGAACACGCCTGCCGAGAAAGCCTGGTCCGAGTACAACCATCATTGGGCTGGAATGATCGTTCTCTCGGTCGGCCTTCTAGCGTTACTCGCGCAAGCCGGAAAGATTTCCTGGGCACGCAATTGGCCGCTGCTCTTTCTGGGTCTTTCCGTTTTTCTTTTCCTACGAAGTGACCCGGAAGTTTGGCCGCTCGGCCCGAACGGCTTCTGGGTGACTTTCGCCGATCCGGAAGTCGTGCTCCACCGCATCTTTGCCGCGCTCGTCATTGCACTCGCCGTGTTCGAATGGCGCGTGCAGACCGGCCGCACGGCTTCCCCCGGCATTCGGCTAGTCTTTCCGATGTTGATCGCCGTCTCCGGGGCGCTTCTGCTCACGCATTCTCACAGTCTCGGCAACATCAAAGAGGAAGTTCTGGCCGAGCTGAGCCATATCCCGCTGGCAATTCTCGCGGTGATGGCCGGGTGGGCGCGTTGGCTAGAGCTTCGTCTTCCCCCAGAGAATCAGGCGCGCGCGTGGGTGGCCCGACTCTGGCCGGTTTGCATTTCATTGATTGGAGTTTTCTTGCTGAACTACCGCGAAATGTGAGTTGAGAAGAGAGAAGGGCACTGAAATTCACGAAAATAGAACTGGTTCCGGGACCTGGACTCGAACCAGGATACTCAGCTCCAAAGGCTGATGTCCTACCGATTAGACGATCCCGGAACTGCTCCTAGCAGTTTAGCAGAGCCGCCTGAGCCTCCCAAAGCGTTCCCATTCTGCAGATTCCCGTCATCGGCTCGCTCCGCGGGCAAAAAGCTCGTGAAGCTTGACACAACTTCCGGGGCCGTTCAGCATGGGGTCTCTTCACAGGAGAATTTCATGCGAACAGTGTTGAAGTGTTGTGTGTCTACGGCGTTGGTTTGCGTTCTTGCATCGCTCGTCCACAAGCAAAGTGCGGCAGCTCAGGGCGGACCCATTGCCATTCGCGCCGCGCGCCTCATCGACGGAAAGAGCGAGACCGTCGTGAACGACGCGGTGGTCCTGGTCGAGAACGACAAAATCACTGCCGTCGGCCCCGGGCTGAAGATTTCCCCGGACAGCAAAGTCATCGATCTGGGTGACGCCACGCTGCTGCCGGGATTCATCGACGCGCATACGCATTTGCTTTCGGAAATGGATGGCACGAATCTAACGCTGCAAGATGTCGAGATGCTGCGCATCGTCGCCACACAGAGTACGGCTCAGCGCGCCTTGCTCGGTGCTAAATTGGGCAGGGAAGACCTAGAAGCCGGGATCACCACGGTGCGCGACTTGGGCAACTCCGGGGTGAACGGCGACGTGGCTCTGCGCGACGCAATAAATCACGGCTGGCTACTAGGACCACGAATCGTGGCCGCGACGCGCGCGCTCGCCGCGCAGGGCGGGCAGTTTGGGCCACTGACGCCGCAGGCGCAGCCCATTATTGAACAGGAGTACGTGACCATTCACGGGCCGGAAAGCGCGCGCCAGGCCGTGCGTCAGGCCCTCTACGATGGCGCCAATTGCATCAAGGTCATCGTGAACGGCTCGCCCGCGAATGTAACTCTCGACGAAATGAAAGCCATCGTCGACGAAGCGCACACCGCTGGTGTCAAAGTCGCCGCACACGCCATTGGAGAGAAAGCCACGCGCATCGCCGCCGAAGCCGGCGCGGATTCCATCGAGCATGCGTATATCGTTCCCGACCACGTCTTGAAGATGATGGCCGAGAAGCACATATTCCTCGTTCCCACCGACGGGACGCTGCAGACGTTTGAAGACATGACGTTTGGAGCGCGGCAACCCAGCGCTGAAGAAAAGAGCCGGACGGAGAAAGAATTCCAGCCATTCATTGAGAGGTCGCGCGACCGCCTGCGCCGCGCGCGCAAAATGGGCGTTCCCATCGCCTCGGGTTCTGACATGTACCTCACCATGCCAAAGCAAAATCGCGGGCAGGCCAGTCTGTTGGTTTTTGAGGCCTATGCGGAAGCGGGCATGACGCCTATGGAGATTATTCAGGCGGCCACACGAAATGGCGCGGAACTGCTCGGTATGCTGGACCGGATTGGCACTCTGGAAGCCGGAAAACTGGCAGACATTATCGCTGTGCCGGGCGACCCGCTGAAAGGTGTGAAGGCCCTGGAGCGCGCCAAGTTTGTGATGAAGGGCGGCGCGGTCATAAAAAACGAAAAATAATTTCACGTCCCGGTTTTGTTGACCTGGCAGTTTTACGAAAAAAGCCTTTCGGTGTCATCTCAAGCGAAGCGCGCCTTTTGCGCTCCGGACAGTTTTGCGGAGCGAGGGAACTGCTTCTTGAAAATGCGGAGAAGATTGCCAATTTCGCGTCAAAAGAGATTGGGGCCGCTCTCCTGTCGGCTAACATGCGCCGACCGGCGGTTTCTGCTAAATTGGTAGCTGCTTCCATCGCGGGAGAGGTGGCCGAGTGGTTTAAGGCGCACGCTTGGAAAGCGTGTGTAGGCTAACCCCTACCGTGGGTTCGAATCCCACCCTCTCCGCCATACCTATTCTTCCCTGCATATTACTGCATTCTTGACTCCTTGCT
>QHYJ01000312.1 GCA_003223255.1 Acidobacteriota bacterium | reverse complement strand
AGAAAGGGCTGCCGAGACGCCCTGCACGCCGGGAGTAACTGCCAAGCGCCCCACCAACTGCTGAAAGAGACCTTCCTTCTTTACGTCAGTGTCGTACCGTGCTCGGGGTAACGCGAGCCGGAAAGTCAGCAGATTGGATGGTCGAAATCCCGGATCGACGCTGTGCAGGCGAGAGAAGCTCCTGAGAAGAAGCACTGCGCCGATGAGCAACACGGTCGATAAAGCGATCTGACCTACGACGAGCAAACCCCGGCTGCCAAATAGTTTTGAGGCTGCACGGCTTACCCCAACGTTGTCGCGCAGTATGTCTGAGAGATCTGGCCGGGAAATCGAGAGCGAGGGCAGCAGCCCAAACAGAACGGCAGTCGCAACGGAAAGTCCCAATGTGAAGCCAAAGACAATGCCGTCCAGCCGAATCTCTGCAGCCCGCGGCAGATGGAGGGCTTCGACGCGTACGATCGAATGCAAACTCCACCTCGCCAACAAGAGACCACCGACGCAGCCGACCACGGGTCGCCCCTATGGCCGCCCGCACGGCAAACTCGCGGGCGCGAGTAGTGGCTCGCGCAAGCGAAAGACTCGCAACATTGGCACAAGCGATCAGAAGCAAGAACCCCACTGCGCTGAACAGCATCCACAGCATCGGGCGGACATTACCGACCAATTGATCTCTCAACGGAACCACGCCCATGGTCACACGCGGGTCGGCATCGTTGGGATTGGGGTGAGCGATGGCATAGCGCCGCTGCAACACATTCATCTCAGCACGCGCTTGCTCCAAGGTGACTTGCGCCTTCAATCGAGCGAATCCTTTCAGGAGTCCTACTGTGCGCCAAGCCCCAGATGGAAGGGCGGACCATTCGGAAGGCCGAGTCACCCACATATCCACGTCAGCAACTGGAAAAGCAAAACCGGCTGGCAGAACGCCGATGATTGTATACCGGACCACATCAATCGTGGCCGGCTTACCCACGACTTGAGGATCGCAATTGAACCGTCGTCTCCATAACGCGCTGCTGATCATCACCACCGGTTCTCCACCGCGCTTGTCCTCTTCTGGAAGGAAGCTACGGCCAAGGATCGGATCCGTACCTAGAATGGTCAGGAAATTGGCAGAGACTCGCGCTACATTTACAACCTCTGGCTCACCGGCGCCAGAAAGCGTGAAATTCTCCAGCGGTCCGAATGCCCCGAGTTCACTGAAGGATTGAGCTGACGCCCGCATCTCATCAAATCGCACCTCGTTGAACGCTTGATCTGTGACATTGCGGTGGGGAACTGTGAGGACGAGACGCACCAGCCGTCCCGGATCAGGATATTCCAGCGGCTTCAGGAGCACCGTACGGATCACGGTAAATATTGCTGTGTTCACACCGATTCCGAGGGCTAGCGTCAGGATAGCTACGGCGGTAAATCCTGGACTCTTGCGCAGCATCCGGAAGCCAAAGCGCGCATCGTGAATAACAGTGTCCATGGACCATCCAGGCGCTTGTTCGCGACATGCTTCGAGTGTTTGCTCAAGTCCTCCGAATGCGATTGCCGCGTTTCTGCGCGCTTGATCGGGCGGCATGCCGGCGGCTATGTTCGTTTCCATCAGATGTTCGAGGTGAGAACGCAGCTCCTCATCTACTTCCTCAGGAGTCTTCCCCGTGACCAGAAAGCGGAGACGTGTTAGAAATTCTGTGAGCATTCGTCTTCTGCTAGACTCGCTGCAGAACAAGGGCTATTGCGTTTGTCAGACGATCCCACTCGTCCATTTCAGTCTGTAACTGCTTCTTGCCCGTCTGAGTGAGCGAATAGAATTTCGCACGTCGATTGTTCTCAGAAACACCCCACTCGGCCTTAATCCAACCTTTGTATTCCAATCTGTGGAGTGCAGGATATAAAGACCCCTGTCCAATTTGCAGCGCATCTTTCGAAACCTGTTCAATACGTTCTGCGATTCCCCACCCGTGCATGGGAGCAAGCGCCAGCGACTTCAAGATCAGCAAGTCGAGCGTCCCTTGCAAAAGATCGGTAGATTGCTTCATCTCTCCCCTCGGCATTCGACAAGAGAGTGCCATCGGTTCCTGTCGAGTGTCAAGGGGTATCCTAGTGTGGATTTGGCACAGAATGCGCGGTTTTGGACGCTTGTCGGACGCCAGTTGCAAATACATTGTGAACAAACTAATGGGAGTTCCGGAAATTCTGGCACGGTCTGTACTCGCCGGCAAGATCTGTTGCAGGTTGAGATGGCCCGTTCTCCCAGGCGTCCGTCGAGATAGATGAAGCGTCCTGGTTCTAGGACCCGGTCGAGGATAGCTGCTGAGATTCTGTAAATCCCTACTTTACAAGTGTGTAGAAAGTGTGTATCGTATCTTATGTCCAGCCGAGAAGTCATACAGCGCTTGAAGCAGGACGGCTGGTATGAGGTTGCGCATGTTGGGAGCCACAAGCAGTTCAAGCATCCGGTGAAGCCAGGACGGGTCACTGTGCCACATCCTGTTCGAGATATACCGATTGGCACGCTGAGAAGCATCGAAAAGCAAGCAGGCATTAGGTTGAGGTGATTGATGGATTACATCGCATATCTGCATAAGGATCGTAAATCGGATTTTGGCGTGAGCTTCCCAGATTTTCCTGGGT
>QHYJ01000310.1:1424-2627 GCA_003223255.1 Acidobacteriota bacterium | reverse complement strand
AAAGAAGCAGTAAGCCAATCGGCGCAGTGGTCTTATGTTCGGGCGCTTCAAAATAACGAGTAAGAAGAATAGCAATGCCGTTATGTAGGCGGTTCGCATGAGAGACAGAACGAGCAGGCTGAAAAACAAAGCGAGCAACAAAATCGGAATGGGCTTCCAAATTCGCTTAACGCTGGTCAGCAAAAGGATGATTGCCAATATGGAGACTACCCCGGTCGAGGCAATGAGTTCCCCGTACAGGCGGGGCAGCTCGGGATCGGCTTCCGAGACTGTCCAAACCATGTCGGGAGCTAGAAATGCGCAAATTGCGATAGCGATACAAAGGAGAGCATTTCCCCAAAGCATTGCTTGCAACGACGCCTGCGCCCCGAAGCGTTCTATGAAGATCTGGGTGAATAAGAGCGACACCAGCATCTGGTAGACCTTGAAGGCGGTGAGGGATGGAGCAGGAGAGGTCAAAATTGAAATGGCTAGGCAAAGCGTTAACAGCAGACCAAGAATCTGGGGCAGACGCAGACGGAGTAGGGGAGCTCTTGATTGAAATCGTTTGCAAATTTGCAGCAAAATCCAGAGTCCCGCTAATACCCAAATGCCCATATGGACGAAGACAACCCAATCCAATTCACCTTTAAGCGAAGCATCAAGATCGCGAAACCGTAGTTTCGGAGGCCCTGATAACATAAGCAAAAATAACGTGGCGGCGGCAAGAGTAGCGTGTTTGTGAGCAATGCGCGCGCGTGGAGGTGAGGAGTTCGAATGACTTGGTGGTCCAGCCGCGCGAACCGGCTCTCCGCTTAACTCCGGCGCAGCCTGATCTCTGATCAAGCAAGTGGACGCCTTCGGCACTGCTGAAGTTTTGCCTTTAGGAAGTAACAGTCGAAAGGGCAAGTCGTACCTCGCAAACTTCAATTTATTGGCCTTCTCCCGCGAAGACAGCCGGGAGGGTTCGCAGCAAAATCTTGCAATCCAGCAGCAAGCTCCAGTGCCGGATATAGCCAACGTCCAAAAGCAGGCACACATCGAAGGAAGGATTGTTTCGCGCAAGCACCTGCCATAGCCCGGTCATGCCCGGTTTCGCGCCGAGGCGCTGCTCATGTTCTGGGGCGTACTGTTCCACGTCTTCGAGCGGATGAGGGCGCGGGCCGACTAGGCTCATTTCTCCCTTGAGCACGTTCCAGAATTGGGGCAGTTCATCCAAGCTGT
>QHYJ01000310.1:0-1308 GCA_003223255.1 Acidobacteriota bacterium | reverse complement strand
GACGGATAAATGACCGGGTCGCGCGACTCCAGCTTCACGGCAACGGCGATTGCCAGCATCAATGGCCATAGAAGGAGAACGGCAATCGAGGAAAGCAATACGTCGATGACTCTTTTCGCGAACGCGCCCACGCCGGGAATGGCTTCCTGTGGCGGCTCGCAGCCACTGATGATGCCCGCGTAATTGCCAAAGGCAGGACTCTGGACTCGGCTCGCTGTGATTTGCACGCAGTTTGCTGCGTGCAAATCAAAATCCACAGCGAAGGCCAGACTTTCGAACCTCGGGAGCAGGGAACAAAATAGCGCAGCCCCGGCGAGACGGTCGGCCTTCCGGTTCGTCAAGTCAGAAAATCTTGCCAACATGAGAAATGAGCATTGCGAATTCCCACTCCGGCGGACCGCCGCCGCAGGTTCTGGCAGATCCTTCCGCTGGGGGGTAACCGCCACCTTTCAATAGGCACGTCCCGCCTCTAGCGTAGGGGTGACCAGCCCCGCCGTCGATAAGGTGCAATCTGCATTTAAAATGCAGGAAAATACCCTAGAGCTTTGTCGCGGCTTTCTCCGTCAGAATAGGCGGGTCCTCAGCGTCCGCCTTCTCGCAAGGAGAGAACTGTTGTGCTGACCGCGCAAAATACATTCGCGAAACCATCGCGCCACAAATTACGTCCTTTGCCACCGGGTCTCGCCGTAATGTTCGTTCTGCAGATATTCCTGTTCACTACCCCCGCCCGCGCAGCCGCTGTTTCTCAAGAGCAGGCCCAGAATCCTAAAAGGGTGCCGGTCGGCTCTCTTTCTGCCACGGGGGAGGTTTACGTAAACGAAAAACCCGTACCCGTGGAGTCTACGGTTTTTGCAGGCGACACCATTCGCACCGGCCAAAACAGCACGGCCATCTTCACCATGACCGGAAACGGAACGCTGAAGATCGGCGCGCAGACACAGATGGTAATTTCGGGCGACCCTCAATTTCCTGCCGAGTTGCAGACCGGAACCGCGGTGATCAATTCCATCAGCGGGCCGTCGGGTGTCAAGCTTCGTGTGGGCGAGTATGTCGTGGTTCCCGCGGTTCGTTCCAGGGTGACGTCTGCGAAAATCGAGCGGCAACCCGATGGCTCTTTTCTTGTCACCTGTATGGATGGTGACATAAGCACAATCCCCTTGGAAGGGACTTCCGGTCAGCTTTTAGAAGCGGGTCAATCCGTCGACATCTCGCCGCAAGGCCGGCTGTCCGTGCAAAAGCAGTCTGGCATCAGGTCCACTGGGGGCGGTGGGCATGGAGCGATCAAAAGCCGGACCGGCTGGACGCTCC
>QHYJ01000311.1:2009-13149 GCA_003223255.1 Acidobacteriota bacterium | reverse complement strand
TCCCAAGTTCGATTTTGACGTCAAGCTCTTGCGCCACGGTTTGCCCGACAAATCCAACAACAGGCCATAGGCCGGTCCGCTGACATAGGCAAAAGATCGCGAGAAGGCCGGTTCCGATTCCGCCGAACTAAATCGTCCGATGACCGCTTCCACCGCGGCCGCATCGGAAGTGCCTCGCAGTTTGTAACCGGTATATTCTGCGAGCCCTTCATTCAACTCGAGTTGTTGTTCTTCTTCTTGGGCTTTTGGGAAAAGCGCCTGCCTACGCAAGCGAAACAGCAGCGCGTCTTCAACTGCGCGCCGGCGTTCTGCGGGCGGCGCCTCTGGTCGGGCCAGTGCCTGCCGTAGCGCCCGCCACTCCAGTTGAAGCCAGATCCGGCCTTCGAGCGTGCCCAGATGTGCGTTTGGCGGACTAAGGGCCGGCAGGCCCAAATCGTCCTGAATCCGGTGAAACAATTCATGCATCAGCAACCGCGCCCGTCGTGTAGGGCTCTCGGGCAGCGGCCACATAACCATCGTCCAATGCACGCCAGCCCAGGACGTGGCCGTGTTGGCGATGTTGACTTCCTCAGGCAACTTCCCCGCGAATACGCCGTTTTGTGCTTTTAGCCACGATTCAGAGTCCGCCTGATTGGCCGCCAGCGACCTCGTGTCCGGATCAGCGAACAACATGGGCCCACATAAACTCTTGTCCCACAATTTTCCGGCATCGCTCTCACAGATCTTTCGCGCTTCGTCGAAGTAGCGCTTCGCTTGCACTAGATCAATGCTTTGCGATTGTGCCACCACGACGTGAGGCGCCATGGCCATGACGAAAGCCGGAAGCCCGCAGCACAGCGTCCTATGAAAGAAGCCTCGGGGGATCATCTTTACCTCCCGTGAAGCACAAGGAGCACGATAGCTGCTGCACGAGTACGACGTTGATCGGATACGCCGCGCATATTGCGCCGTTTGGCGGCGTAGGATTTCATGGCTGCGTGACACCGTCAGTCCTCCGGTTCCTGCGTCACGATATGCACATCTACGGCAGGCGACTCGCGCAGAAAGCGGTGCACGGCCGAAAGATAAAGGTATTTCCTCCAATCGTGTACCGGCGCCCTGCCAAAGATCACCTGCGTAATGTGCTTGGAGCGCACAAAATCCGCTACGGCATCCGCCACGCTTTTTCCTTTCAAGCGAATCACCTTGGCGCCCAGGCTTTCCGCAAATCGCAAGTTGGCAGCCAGCGCATTCGAATTGGACTCGCGGGCGCCGAAGCCGAACTCCCGGTCCACGTGAACGACGTACAGCTCAGCATCCATGCGTCGCGCCATTCGCGCGCCGCGAGCAATGAGATATTGGCCCGCGGGATTCGCGGAAATGCACACGGCCATGCGTTCCCGCACTCCCCAATTTTTCCGGATATCTTGCGCCTCCATGTAGGATTCGAGGCTGCGGTCCACTTGCTCGGCGACCTGCCGCAACGCTAATTCGCGCAGTGCGATCAAGTTGCCGCGGCGAAAGAAGTTTTTCAGCGAACGCTCCACTTTTTCCGTGCTGTACACATCGCCGCGCTTCATCCGGTTAACCAGGGCTTCGGGCGTCAGATCCACCATCACCGTTTCCGACGCTGTCAGTGGCACCCAATCAGGCACCGTCTCGCGCACCGTGATACCGGTGATGGAGCGCACGACCGGCGCAAGACTCTCGATATGCTGAATATTCAACGTAGAAATCACATCGATATTTGCGGCCAGAAGTTCGTGCACGTCTTCGTAGCGTTTGCGGTGTTTGCTCCCGGGAATATTGGTATGCGCAAGCTCATCGACCAATGCCACGGCCGGGCGTCGCGCGAGAGTCGCATCGACGTCCATTTCCTCGAAGACCGTCCCTTTGTATTCAATCTTCTTGCGCGGAACTTTTTCCAATTGTTCCACAAGCTCTTCAATTCCTTGGCGCCCATGTGTTTCCACGACGCCGATGACTACGTCTTCGCCACGGCTCCGCCGCCTCAGCGCTTCACTGAGCATGCTGAAAGTTTTTCCGACGCCCGGCGCGTAGCCCAAAAAAAGCTTGAACACGCCGCTCGTCTTCTGCGGCGGCGAGGCGATTTCCAGCCATTCTTCAGGCTTTTTCGGCAAGGCTAACTCCACATCCCGGCAGCGGGCTGGGCTAGAATGTACGCATGCAGAGATTCCTCGGCGGGCGTGCCATGGGAGTGGTCGTATCTCTGGCTGTGGTCTCACGTTGTAAGTGTAAACCACACCACCGTCGCGCTGTCTTTTCTGCTGGCCATTTTAGCAGTTTCGGCAGTGTGGGGAATGCTGGTTTCCGCGTTCATTTCCATCGTGGCCATGCTCACGTTCAATTATTTCTTCTTGCCCCCGGTGGGAACCTTCACAATTGCGGATCCGCAAAACTGGGTAGCTCTGTTTGCGTTTCTGGTCACCTCGATAACCGGCAGCCGGCTCTCTTCGCGTATTCGCAAAGAAGCCCATGAGGCGCATCAGCGCAGGCGCGAAGTGGAGCGCTTGTACAGCTTCAGCCGGCAGCTCCTCGGGGAAGGCAACGTCATCCAATTGATGAACGCCATTCCGGACTACCTTGTGGAGAGCTTTGAAGCTGGCGCAGCCGAGCTTTTCCTCCCGCAGAAAGACAAGTTCTATCGTTCCGGATTCGGCGCCGCCCATCTCAACGAAAAGAAGATGAAAATCGCATTTTTGAACGATGAACTCGCTGTGGACGCCGAACGTGCGGAGTATTTCATTCCCGTGCGGATGGGCGTGCGTCCCATTGCCAGCTTAGGAATTTCCGGAGCCCAGCTCTCGCGTCAATCCTTGGAAGCTCTGGGCACGTTGGTAGCCATCGCTATCGAGCGCGCGCGTGCTGTCGAGCAATTCGGCCAAACTGAAGCGGAGAGGCAGGGCGAACGTTTGAAATCCGCCTTGCTCGATTCCATCACGCATGACTTTCGCACTCCGCTGACCTCGATGAAGGCCGCGGTGACGGGTCTTTTGGCATCCGCCGAGTTCGATTCCCCACAATCCCACGAACTCCTGACGATCATCAATGAGGAGTGCGACCGCCTGAATCACCTTGTCGAAGAAGCTGGCGAGATGGCCAAGCTGGAAGCGGGAGAGGTGACGCTCGATCTCGCTCCAACATCGATCGAGGACATCATTGACGCCGCGCTGGCGCATTGCAAGAGCGCGTTGGCCGGGCGCCGCGTCGACGTCCGCGTAGCTGACGGCCTTCCCCCGGTGCGGGCCGATCTCGAGCGCGCGAAAGAATCGCTCGTTCAGTTGATCGAAAACGCCAATCTCTACTCGCCCAAAGAGCAGCCCATTACCATTGCCGCTGAACTTACGGGCGACACCGTAACCACCAGCGTTGCCGACCGCGGCCCTGGCATCGATGATTTCGAGCAGACTATGATTTTTGACAAGTTCTATCGCGGAAAAGACCAGCGCTATCTCGTTCACGGCACCGGCATGGGCCTGCCGACCGCAAAAGCGATTATTGCCGCGCAGCAAGGGAACATCAGCGTCACCAGTCAGTTGGGCCATGGCTCGGTGTTTTCTTTCACCCTGCCCGTGGACCACACCCAGGCCGCCGACCGCGTTCATAAGGATGTCCGGTGAGCGCTGCCAACATTCTTGTTGTTGACGACGAGCCGCAGATTCGCCGCGTGCTGCGCTCCACGCTTACAACCCAAGGCTACGTGATTACCGAAGCTAAGACCGGCGAAGAAGCCCTCGAATCGCTGCGCAAGGAACGGCCCGACTTAGTGCTCCTGGACATGAACATGCCCGGCATGGGTGGTGTCGAGACTTGCCGCGAGATTCGCGGTGCCTGCGACGCACCCGTGATCATGCTCACCGTGCGCAATGCCGAGCGCGACAAAGTGACCGCTCTCGATGCCGGCGCCGACGATTACGTCGTCAAGCCCTTTGGCATGGAAGAACTTCTCGCTCGCATTCGTTCCGCGCTTCGCCGTTACGCCCCGGCCGACAGCCTTCCCTCATTCGTATCCAAGGACCTGACCATTGATTTCCAGGCGCGCCAGGTGGCGGTGCGCGGCCGCGAAGTGCATCTTACCCCCAAAGAATACGAGGTTCTCAAACACCTAGTCGCTAATCAGGGAAAGCCGCTTACCCATCGCCGTCTCTTGCAAGCCGTATGGGGTCCGGATTACGGCGAAGAAACCGAAAGCTTGCGCGTGGTGATCAATCAATTGCGCAAGAAGCTGGAGGCCGATCCCGCGCATCCAAAGTACATTTTCACCGAGCCATGGGTCGGCTACCGCTTTCAGCCTCTCCGCGCCAGCGCAGCAAAGCCTGCCGCGCGCAAAGGATGATTCGAGGCCCGCCGGCACGAATCCTAAGGTGAGCGATTCCCTGGCTGCGGCACCTTGCTAGCAGCTAGCCACGCAGTTTTGTTTTCCGTGCCTTACTTCGGTGCGGGAAGCTGGCTCAGCACCTTGCCGCCTTCATCGAGAAACTGAATCGTTGGCGAGCCATCGGCCGCCACCTTGATGATCAGCCGGTCGTGCCCTTTCGTGTCTCTCATTTTCAAAACCGCGGACGTGTCCGTCGCTCGGCCTAGTACAATCCGGTTGGCATCTCCCGGATGTGTCTCCATGAATTTCTTCCATTCCCCCTGCCGCTGTTCGGCTGGGAGCGCATCGATCCTTTTCTTTGCCTCAAACGCGTCCATAATCGAATAGTCGCCTCGGTCCGTAAAGTTCATCACCGAGTAGTGTTGGCCTCCTTCCTGCCCGGCATCCAGCGAAAACACCTGGTCCTGCATGTACTGATCGAAGCTGAGATGTCCGTTGTTTTGAATTTCCCCGTTCTTGTCCTTCCAGCCATCGAAGGTTAGCCCGCCCATCTCTGTCCCCTCTTCATTTAGGAAGAGCAGTCCTGTGTCGTGGCGGTCTGGCCGCGCGATTTCTTTCCCGTTGACAAACGAACCCGGGAACTTCGCCTTATTGGAAATCACCAACCGCAGTGTGCCATCCGGCTCAACAATGTTGATCCGGTGCACGTCGATTTCATCGAACGTTGTCTTCTTCGAGTCCGCAAATCCGGCAAACACCGTGACCGCAAACACCGCCGTCAACACTCCCGCATAGATCTCCAGAAACCGATCTTTCGAAACGAATTTCATCTCCACGCCTCCTTCGCTCCGCAGTGCAGGTTGCAAAACAATAAGACAGTCGACCAGGTGTCATCCTGCGCCTGCCTGCCGTCAGGCAGGCGCAGCGAGGGACCTGCTCTTCTCCTTTTCCGAAAAAGCACATCCTCGCGCCAAAGCTCCTCCCTACTTCCTATTGACATTCTATAGGTAGACTTGTACGATTCCTATCGAAGGTCGATAGGAGAAACGCTTGAACTCCGAACCTACCACTCTTCTGCCAGGAACTTTGGACCTGCTCATCTTGAAATCCTTGGCCACGGGCGAGCTGCACGGCCTGGGCATCTCCCGCAGAATCCAGCAAATCACCGGCGGCACTTTTGTCGTCAAGCCGGGCTCGCTTTTTCCCGCTCTCCACCGCATGGAAGAAGAAGGGTGGACTTCCTCCTTTTGGGGCGACTCGGAAAACAATCGCCGCGCGAAATACTACCGCTTGACCAAGGCAGGACGGAAGCAACTCGAAGTCGAATCCCGGCGCTGGGGACGCATTTCCTGGGCCATCACCCAAGCTTTGCAAGCGTCGTAGGAGCTTGTTGAAAAATGCTCTTCATTGTCATTCCGAGCGAAGCGAGGAATCTGCTTTTTCGGAAGAATTCAAGAAGCAACGCGATTCTTCGTCGCATCGGTCCTCGACTCGCTCAACCCGGTAGCGTTGTAGAGGTGTAGCATGCCGCTCTTGGTCAAAGCCCGCAGTTTTCTCCGAAATCTCTTTTTCTCTCGGCGTGTCGACCAAGACCTCGACCAGGAGGTTCGCTCGCACCTCCAATTGCTGATCGACGAAAACCTTCGCGCCGGCATGCCGCCGAAGGAAGCCGAGCGCGCCGCGCGTATGGAGCTTGGCGGCGCCGAACAGGTGAAAGAACGGGTCCGCGACAAACGCCTTGGCAATGGGCTCCACTCCTTGCTCTCCGATTGCCGCTTTGGCGCGCGCCAACTCTACAAGAATCCCGGCTTCACGCTCACCGTGGTCCTCACTCTGGCGCTTTCCGTTGGCGCTAACACCGCGATCTTTTCCTTGGTGAACGCGCTGCTGTTGAAGAGCCTGCCTTACTCACATCCGGGACGCATGGGCGCTATTTATACGCGAATCATCGGTTCGGAAACGTCCGATAAATACCACAACGTAAATGGAGAGCAATGGGAGCTGCTGCGTGACCATGTTCCCGCCCTGATCTCGGCTGTTTCGGGAGGTACCACAGGCGTGAACCTCAGAGCGGGTTCACGCGTGGAATACGTCCACAGAGGACGTGTTTCGGGGCACTATTTTGACGTGCTGGCGATTCAGCCTGTCCTGGGCCGCAATTTTTCGGAAGACGAGGACCGGCCCCACGGGCCTAGGGCCGTCATTCTCAGCTACGACCTTTGGCGAAATGTTTTCGGAGCCGACCCGGCCCTTCTTGGACAATCCATCCTGCTCCGCAGCGAACCATGCACCGTAGTAGGCGTGCTGCCGCAGGGTGCCACGACTCCCTTGAACGCGGACGTGTACACGCCGCTTCAGCCGAGCCGCGACGGCGAAGGCCGTGGAACGAATTTTACTGCCGTTATCCGACTCCGCGAGGGCGCGACTTGGCAACAGGCAGATGCGCAAATCAACCGCGTCTGGTCAACTCGTGCGGGACGCTATGAATTGGCGGAAAACCCCAGCGCGAATGTGAGCTACCACTCCGTGCCATTGCAGAAAAGCGAAACCGATCCGCTGCGTCCGCAGGTGCTTGCGCTAATGCTTGCAGCCGGCCTCATCCTACTAATCGCGTGCGCCAACCTGGCCGGCCTGACCCTGGTGCGCATGTTGCGCCGCACCTCAGAAGTGGCCACGCGCCTCGCGCTCGGTGCCTCCGGCTGGCAGATTCAGCGGCAGTTCTGGATCGAAAACCTCCTGCTTGCCCTTGTGGGCGGAGCTGTAGGCATTGGCGTCGCCTTACTCTCTCTAAAGCAACTCCTCCTCCTGCTGCCTGAACATTTTCTTCCCGTCCCGAATGTTTCTCTCGACGGCCGTGTGCTGGCTTTCACGCTGGCCGTCTCTATTTTGACCAGCTTGCTCTTCGGCATGCTCCCGGCACTCGCCGCGCGCAGAGTCGATCTGCGGTCGTCGATGGCTGATCGGAGTTCGGTTCGCGGCGGCAGCCTGCGCTTGCGCCAATCGCTGATTACTGGCGAAGTCGCCCTCACGGTGATGCTCCTTGCCGCGTCCGGCTTGCTTATCCGCAGCCTGATCCACTTGGAAACGTTGCCCCCGGGGTTCAATCCCAACGGCTTGACGGTTGGAAAAGCCTCGCTTGACGATGTCCGCTATCACGATCCGGCAGCTTTCCGAAAGTTATTGGACGAGAGCACGGCCGCAATGCGGCAAATTCCCGGAGTGCAAAATGCCGCCGTCGGTTTGAATGTTCCTTACGAGTTCGTCGGGAACGACTGGGTCACGCTCAGTGATGGCAAGGAAGCTGGCCACCAGGGCGGGTCAGATTGGGTCTACGTCACGCCTGGATATTTCGACACCCTGCAGATGCCGGTGCTTGCGGGCCGCGTGTTTACCGACGTGGATGGCCCCAATACGCAGAAGGTGGTCGTGGTGAACCATGCCTTCGCACAAAAGTTTTACGGCGGAGGTAATCCTGTGGGCCGCTACATCGACAAAGACACGCTGATTGTGGGCGAAGTAGCCGACGTCCCGATTTCCTCCGGTTTGGATCCCGTCGCTCCGATCCAAACGGAGCAGACGATGTACATTCCCGCCACGCAAGTGGAGGGGCCGTTACTCGTGCTGCTCCATCAGTGGCTCCAACCGGACTGGATTGTCCGCACCGCAGGTCCCGTGGAAGGACTAACCGCCGCGATGCAGCGCGCCCTGGCCACCGCCGATCCTAACCTGCCTGCTTCCGGCTTCTACAGCATGAAGGATCTTCTGGCCCGAACTCTGGCAACACAGCGAATCGAAGTTGCGCTGCTGGGCGCCCTGGCGTCACTGGCGTTGGTGTTGAGTGCCGTTGGAATCTTCGCTCTCGTGGCCAACATGGTCGCGCAGCGAACGCGCGAGATCGGCATCCGCATGGCCCTGGGCTCCAGCATAGGGCAAGTCATGGTCCAGACCGGACGCTCTGGAGCGGCCGCTTCACTACTGGGTCTGGTTTTGGGGCTGGCCCTTTCGGGAGGGGCCCTGCGCGTCATGCGCAGCGTCCTTTATGGGATCGGCGTTTACGATGGCACGACCATTTTCGCGGTCGTGCTCACGCTTTCTGCCGTGACGCTTTTCGCCACCGCACTGCCTGCACTGCGCATTGCCAGCATCGACCCCGCCCGCACCCTCCGCGAAGAATAAAAACATCCCACGTCTCAGGGCGGGGCACCGGCTCAGTGCGGCATGTTCATACCTTGTTCATACCCTTGAAGAATTGCATGGCCAAGTTCAGGAAATGAGGTCACCTGCAAGTCTTGTTTGGGGGCAGCTACGCGTCACTTTGTGAGAGAGCCGGTGGGACAACTCTTGATTCGCCCTGCGAAGGCAACTCCGACCCTCTGAATGGTTGGATTCGTTGATAAGTCAAGTATTTAGCTGCACTTACCAACACCCACCAATAGGTAAAAACGGGGCTTTCGGGTACAACTTGGGTACAACTTTGTGCCTCATCCTGCTAAGAGGATGAAAAACCATCATTCGTTCGAATCCGACTCGCGCCTCCATATCCAAAAAGGTTATTCGCGTCTGAAAGAGAAAGCGGCGAGGCGTCGGCCTGCAAAGCCGATCTTAGTGGGTTCGAGTCCCCACCGTCACCTCCATATTTTACTGGCTTTCCAGATGATACCCGAGCGTGTTACCAGTGCTTGCCTCAACAAACTTTGTCATTTGATGTGCTTCGAAGTTCAGAACTAAGCGAAATACAAATTTGATTGCGCCCGGGCTGGTTTTGCTGGTTTGGTCTCCGTTTTTATCTGCGTAAAAGTCTGTAAGTGCTGTCAGAGAATGATCGTCCCAACTTGTGACGGGGAAAGTATTCGTGGACATAACCACAGAGTCTTTTGCGCTGGCTTGCGCTTCTGTCAAGAAGCACACCCCGTTGCTGTTGCCTTTTGTCACCTCCTTTTCAGTCGTCACACGAGCACAGAACAGGCTCACGCCTTCGTGCGATTCCTTCCATTTACCAACGGCGAAGGCCGCGTTGATATTTCCATTCACAGTTTGGGCATTCGCCGCTGGCCGTAAAACGAACAGAAGAAACCCGCAAATCAAACTGACTCCGAATCTAATTCTCATGTTTGCTCCGCATTTAGTTCCTCTACGACAAGGTGCCGCTGCATTTCTGTATCACCATCTTCCCATAAGCCATCCCATGACACTTGGACACGCAAAACCTTGGAATCCGCTTGACTCGAACGAACCTGCACGCACGCTACAAATCTGCATTTTCCCTGCCACCGAGCCTTCAAATTATTTGGCAAAATCATAGGCATGAGTGAAAGTGTTCGACCCTTTTTCAGAACCATGCAGAGATCACAATCCTTGGCCGCACCTACTGTCTGAAGAAGCGGGACAAACTCTTGGTCGCGCCATCGAAGTGGCACGTTTCCCGCCCACGCCAACTGAAAGTCATCGCTTGGTCAGGGTTCATAGAGACGGGTAAGGAATACCTGCAGCGCCGCTCGTTCCAGACGTGAAGGTGGTAGTAGCGGGAATCGTCCACGTGTTCTACCACGCCCTGTTCATTCAATCTTGTTAGGGGTGCCTTCTCGCCTTCCTTTCGCAGTAACTTTAATTTCAGGATCGGCGGGAAAAATCTCGCCCGCAGCTTCTCTCCGAACAAGGCTACAAGTACGGCCAAAAATGTAAACACCGCAACGCTAAGGTTGACCCCCCAGTTCCACCAAAATTGCTGATCGGGATTCACAAAACTATCTTTCCGGGTGTTTTTGGGTGCATGACCCCGGATTATAAGGCGTAAATCCAGGGAATCATAAAATGTATACATGGAGAAACCAGCGGAAGGGTGGCCGCCAAAAGTGCGCCAACCGCAGCCCCGGCGCGATGCTTTTCCGCACCTTGAAATGATGTATCCTTTGCTTGATGAACAATGATCTCCAGACAATCGCCAGCTTGGAGTTTGGAAAGGCAATCGACCGCCTCGCCAAAGAGAAAGAATCGAGACTGCGTACTGCGCTGGTGGGCCTCTCGCGCGGGGGGCCGCAGGTTGCCGCAAGGCGAGATATAGAACTGGAGTATGCCCGGAAGACTTGTGCTGTGCTTGCCGAGATATGGGTCAATTTATTGGAGGGCACCAACGGTGGGATTTTGACTCGCCAGCATGTGGAGTTCATTAAAGGGCAGGTTCATTGCCAGACAGATGGACACAATCGCTGCCAATGTTTACAGAGATTTGGAGTTGAGGCTTCGACGGCAGGACGCGGGTTTACCGAAAGAGGAACCAATGAAACAGGGCATCAGTTTGACCGTAAACAACGCTGCCAACATAAATCTAGGCTCGCAAGTGGGAATGATTAACGCAGCGGTGAATGTGATTTCTCAACAGGGCCAAAGTGAAGTGGCCACTGCCATCCGCGAATTGGGTGAGGCCATAGTACGCAGCGGCGCAATGCAGGACCATCAAAAACAGGAAGCGTTGCAGGTCATTGCTGACATAGCAAAACAGGCCGAAAGCAAACTCGAGGGCCGTTCCAGCGGAACGCTGAAAGCTCTGATTGCAGGATTCCCCGCGATAATCGGGTTGGCAGCAGATGTGACTACGCTGTGGGACAAGTACGCTCCGGTCATCCGCGCATTCTTCGGAATTTGAAATGCGGCCTGGTCCCCGCTACAGCTTACTTCGCTCGTCCGACTCATCCGTTTTTTCGATCCGCACGGTTGCCGCTGGATACGCCATTAGAATTTCCCACTTCCGCCGTTTTGCATCGGCTTCACTGGCAAACCGCTCGGACACGTCACGATAATTGGGAACACCGGGAGCGAATACGC
>QHYJ01000311.1:0-1850 GCA_003223255.1 Acidobacteriota bacterium | reverse complement strand
TGTAGCGTTTTCTGTTGCTTCAAAAAAGGGAGGATATGCACTACTTCTCGGCTCTGGCGTGTCTCGGTCTGCTGGAATTCCTACAGGTTGGGAAATCGTGCAAGACTTGATTTCCCGCGTGGCCCGAGTAACAGGAAAAGATAGTGGCCCAAACCCCGTGGAATGGTATCGGGAAGAGTATCGAAGAGAGCCGGATTATTCAGACTTGTTGGGGACTCTTGCGAAATCTCCCGAGGACAGAAATGCAATTCTTCGCAAGTACTTCGAACCTACGGATGAAGAGCGGACGCGAGGAATTAAGATGCCAATGCCTGCACACAAAGCTGTGGCGGAGTTGGTGTCTGCTGGATATGTACGAGTCATCGTGACCACGAATTTTGACCGTCTGCTTGAGCAAGCCTTGCAAGAGCGCGGTGTAGAGTCAACGGTCATCAGCACGGCTGACCAGGCACAGGGTGCTCTACCGCTTGTCCATACGAACTGCACGCTTGTTAAGGTCAACGGGGACTACCACTACACAAAAATCAAGAATACAGCCGCAGAACTCGGTAGCTATGACGAACGAATAAACAGTCTACTCGACCGCGTTTTTGATGAGTACGGCCTCATTGTTTGCGGATGGTCGGCGACTTGGGACATTGCTCTGTGCGCTGCCCTAGAGCGTTGCCGGAGTCATAGGTTCACCACGTTCTGGTGCAAGTGTGGGAATTTGGAAGACGTTGCAAGCCGAGTTGCCAACTTCAGGCTTGCTGAACCTATCGAAATCAAGGATGCGGACACATTCTTTCAGGACTTAACGGCAAAAGTCGCGGCCATTGAGCAATTCGATAAACCTCATCCGCTCTCCCCAAAACTAGGAAGCGCGATGGTTAAGCGGTACTTAGTTGACGAGCGTGAAAGGATTGCTCTTCACGACTTTGTTGCGGCGGAAACCGAGAAGGTCTGTGCACAGTTGACAGGAGAAAAGTTCCCTGCCATGACGCCGCCTACCAATGAAGAGTTCGTGAAGCGCATCCATCGTTACGAGGGATTTACTGAAATACTTGTGGCCATCATCACAACTGGTTGTTTTTGGGGTCAAAACAGCCAGCAACTTTTGTGGGCAAAATCGTTGGAGCGCGTGGCCAATGCGAAGGACTTGTGGACTGGAATTTCTTTGTGGGTTGACCTGAGATTGTACCCCGCGCTTTTACTCCTATACGCGGGCGGATTAGGAGCCGTAGCCAGCGGAAAGTACGCCACGTTGGCAGCACTGCTGGTTAAGCCTCGATACAAAGGGGCAGAAGGGGAATCGTCTTTGATTCATAAACTGAACTGGCTCTCTGTCATAGAAAGCAACCCCAACGCGCCTAACCTCTTGTTGCCAAACGATGGAAGAAAGCACCACTTTCCAATGAATGAATATTTGCACCGCTGCCTCCGCCCGACACTTCGAGAGTTCGTACCATCTGATTCGGATTATGATGAAGCCTTCGACCGGTTTGAATATATGTTTGCAATGGTATGGGTGGATGAAAAGCCAAAAACCGCGAGTGCTGGTTGGGTTCCTCTTGGTCGATTTGTCAGGAACTATTCAGTGCTTTCCAGCGTGCTCCATCATGGACAACCGGTTGGCAAAATAATAGACGCAGAGGTCGAACGAGAGGGTGAAAACTGGCCTCCATTGCGTGCTGGTTTGTTTGGCGGCTCTATGGAGAGATTCAGGACGGCAAAACAGCATGTGGATAGTTTCATCGGAGGCCGTAGCCAGTATCTCTACTGAAGCGCGGCTAGTCGGGTCTCCGGCGTTACCTCTCGGGAAGCAATCTCTTGCGAAGAAACCAGCCGCCGTTCCAACTCAGGCGGAATCT
>QHYJ01000309.1 GCA_003223255.1 Acidobacteriota bacterium | reverse complement strand
ATGCTTGATGGCTTCAACGAAGGCTGGATCGAGTTCGAGAGCGCTGAGGCTGGCTCTCGAAAGGGAAAAGTCGCGCTGGAAGCCGTGCTGCAAACGCTCATCGAGTCGAGATGAAAAGTCGTCATGGTTCCCCGAGAAACGCACTTGTGATCATTACAGCATCCGAACAGGAACGATTCTTCGAGGACGCGCTGTAAGGGGCGTTGGATGAATTTAATCTCGCCATGCCGATCCATCTGTCGAAAAAGCAGATGGTCGGGTGGGACCACATCTCGCGCAGATTATTCTGGCCCGGTTGCGGGGGCCAGATTTGAACTGACGACCTTCGGGTTATGAGCGCAATTCCTGCGTACACGTGGTACAAAGCCGTGCAACGAAACGCAGGAAAACAAAGGGAAGTCACTCGTTTCAGTTGCTCCTTTTTGTCCGGTTTCGTACCTAGAACCCGGACAGAAAACGGACAGGGCGGGTGAACGCATAGTTGACTATGGGCTATGACAGCCACTTTGTTTGCCAGATAATCGCGCTCTCTGACGAGCTTTCGGTTCACATCCCAACATCGCATGCAGAACGGCCCGTCGGGCTGCTTTCCGTCGTCCAGATAGTATGCGTTGTCACGGACATGAAGACGCCCGGCGATATCGTTCTCCTTTTCCGCTTCGCGTAAGCGCTCTTTCAGAACTTGATTTTCTTCCTGGAGCGCCAGGACGGATGTTTGGAGTTCGGCAAGCTTCTTGTAGAGGTCGAGGTTGTTGGCGGCGTCGGCGAGCTTGAACACGTCTTTGAAATTGTCAATGATTCCCATTTCGATCCCGATTGCCCTTAGGGGGCTAAACCATGTAATTGAAGTATTGGCCGTGCTCGTAGTCAAACAAGCTCACACTTGTCCCGCTTACATTTCCACTGAAGTGGGCGTTTGAGCCGTAGTCGTATCCGCTGAAGCTCGTCTTTGCTACGCTAAGCGAAATATGACATCGTTCCCCGTGATGGTAGAAGCTACTTCCCCCGCCGGTGATGTGGCAATTTTGCTCGTCGTCATAAACGCTTACGGAGTCGCGATCGACGCTGCCGCTCATAATGATGTGGCGACCAAGCGAGTAGTCATAAACGTGGGAGGAATCTGTGCCAGATACCATGCAGCCGGCAATGTACGCAACGCTAGCCCGAACGTTAGGGAGAATGAGAATCCTCCAACGCGATCGTTTCTATGATTCTATGTGAGCCTATGGCGACGAAAAAGCGAAGGCTTTTCATGCACACCAGGACGTACAACTACCTCTGGCCGAACGGGTTTTTCAAGCGGTTCCAACACGCGCGTCTCCCTTTGGGAAAATTTCCCAAGGAAGTCGCCTGTCTTCAGGAGGCTACGAGCCTGCCAAGCTTTGACCAGTCTAGGTTTGCTATGAGAACGTTGGCAATGAGATGCGCATTTTCGTCCTGCTCAACTCCTGGCTCAAAGATCGAATCGATCATCGCACCTAGAAATCCTTCTATTGCGGCGGGACCCACTTTAGTGAACTCAAGGATCTTTACGCCGACAATTTCTTTTGATGGGAGTGTTTTTTCCACGTAGACGTTGCGGAGGGAGTCTTCCGGATAGGTTGACAAGCTCTCAAAAATTGTTGGCCTGGATCTCCGACGCCGGAAAAATTTCTCAACCAATCCGTGCCAACCGGAGAGCTGCTCGGTCCGGCGAATAATGAGCGTATCTGATTGGTCATCATAAGAAAAAGAGACCTCTACAGAAGTGCGCGCCAGTCTTTTCATCCGTTTTGGAAGCTCTTTTTCAACATAGCGATTGAGCTTCTCGAATATTTTCCTGAATCCGACTATGGTGATCCCCTGAAAGTAAGGCGGGGCAATAGTCATGCGGATCGCTAGCCAGTCCTCGACCTGTACAGCGACCGCAGGAGCAGGCGGTCCAAAAGAAACGTCCAACACATCGCCACTTCGATCGTAGTTGTATGCAACTCTATCGAATTCGAATTTTTGAACTAAGTTGAAGGCCAAACCAACCTTCCTAACATTCTCCAGGGAGAAAGCTGCGAAATACGCCGTTGCGACGTGTTTTCCGTCATCTCCCAGAAAAACAAGAAGATCCAATGAATTCCCGACTCCTGGAACTTCTAAGTAGCTTTTCCGATAAATTCTCCGGGTCGGGTCTCTCTTACCGAGATAAATGCCATTCGGTTGCCGAATTGACTCCAGCACAAATTCTTTGAAGGGCACCATCTCGACATGATGATACGCTGGCCCGCCTGCTGGCCAGGATCGCAGTGAACCAGATCCAGGAGAGCCTGCTCGAGCTGATCGAACAACTCATCCGCAACAAGAAATTCTCTCGCTACCTGATTTCGCACTGTTATCCCATCGCTATCGATGGGACCGGGAAG
>QHYJ01000308.1:1240-3186 GCA_003223255.1 Acidobacteriota bacterium | reverse complement strand
CTTAAGAGCGAAGTCATCGTGCCCGTTCTTGGATTTTTTGTCCAAAGCAAATCCTGCTCGATGGCAAGAGGAGTGCCTGCTGAGAGAGCGCGGTCAATGCGATCGAACCACCATTCGTAGTATGGATAGCAATTGTGAGCGTCGAGGAGAACACGAGTGCCGGGACGGAGAGGCGCAGGCGAGGAATCCAAAAGGGTTGTGAAAGAAAACAGAAACGAACTGACAGACAAGGTAAGAATCCGCAAAAACCGAACGCGCATTAGGAGTCTCCAGCAGCGAATAAGTCTCAAGGGAATTCAATATAAGTGATTTTGACAAAACTCGCTGGAACAGAATCGCAGAAAAACCCCCGGCGAACTTAGCCGTTCTCCGGAGCACGAGTATTTGGTCACATGCGTTGCGAAATGGGTCAGAAGGCGAACCGAAGCGCAAACTGCATCACGCGCGGATCGCCGGCAAGACTTGTGATTTTGCCAAAGCTGCCAGAGTTCACATTGTTCGTGGGAAGCCCGAAATACGCCGTATTCAGAAGATTGAAAGTCTCCCAGCGGAATTCGAGGCTGCGTCCCTCGCCGAAGTAGCTGAAGATTCGCGAAAGCGCAAAATCCACGTCAGACATGCCAGGACCGCGCAGGTCCTGATTTCGCCCGCATGTGCCCAGCCGGCCCGATGGCGTGGCGAATCTGCTGGTGTCAAACCACTTGTCCACAGTCCGCTGGTCGGAAGGCAAGGTGCCGCCGCCGAGGCAGTCGGCTAGGGCATTCGTGAGGCCGCCACGTACCTGCACGATGCTGTTGTTGTTGCTGGAGAAGATCGTGAAGGGACGACCGGTGTGGAAGGCGGCGATACCGCTGGCACGCCAACCGCGGAGGATGTGCGAGGCCGGACCTTGCTGGACCAGATGCTTCCCTGGACCAAAAGGCAGTTCGTACAGATAGCTGAAGGAGAGCCGCTGCCGGAAATCGAAGTCGCTGTTTCCACGCTGCTCACGCAGGTCATGCTCGTTTTGCAAGAAACTATTCGAACCGCTGCCACTGATCAGATGTTCCTGCACCTGATCAATCGAGTGAGACCACGTGTAAGCGGCGGTGAGCGAGAAGTCATGGCTGAAGCGCTTCTGGGCGCTTAACTCCAGGCCGTGATAGGTAGAGTTGCCAACATTGTCGCGGAATTCGATGGCGCCGAGATTCGCGTAAGGAATGACGCCAGTGGGAAATCCACCGGCGTCGAAATATTGCTGGTTCAAGTTGCGAAGAATCGAAAGGTGCGTGCCTTTGGTGCCGACATATTCGATAGTTAACACGGTCTGCCGAGGCATTTGCCGCTCGACGCCGAGGCTCCACTGGTCCACTTCTGGCTGCACGTTGTTGGGATTCACAGCGCGGAGACGAATGGTGGTCAGGTTTATTGTGGCAGGATTGAGCGAAAGGTTGAAGCCGGTGTCAAGTCGCATGTTGTTGGCGGTCGAGGCGGTGTTGGCCGCGGTTACGGAGTTGTTGATCAGCCAGGGGGGATTCAAATACATCTGGTCTTCGCTGCCGGCACGCTCAAACAGCATATAGAAGCGACCGTATCCCGAGCGCACCACCCAGTTATCCGACAGGCGCCAGGCAAGTCCGATACGGGGGGCAAAGTTGTTCTTGTCGGGTTTTACCAGCGTGCGGCCCACCGTGGACTTGGCGCTGCAAGGGGCAACGACAGTTCCGGAGCAGAAGAGCACTCCGGTCGCAGCGGTGGCAGCAGGATTCGGCTCGAGCAGGTTGGTCATGCGGTCGGCACCACTGTAGGGCCAGGTGGCGTAGTCGTAGCGCAGGCCGAGATTGAGGGTTACCTTGGGGAGGATCTTCCAGTCATCCTGCACAAACTCTGAAAGCATCCACAAGCGCGCATCAGAGACGGCAAGATTCGAAAGCTGCGCAGCCTGCGGATAGCCAACCAGGAAGTCA
>QHYJ01000308.1:0-1063 GCA_003223255.1 Acidobacteriota bacterium | reverse complement strand
CCGCCAATGGAAAGGGTGGTGTTGGATTGCGTTCCTCCACGTCCGCTCACGGCAATGCGCGGAATGCCGCCGCTGAAGAGTGGATCATCGGGCACGCCCTGAATACCGAATCCCGCTAGTGTGTTTTGGCCAAACGGGTCCTGTACGCCATGGGACCAGTTACGCCCCCAGCCAATCCTGAATTCATTGACCAACCTCGGAGTGAAAATATGGTTCCAGCCAATGGACGCGCCTTGGCCATTCATGGTCAGACGGCCATTCGCGGATGAACTGGTGCCGTCGAGGATGCCGCCAAAAGTGCCGGGCACAAACCTGAAGCGTTGCACGTTGGTGTAGCGCACCCAAACGGTATCGCTATTCGTGGGGCTCCAATCGAAGCGGCCGATGTAGTTGTTGCTGTCGTCCTGAAGGTTGCGCACATTGATGAAGTTTCCGATATTGAGGGCACCGCTCGTGGGGGTAAAGTTCGGCGGCGGGACCAGCGCCAGGATTTTAGCGGCTATCGGATCAATGCAACCGGCGGGAATCTGGTTTCCGGGAAAGGGATTGCCGGCGCCAACACAGTCGCCGACCTTATCCACCATCGGCAAAAAGCCAGTGCACGGCGAAGACGACGAGCAGCCGGAGCTGACGGTATCAGCCTTGATGTTGTACTTAGTGGCGGTCGCGAGCGAGAAATCGCCGATGCGTTCCTCAACGGTAGGCACGTTTGCCTGATAAAAGCGGCCACGGCGAATGCGCGTGCCCTCATAATTGAAGAAGAAAAACGCCTTGTTCTTGACGACGGGGCCGCCAATTTGACCTCCGAATTGATTCTGCACATGCTTTGGCCGCGGGCGGCCGACGCGGTTCGTGAAAAAGTCATTGGCATCGAAAATCTTATTGCGCAGATATTCGTAAGCCAACCCGTGTAAAGCGTTGGCACCGCTCTTCGTCGTGACGGTGACCAGCGACCCGGGACTACGGCCGTTCTCCGCGGAGTAAGGGTTGGTGGCAATCTTGAATTCCTGAATTGCATCTACGGACGGCCGAACGATCTGCGTTGTAAGCTCCTGAACGTTTT
>QHYJ01000306.1:2069-3195 GCA_003223255.1 Acidobacteriota bacterium | reverse complement strand
CCGAGATCACGGTGACTCTCTGCGGGGTGCCATTCGGCATAACTTCGAAGATTTCGTATACCCGCTGCATGCGGGCCGGTTTCCCTCCGGGCGTCCTGGTACTTCCCCTCCTTCTGCTGGGACAAGTAAGTCGGAATGTTCGGCAACGTGATTGCTCGGATTGTACGCCGCCGCCCCCCGCGTGTCAATTCAGACAAAGTGATACCCAACATTAAAAAGTTCTTTCTGACCAACAACATAGGCAGAACGCAACCTTGGGGCGGCCGAGCGTGTATCTAAGGCATCGTAGAAGGCGAGTTCTTCGTCGCTCAAACCGAGCTTCTCGCCCCGCTCGTGGGCGTGGCGCATGTCTTTAGCAAGATCAATAAAGGAACCTGGAAGAGATATGGCGGGAGGTTAAGGCCTACCTGCTTCGCGCACGAAAGGAATTAGCCGGGGCCTCGGTGCGGTGCCAGTTACAGCCCCGCTGTTGCTTTTTTGGGACCGCCTGAAGCGCCGGACGGTACATCATTGTCGCGGCAACTAATATGATGTGGGTAGAGAGGCATCCGGGAGGAAATGTGATTACCGCCAGCGAACTATTCAAGAAATGGAAAGCCGCTGTCTTCCGCGGACAGGAATCAGAGCTTGAGTTCCGCGGCTTCCGGCCCAACACGGCGACAGTTTATTACGTCGATAAAGAAAACGGTGCTTGCATGATTACTCTAGATCAGATGGCAAGCGAGATTAGGCTTGCCGAAGAAGCTGTGAAAAGCGCCAAGAATTTGAGATAGGTCCGATCCTCTGGATCTTTGTGAAAAGGCGAAACGGAGGGGGCAAGTCTGGGGGCAAGTCTGGCTCCCGCCTGTTTGCTTTGATCCCGCGCGCTATAATATCCCCTTCGCAGGTGAACTGGTTTTCGCGACTTCAAGAGGACGGGCCCATGCTCGTAATAGGCGCGGAAGGAAACCGTACCGATAGCGGCCCGCGGTGACTGGGAATGGGCGGAACCCGGCGAGAGCTATACGTGCCAGTTGAATGGGGGGCCTTCGAATTGTATGCCCACACAATAGCCACCCTTCGGCTGAGGATCACAATAGACGACTCGAGCGTGCTTCGGAAACTCGCCCATCAAGGGGGTAACCAG
>QHYJ01000306.1:0-1913 GCA_003223255.1 Acidobacteriota bacterium | reverse complement strand
ATTCTTTTTGGAGATTGCATGGCTTGCCTCCGGCACTGGTTCTGAAATCGACGCGTAAGGGACACTGCCTGGAAGCCAAGGCTCCCCTCATTGGAATGCCCCCAAAATCCAAAAAGAGTCGCCTATGTCCACCCTCTGGCACAGTACCCCTCCAATAGATGGTTTTAAGAATGGTACCTCTTCCGGATTGTTTACGGACGGTTTATTTCGTGGCCACCTTCCGCAGAAAAAAGTATGCTGATATGCAAGGTCATCTCTCTGCGCGACGGTGTAGCTGAGAAGCCCACTGGCGGGCGCTTCAGCGAAGCGATTGCGACATTTAGCGTTGTAAATTCGGTTGTAGACGAAATGGTATCTGTAAAGAAGTTCGCCTGTGGCTACCGAAAACTCCATCCAGGGATTCCCAACCTACTGTAAACATTACATTCTGATCGCCTGGCGTGGCGGCCTCAATTTCCTAGTCTTGAATCTCGCTGATTTCAAGGGCGTTCGGGCCGGATGACATTTTCGGTAGGGTCTCGCAGTCATGTCAGGAGATTGACCACTTCGACTGAAGTGGCGTGGGCTGGCAGTTCAACCTTGTGACCCACCCACCGCGACATCCATCTACGCCTGCTACGGACATAGAGTGGTCGCCAGAAGTTCTTGCCGGGCACGATGGCGGTCGGTTCAATTAAGCAGGGTGCCAAGAATCCGGGGCAGCCGCCGCCATGACCGGGTCGGATCTCCGGTCTGCGCGTTCCGCCCAAAGTGAAAGCCAAGGTTTAGGCCAGAGAGATTGACCGAGGGTGGCACGCCGAGATAACTGTGTCCCGGGAGGTGAGACCCCCGCATCCCGCCATTGTCAAAAGGATTGAGCAGAGCGTCTCGTATATGAAGGGTGCTGTGAAAGGCGTCCAGCTGCAGGCGTCCGCGACAGAGTTGACCGAGCGGCAAGCTAGACCGCGTGAGAGTCAAAGTCTTAACCTCGTTCATTGGCAAAAGAAGCTCTAGGCTGTGATCACGCTTGTAAGCTCCCGCGAACATAAGACTGAAACGGGCATTGGATTTTTCGCCCTTGGACCGCAGGAAGGAAGCGGCGGGCAGAGGGGTCGATACTGTTGGGAGCATGGTGATGATCGGCGCAACGTGTTCTTGCGCCAGAACGTTCCATGGGACGGGTGTTTGTGCTGCGGCTGGCACAAGGCTACCCAGAAAGAGGCCGAGCGGCAGAAGGAACCGATTACGCATCAGCGCCTCCGATAGCGCGGGGCGGATAGGCCAAACAACACAGCAAGGAGTGGAACCATGGCACTCCTGACCCGGGGATATGAGTTGCACCATAGCGGAGCGCGTGGTGTTTTTCCATGGACCGAAAGCACCGGTACTCGAGTAGTAGAACTACTAAAAAAATAGGTCTAGCAAGGTTCCTGGTGGTCACACAGATCATGCCGTTCACCAGGAGCCGACGCACGCCGCTGCGATGCGCTTTGTCCAGCGCATCCGCAATCTGCGCACCTAACTTCAGCGCCTGCTCTAGCGGCAGCGCGCCTTTCTCCAACCCTTGGCTAGCGTCTCGCCCTCCACGCAATCGACACCCAGGCTCGCAGCTTCAACTTCTCCACTGAGTACTCGACCTCGCCGCTCCGGGCCGTTGCGATTCTACCCCGAGTGATTTTCATGAGGTTTCGCGGGCCTCGTGGCCCTAATTGGACAGGCTCGTTCCACCGTAAATGGGTTTCCTTTAACTTTTACAGTAGGGTGGGATTCAAATTATTGGCCGGTTAATCGCTCAACCTAGGTATAAAGGACCGGTCGAGAATCGATCCGGACTATGCCGCTCGATTATAACGATGGTGCAGCCCTCCGAGTCGCTCCTGTGAAAGGACTCGACCCGAAGCTTGGGAACGAATTCTGCCCTCGGGTGTCCCCTT
>QHYJ01000307.1 GCA_003223255.1 Acidobacteriota bacterium | reverse complement strand
TCAATGTGTGGCAAGTCGTGCGTGAGCCGATCGCACCACGTGCTCACACCTCCTGTGTAAAAGGGATAGGTTCCTTCCGTTGTCAGCAGGACGGAAATCCGTTCTTGGCAGTTCATGGCCTCATAAACCTAACCTCTGCCGGCTGTCCCGCCACCAGCAAGAGGGTTGGATTATCGAATTCGACTTCGACGATGTGGGTCATGTTTTGAGAGGGAAGGGGATTGATAGCCCGAATCCGGCCCTCCACCTCGCGAGGAGGCAGGGAAGAAAGTCCAACTTTGGCCATTTGGCCGACTCTCAGCTCCCCAATCAGCTGCGCTGCCACAGGAACTTCCGCAATCATACGATCCAGTTTCGCCAGCCGTGCGAGGATCACGCCGACAGGAACACGATCTCCCAGGTGGACGGGGATTTCGGAGACCACACCGGCCGTCGTGGCACGCACGATGGTTACATCAGCCTGCTGCTTGGCGCGCTCGTAGTTCACTTCCGCCTGGCGCAATTGCTCCTGTAAATCCTCACGCGTGACCTTCTCTTGTAGCCCGGCTTGCTCGGCCTGATCGTGCGCGAGCTTCTCTGAGACTGCCGCCAATTTCTTGGCGTTTTCCAGGTCATCCCGGGCCATACGCAGTTCCGTACTTCGAGAGTCCAGCTCTTGTTGCGCAATGAGACCTGCTTCGAACATTTGCTTGGCACGGTTGTAATTGAGCAATGCTTGGTCGTAAGCGGCGGCCGCCCTTTCCGGAGAATCCCGCCATTGCCGAGTGGGAACTAATTGCTCTTCTCGTTGGGCAACGGCCACACGGGCGTCTGCCTCGGCCAGCTGCACGCGAAATTTGTCCAGTTTGGTCTTGGCCGCCTCCAGCTCGACACTCGCCTGTTTCACAGCCAACTGCGCTTGGCGATCATCCATACGCAGAAGCTGCTGCCCCTTTTGAACGGTATCGCCCACCTGGACCGAAATGTCGGACACCGTACCGGTTAACTCCGCAGTGATCCTAACTTCACTGGCCGGGTGAACGGCGCCCTCAAAAGCCACGCCATAGACCGACCGGGTGTCCGCAAATGCGCTTCCGGGTGGGTAGAATGCATAATTCGTTCCCAGCAGCACTAACCCGGTCGCAGAGAATGCCAGAATCAAGTAATTTCTGATTTTCTTGTGGGACCAGTTGAATCTATCGGGAAGCTGGGCAGTCTGGCCTTCCAGTCCGCCGAGCACATCGGGGAGGGAGGGAACGAGGACCTTCGGCACGACTTCGGAGGAGCTATCTATGCCCTCCGCATGCCCGGGCGACAAATACTTTACCTTGTCCACCTCAAAATCGTTGGCGGCGGTCAAGGCATCGAATATCCGGCTCATGATGATCCTTTCAATCTAGAAAGCAGTTCGCATATCGCTACAACAATACGGCGAGAGTCGCTGATTGACTCGTGTTGTTGTACGAGGCCGAGATCGTGGCGGAAGTTGACACGAGAACTAGAGACGTGTTCACGGTGAAGGTTGCGCTGGTACTGCCAGCCGGGACGATCACGCTCGGAGGCACGCTGGCTGCGCTGTTGTCGCTGGAAAGCATAACTTGCGCACCGCCGGCGGGAGCTGGCCCGCTCAGTGTCACCGTACCTGTGGAAGTTCCGACCCCGCCTACCACGCTGCTTGGGTTCAGCGTAAGCGAAGATACGGTTGGGGGCGTGACCGAGAGCGAGGCGGACGGGGTTACGCCATCATAGGATGCGAAGATGGTGGTCACGGTCGAAACGGCCACCGGGCTGGTGTTGACCGTGAAGGTTGTGCTGCTGCTTCCGGCCGGAACGGTCACGCTGGCCGGCACGCTGGCCGCCGCGTTGTTGCTGGAAAGCGTAACCTCTGCGCCGGCTGCGGGGGCTGGCCCGCTCAGCGTCACGGTAGCTGTGGAAGTTTGCGAACCACCGGTAACACTGGTTGGGTTCAATGCGAGCGAAGAGGCGGATGGTAGAAGCGGTACGGAAGACACGGGCAGGGTAATTGTTTGTCCCCTATTTATCTGTACGTGCGAGAGGTACTGTCCTCCGTAGGCTTCCGCTCCCGCGCTGTACAAGCCAGTGACCGGGATGATCGCGCTTGCAACCGCAGCGGTCGCGGGCACAGTAATGCTGATCGTCTGATTCGACCCGGACGCGCCTGTGAGACTTGCCGTGGCGGTCGATAAGTTGTAGGCATTGCGATTTTGCATGGCCTGCCCCAACTGATCGAGCGTTAGGCTGACGACCCCCCGCTTGAAGAGCCGTTCGTACTTGCTAAACGTCTGATCATAAGTATCACTGAGCAGCGAGTGAGCTTGCCCGTCATAGTCATGCAGGTTGGGCTGGTGGAACATCTCCGGATCCATGTCTCCCATCAACATGTGCGTGACGAAGTCGGAACTCACAAAATCGAGAACCTGGGGCGCGCTGAAGGTGTTGTAGGGCGGCTGCACGGGATTGTTATAAATGCAGTAAAACTCCGCCTGATCGTCAGACCAATTCGCGGCGTTGAAGAAGACATCGTTGGGGCGTCTGGGAACTTCGTAAAGGCTCGGGGCATAGCTGTTAACGATACCTACGTTCGGCGATGGATTGGAGCCGTTATTCGGCTGTCCCAGGACCGACGTGTCGGTTACAACGTATCCCACGCCATCCTGAACCAAATAAGACGGGACATAAAGATCGTTCAGCCCGGTGACTCCCGGAGTTACAGCATTTAACGGGTTGAAGTCGGCCAAATGGATGGTGCGGACAGTATCACTGGTGTCCGTATCTAGGTTCTGCCCGCTGCCGTTAGCGACATACTGGTTTGTCAGGATCTCCAGGTCAATCGAATCCATCTGTGGAGTGTTAGGATCACCATAGGGATCGGATTTGTGCAGACCGTTCAGGCTATTCGGATGATCGTAGGTGTGACTTATCCAGTGGAAGTACTGTTGATAGTCCTGCACGTGGGTCGTCAAATCGTCATTCGCAACGCCAGGCGAGGGGAGGCCGGTCCAGTCGGTGTTGCCTGTCGTGCCCACGCCGTTGAAAGCTAAGGTCAGTTTGAACTTCGCGAGCAAGGGGTCGCTTTGCGTCTTGTTCTGCCAAGCCACCAGGGAAGCCATGTCCGCCGAGTTGATCCTAAAAAACGGCAGCGTGGTGGAATCCGGCGGCGTGCGATCGTGCGTGATGGGATCGGTGCAGGGTGTGCCCGGTATCCATTCGGAATCGTTGATAAAAAAGTCGTCCACCTGCGCGGCGGCATACACGTGATCTTCGCCAAGGAAGATGCCCTTCGCGACCCAGTTGATCAGACCGTAGGCGAGCACCAAATCGTGCATCAGATACGGACCACTGTCGAAGGTCTGAGTGAGATATTGACGCCCGTCGCCTTGGGTGTAAATCAGCGAGAGAGCATAGCCGGAGGCATCGGTAAGCAATGGTGTTACCGAAGCTCCGGCTGGCAAAGTAGTGAGAGGTGTGTCCTGATAGATGAAGGCGTTTGAGACGACAACGGGGTTAGCGGTGTTCGCATACCAGAAAACGGACGCCCCGGCAGAGGTAAAGCTGGCGTTGTCGGTGCCCGAAGCGGTAATGATTCCGTTATAAGGGTAGTTAAACCCAAAGTCGTTGTTGGGATACATGTACCAGTTCAGCTGGCGAATCGCGAACTTTTGCTCATAGGAAGTGAGGGTCGCCATCCCGGGGAGCGTGTAGATGTACCCGCCATAGGCGAAGATTACCCCCTGGTAATAACCGTGGCAAACGCCATCGGACAACATGGGAGCCGTGATTCCGCCTGTGTAGACAGCCATGTCCAGCACATCGTAAGGAGTGCCCAAATAGTCCAGGATCTGCTTGATCGCCGGAAAATCTGCCTCTGTCTTCCCGTTGGTGACCACCAGCAGCTTCATGTCGATCGTCGGCGTTGCGCAAGCCTGGGCCCGCGCAGTTTGTATAGTTGCCAAGAAGAACATGAGGCCGAGGACCGTGGAGACGGCGCAAAGACGGAACAGCTGCTTCATAACCATACCTCCGTTAGCTCAGGAATCAGGGACCCAGACTCCAAACCAAGAGTGCGGCACGTTGTGCGGCTACTTCCGAGTAGGCCAGTTTCAGCGAGGGACGCGCTCTGCGTGGCGTACGCAAAACTTAGCCAAGAAGTCGGTTTTAGACTATTAAACAGTAAACTTGCCCACAATAAGGTGGAGCAGGGGTAGGCTAAATGGCCTCCAATACAAAGGGACCTCACGGGGCCTTGGTGATAGGCCCCCCTAGGAAACCACCCGAGCGGCTATTCGGGTCTTTATACTGACTTAACGGTTCAATCGATCGTAGAAAAGTACATTACTCGATGTTTTGCAGGGTAATTACTAATGGACGTGTTTGGCGCTGTAGGCTACGGTTTTGCTTCGAAATCGAGTCTGCGCGGAGGTCGCTAACAACAATTTGAGAATTTCGTTTCGTTGGCCCTCAATCTGATTTGCCTCCAACAGTCCAGCCCCCGGGTATGAGGACTTCGCCGACCAAAGGAAAGAAGGGCGGAAGATGGTTATGCAAGTCCCGACCGGGAGGAGTGAAAAACGCATACTCAAAGCAGTAGGAGTAACGGCCCGTCTCTCCGATGGGTCAAGCCTGCCTGAAGGTACGTTCACGGAAAACATAAGTATGCG
>QHYJ01000305.1 GCA_003223255.1 Acidobacteriota bacterium | reverse complement strand
ACCCCGACCCACGCTTCTTGGGTCAACCTGGTGGAAGTTTTTTTCAGCATCCTGGGCAAGCAGGGCTTGTCGCAATGTGTGCATACCTCGAAGAGAGAACTGAAGGAATTCCTGTTGGACTTCATTGCCCGCAACAACGAGAATCCCAACCCTTTGTATGGACCAAGGGACCGGAGCAGCTGCAGCGCATCATCGAGGCGACGAAACAATATCAAGCCGCGCACCCGCGCAAACCAAGGAAGCGCCGCCGGGTCAGAAATAATATAACGAACTAACAGGACGATGTACTAGCTGCCACTGATGAGACTTCGGAGTTCCAATTGTATTGGAGCCTTTTCCCGTTTATGCCTATTGCTCCGGCCGTCCCCTCAAACACTATGCGCTCACTTTCGTTTCGCACGCGCGAAATAACCAGAGGAAAGGAAGAGCCGATTAACAGCGGATTGCCGAGAAGAGTAGCAGACCTCCATTCATTCTCAATGCGCAAAAAGTTTTGAAAGGCAAACGGCAAACCAACGGGGGCAAACCGCAATTGCTGGCCGCCATTCTCAAAAAAGGACGCAGCCGAACTCGATTGCTCGCTTGCGGTCGCTGAAGAGAATGCGTTGGCAAATCTCCCGTAAGAGGGCGATGCACCCGCAGCCGTTGCCAAAACCGTCTTCAAGAAGCCACGACGAGGGAGCGGATTCACTTTGCTAGAGTGCCATAGTAATGAGAAAAGTGAGGGCCCTCTGCAAGGTCACCCAAGAGAGGACCCTTGGTTCTAATATTCGATCTTCAAGCCAAATTGAATCGTTCGCGGCCCGCTGGAATCCGTAACGGCTCCGAAACCGCAAGCGAACGGTCCCGCACAGTCGACCTTGCCTGTAATAGGATCTTTGTGGCCGACGGGGAGAAAGGGAGAATTCAAAGGGGTGGAGAAGCCACTAGGCGCCGAGTAGATGTGTCGATTAAAGATGTTGAAGAAGGAGGCGCGAAAGTCAATGGCCCCTTTTTCTCCAAAGAGACGAGTCCTCTTTCCCAAGGTGAAGTCTTCGTTCCGGCTACCGAAGGTCCGAGCGGCGCAAAGAGACCTGGGTTCATTGCCGAAGGTAAGGGGGGCCGGAACGCTGAATGCCGCCGGGTTCCAGAAAGGGGTAGTCATGGGGTTGAAATTGGCCTTATTGGTCTCGCTGACAGCGGGAATGACATTGACTCAGGCGATTCCGGTGAGATGGCACCCTGCAAACAAGACATCGCCAGCCGTTCCGCCGCACGAGCCGTAAACCGTCGTTGGAATTCCAGATTTGTAGCTGGCGATGCCTGATACATACCAACCGCCCACGACACGGTCAACTGCACCGTCTTCGTTCAGGTAACGCTTGCCGTGCCCTACCGGAAGTTCGTAGAAAAAGCTGGCGACCAGAGCCTGCGGAGTGTCTAGCTGGCTTACCGCTTTTTCGGCATTTCGATTGTAGGAATTCTGACCGATAAAACTATTCGTCCCGATAAAACCCGAAACGCCAGGGCCTGCGGAATCCGCGTCGGTAATGTTCTTGGACACAGTGTAAGAAACCAGGAAACTCAAGCCTTGTGCAAACCGCTTGTTCAGCTGCATTTGCATGGCGTGATATGTAGAGTTGCCAGTGCGATCAGGACTAAACGAATTATCTTCCTGATTGAAGTCACCATACTGAGGGAAGGGTCGAAAGATCTGATCGATCTGTGCATTCAATGGGAAATTGGCATAGGGCAACTTTACGCCGGCAGCTATCGCAGCGGGGCACTGTTGGGCTGGCGGCAAGGATGCCCCGGCTGGTGTCAAGCAAATCGCCTGTTTCGTCAAATCAGAGGCAAATGTAGCGAAGAATGGCAACTGTGAAGGATTCGTCTGGTTCGGAAGGATATTGTATGCCGGCAAATGAGTGCCCTTGGAGCCGACGTAGGCAACGCTCAAAGCCAGACTCGAGGTGAGCTGCCGCTGCACATCCAGGTTCCAGGTTTGGATGTCAGCGGGCCGCCCGGTATTTCGCGGCACATAAATAACTCCCCCGTTGTTGTTCTGTCCTTCCGGAGTAAAAGGTCCGGTCGCTGGGAGGATGTGGGGGACGCCCGTATCGATTTGCACCCCCGGGCCGAGAGTCTCCTTGTTAAAGAATCCTAGACCATCCTGGTCGGCAAAAGAACCTTCTCTTAGTGGCTCGTAGAAGATACCATAGCCACCACGCAGGACGGTTTTGTCGTTAATGCTGTAAGCAAACCCAACGCGCGGGCCGAACGCCTTGGTGTACACATCCTGTGGACGCTTCCGTCCGTTGCGTCCGTTACCCGATCCAAAATAAGTGTAGGCGCCCAGAATATTACCAGCACCGGGGTTTTGGAGAGTCGGATCCACCATCGAGAACCTGTCGAACGCCTCAGTTGCGGGCACGTCAAGGTCGTAGCGCAGACCATAATTCAGGGTGAGGCGAGGCCGGAGCTTATACGAGTCCTGGGCATAAAAATAGAAGTCCTTGTACCTAACTCCGCTGAAAGCGCCATAGTTCAACGTCGTCTGGTTGACTAGACCGAAAAGCGAGCTGGCGACGGCGTCGCCATTCCCTGTTCCGCCATTGCTGGTTTGCGCGGGATCAAAATCGAATTCTCCGGAGCCCTGAGTCAGACGCCGCACATTGAATTGCAAAAACCGGAGCCCGCCGCCGAACTTGGAGTTATGTTTACCTCTGATCCAGCTGACAGAATCGTTCGCCTGATAGACGTTATCGGCAAATTCCGAATCGCCACAATTGTTAAGCACCTCGCGGTAGGAACCGCCGAAGAATTTGATACACGGGAAAGTCGTGTTATTAACTCCGGTGAGTCCAATTTTCGCCGGGTATCCTTGGCCCAGGCTGTTGGAAACCTCGCCGCGAAAGCGCCTGCTGAAACCGACCAGGAATTGGTTGACCAACGTGGGGCTCAAAATGTAATTGTCGCTAAATCGAACATATCGGGTGTTCTGGGGCGTGCTTGAACCGAAAATGGGAGAGAGGCTCGAAACACCGCCCGTTTTCGTGTTGTCATAGTCAAAGCCCCCGGATATGCGGTGCTTGTCAGAAATAACGTGATCAATCTTTACGTCGTAGAGGTTTGCCGTTGTTCTCGACAGACTCCGGTCGACAACATTACTCGTGAGGCTCTGGTTAGTCGGAGGGAGTAGGGCAAATACATTTGTCATCACGTTGCTGGCGGTGAAGGTTGGGTCATTCGTCAAAACATCACCAGGGATCGCATTATGTGTCGTAGGGTCGTAAAGTTGGTGGGTGGTCTGCCCGCTGGTCGGGTCTTTGTCGTTACAGACACCGCCGGTGAATCCCGTTTGGCATAAGGCGGAAAAATCGCCCTTGCGGAATGCCTCATCGGGCAGGCTCAGAATGTTGGTACCTCCGGTTCTAAACCGGAACCCCTCGTAGGCAAAGAAAAAGAAAGTCTTGTCTTTCCCCTGATAGAGATGCGGGATGTAGACAGGACCACCTGCAGTGGCGCCGAAGTCGTTTTGGGTGTTAACAGATTTGGGCTGGCCAGCAGTATTGTTTTTCCAGCTGTTGGCGTCGAGCGCACGATTGCGCAGGTAATCGTAGGCAGAAGCATGAAACTGATTTGTCCCGGACTTCACGGTGAGACTCACAATCCCGTCGCCGGATTCACCAAATTCCGGTGAAAAATTGCTCTGTAATACTTTGAACTCCTGCACGGCATCCGTAGAAACCCCCTTGTTCCACTGAGTGTTCGGTGAAACCAAGGAGATCGACAGGCCGTCGACGAGCACGTCAGTTCCGCCTTCCTGGCCGCCGTTGAGCCTCCAACAAAGCCGGGCGTCAGCGTAATAAACTGGACGGGATTTCGTATCGTTCCAGACACTTCCAAAGGAAGGTTGGAGACGAGGCTCGTCTGGACCGTGGACCCAAGATCGGATGTCGCGGTTTCGAGCTGCGCAGCGTCTCCGACCACCGTAACATTCTCAGATGCTGCGCCAACTTGCATTTGCACATCCAAAGAGACAAGTGTTCCGGTTGGTACTGTTACTCCCTCCCGAATGTATTTCTTCAAGCCCGGAGCTTCAACCGTTATGGCATAGCGTCCCGGAGACAGGCCCGGCAGGGAATAGAGCCCCGCATCGGTGGACACCGTGGAAGACACAACTCCCGTGTCCATGTTGCGACCTGTGACCATGGCCTTGAGAACAATGGCGCCGCTGGGATCCGTGATCGTTCCCTGAATGCCGCCAGTGTTAGATTGTCCATACGCAAAAGTTCCGACTAAGAGACCCACGCAAAGGCTCAGAACGTATTTCACCAGAACCCTCCCCCTCGTCATAGCTCATTCGCCTTAGAGCTCATCCATAAGCCCCAATAATTCTTCCGTTTGACAGGAAACACAAATCTCAACGCTCAAGGGAATTTGAAGGCGAAACGGACGAACCCCAAACATAACTGCGCGCGAGTTTGCGTCAGGCTAAAAGTGGAAGTAAAGGACTTAGCTTGTGAAATCATTGTGATTCACATCACCCACGCCAGCCTTTTCGGTGATCGCACCTGCACTTGACTTGAACGAACAGGGAGTTAACAATGAACCCGACTTTCTTTCAATCTCCATGGTCTCAGATTTTTGAGTTCGCATGCCCGGGGCAAACACAAATTCCGCTCTAGACATCGTTGCAGACGAACGGTGGCAACTTGTACAAAGGATTATATCCAGTCCTCCCTTTCAAAAAAGCACTCGGCTCCGTGAACTTCTGGAATACATCACCGAACGAACGATCCACGGCCACGCCCAGGACTTAACTGAACACCATATTGGGATCGCCTTGTTCCACAAGCCCTCCGATTACAATGTTTCGGAAGACAGTTCGGTCCGTGTACATGTGCGCCAACTGAGGCTCAAGCTTCACGAGTACTTCGATGAAGTGGGGCGAAACGAGCCGATTATCCTGAGCATTCCGAAGGGCAGCTATACGCCCGTCTTCAAGCCTGCTGCTAAGACTTCGGTAACCACAACGGAGATTGCGTCCCTGGACGCCCCGAGGATTTCGTGGAAGCGACAGGCAATCCTGGCGTGGGGTGTTAGCGGGACCTTGGCGATTGTATGCGCGACGGTGTTGATACTTTCCTTCGCGCGGAATACGGGCATTGCTGCAGCCAGCGCGCCCAATCCCCCGTGGCCATTTTCACAGGTCTTCGATACGCGGCATGAAACGCTCATCGTTGTCGCCGACAGCAACTATGGCATGTTCAGAATTCTCACAGGCCAGCCAGGTTCTCTCGACCAGTATCTCAGGCGGGATTTTCTCCAGCCTGCACAAGACGGGACACTGCGAGGGGCCGACGCCCGCTTGAATGAGTACCTCTCTGGCTCAACTCTAACGTCGTTCGCCGACGTGGCCGACGTCGCTATTCTGCTGGACATGGCTGGTCCCTTCCAAAAGCGCGTCTCCGTCAAATATCCAAGAGACTTGGGTGTGCGGGAAATGGACCACCAGAACTATATTTTCATTGGAAGCCCGGCCTCGAATCCCTGGGTGGCGCCCTACCAGAGCAAACTGAATTTTCGCGAAAGCGAAGGGGTGGTAGGCAACAGCGTAAAAGCATTCGTCAATACGAACCCTCTGCCCGGCGAGCAAGCCCGGTATGAGGGCCTAAGGTGGACGGGCGCTGAAGGGCAGGACTATGCAACTATTGCCCTCCTGCCGAATGGCACCCACGATGGGAGCGTTCTCGCTCTCCAGGGGCTTCAACAGGAGGGAACAGAGGCCGCGGGGCGCTTCCTCGCGGATGCCGAAAACCGGCGCCAGCTCAAGAGCGCCCTTGGCATTTCTCCTTCGAGTGAATCCCTGCCAGAGAGCATTTGGTTTGAAGCCCTTATCCGCTCCCGCACTGTCGCTGGCGCCCCGAATTCCACCACCCTGATAGCAGTCCGTCGAATCCACTAGCCGATTAGAATTCAATGTTCGGCTTACGAGCGCGCCGAGCGCGCTTGCTATTGCGACCTCGGCTCGTACAATTAGTTAGGATAGCGGACGGGAGACGCTTCCTTCGCAGTTTTGCTGCAACTCCGGGTAGATGCGTTCGTTCGATTTGGTTGGGAGCAGGATTCAGTGGTATTGCATCCCGCGCGGTTCACCGCAAAATCAATGACGTGCCAATTTACCGCCGCCGGGTTCTCGCGCTTGCGGTTCGCTGCAATGTCTGCGTTCCGAGTGCTAGGTGTTTTTCTGATTTTGAGTCTTGTCTTAGCAGCAATTGTAGGAGGCAGCCAAAGTGACAAGGAGACTTTGTTAGAGCAAGCGCGGAAGAGCGAGAAGAACGGAGATTACAAGGCTGCGGAGCAGGCTTACTTGCAAGTGCTAACGGTCGGTCCCGGAGATCTGGAAACCCTCAAGCGCTTTGGCATTCTGCAGCAAACTGAACTCAAATTCGACGAGTCCATCCGGAACTTCAAGCAGGTGCTCGATCGAGATCCTCAGTATGCGGAAGTGAATTTTTTTCTCGGCGTCTCCTACTTTGGGGAAAACGACCTGGCGCAGGCGATACGCAGCTTCGAACAGGAGCTGGCCGCCGCCCACCCACACCCTCGTTGCCGCTACTATCTGGCGCTGGCGCTTCAGTCGGCGGGCCGCTTCGACGAAGCCATAGCCCAATTGGACCGCGAAGTCGAGGAGCACCCCAAAGACCTGGATGCTCTTTACCAGCTTGCGCGAATTCACAAGAATGCTTCCCTGCAGGCTATCGAGAAATTGAAGGCCCAGGACGCCGATTCTTTCCAGTTGCACGCGCTTATGGGCGAGCTTCACGCGGATGAGGAACGATACCCCGATGCCATTAAGGAGTACGAGGTAGCACTTGCCAAACGTCCGGACGCCACCGGAATTCACTACGCCATCGGGGTAGCCTATTGGGCGCAGCATCAAATGGACTCCGCAAAGAAGGAGTTCACCGAATCGCTAAAAGAAAGTCCAAAAGATGCTCTGACCAATCTATACTTGGGCGACATCGCGGTTCATGAGGAGCATTTTGCTGAAGCACTCGGGTACTTGCTGGTCGCGGAGAAGCGGCAGCCGGAAATGGCGCAGGTCCACTTGTTGCTTGGGAAGAGTTACCGCGGCCAAAACCAACCAGAGAAAGCGAAAGAAGAGTTTCTGGCTGCCATCCGGTTCGACCCTACCGCTGCCCAGCCGCACTACCTGCTCGCTCAGATTTATCGTGAACTTCACGACCAGCAATCCAGCGCAAGCGAGTTCGCTGAATTTGAGAGACTTTCCAAATTGGAGAAAGAAAAGGCTGCAAAGCTTAGTCCGATGAATTGACGGCTTTTCCGCGGGGCCTTTTGGACCGTTAGGCAGATGATGAGAATTGGTTCTTTTTATCCCAGAAAATGTGAGACTTCCTGCAGAACTCTGCTCTTCCTTGGCGCTTTCTTCAGCGTAATCTCAGCCTCGGCGATAGCCCAGGAAAGTCCTTCCCACACATCTAGTTCTTCGGCGTTGGCACAGCACTTCGCGGCGGCACAACAGGCCCAGAAAAGCGGGGACTACCCGACAGCGGAGCGCGAATACCAAGCGGTTCTTTCCATCCAGCCCGGCTTCGCTGAGGTTCACATGAATCTTGGGCTGGTATATCAGCTTCAAGACCGCATTCCCGATGCCATGACTGAGTTTCGCCACGCGATCAAGCTCAAGCCCACTTTGGCAGGGGCGAGTTTCTTCCTCGGGGTCGACTTATGCAAATTGGGACATGACAAGAAAGCGATTCCCTATTTGAAGTCCGCGGCACGCGAGGCGCCAGAACGCCCGGATGTTTGGTCCTGGTTGGCCACTGCGCAGGAGTCGGCTGGTGAGATTCACGGGGAAGTCGAGACTCTCCGCAAGGCCTTGACTACTCACTCCTACGATGTAGATCTGCTTTACCAGCTTGGCCGCGCTTACGAGCGGCTCGGGAGGGAAGAAGCCACAGCTCTTCAGAGAGCAGCGCCCGGATCTTCTCGTGCGGAGCAATTGCTGGCGGAAAGCTACGCGGTGAGCAGCAATTGGCCCACAGGAATCATCCACTTTCAAAATGCTCTAAAGGCTTCGCCAGGAGCCTTGGGCCTTCACGTGGAGTTAGGAGAGCTTCTTTTGTGGGCTGGAAAACTGAGAGCCGCCGGCCGGGAATTCGATGAAGAATTGCGTTTGGATCCCCACTGCCTCCGCGCCATCGTACGGCGGGGAGAAGTGAAATTTATCGCGGGTGACGTCGACTCCGCGCTCCACGATTGGGCGCAAGTCGTGGAAACTGACCCGATAGAGACCGAGCGAATCCTCGGCATTCGGGAAACTGGGTTTGGTGACGCAGCATTCGAACAGCTCCCAGAACCCTGGCGGCAAGAGATGGAACGCTATGTTCCCAAATTGCAGCAGCTCAATACTCCATCTGCGCATCTGGCTCTGGTCTTTCTCGCCACGCAGCGCGGAGACGTTTCCACGTCTGTTAGTCAAGAAGTTTCGCCAAATTCCTCGGACTTTCAACCGCGAGCTGCGAGCCCCTGTTCGGAAATCGATGTACGCCAAGCTCTCCAAGCAGGACTTTTCTCTAAGGCTAAATCATGCGCGATGCGCCTGGCGAAGCCCACGGCCGCTGCGGATCTTCGTCTGAAAGTTGCCGGTGCCCTGTTTGATGCCGGAGACTACGAAGCAACGCTACGGGTGCTTAACGGATTCCCCAAATCCGATGCACATGTTGTCGAGATTTTCTACTGGCGAGCGCGTTGCTACGAAAAACTTGCCACTGAGGCTTATCTCCAGCTCTACTACGCAGACCCCAGCTCGTATCGCGTGCACCAGATTATCGCGGATCTGAATGAAACAAAAGGAGACGACGGCAAAGCCATCGAGGAATATCGCGCCGCGATTGCTCTTAAGCCGTCCGTTTCCAATCTGCATTACAGTCTGGGCCATGTGCTGTGGAAAGACCTCAAGGTAAGTGATGCGCGTGAACAATTTGAGGCTGAGTTGGCGCTGAATCCGCGTCACGCGGGAGCATTGACCGAACTTGGCGACACCTATCTTCTCGAACATCACCCCGACAAGGCCCTTCCCTACTTGAATCGGGGACTTGCTTTAGATCCCGGGAACCTCGATTTGCATCGTGACCTGGGGACGGCCTATTCCGAGCTGGGAGAGTATCAAAAAGCCGTATCGGAGTTTAAGATTGCATTGCCAAGTGATCACGACGGCTCGATCCACTACAAACTGGCCAGGGCGTACACGAGTCTCCGGGAAAAGGACAAAGCGAAGCAGGAATTTGAAATCTCCACGGCTTTGAACCGCCAAGCCCACGATAAACTCGAAAAGCAGACGGAAAGACTAAGCGAAGTGGAGAAGTCATTCCAGGATCGATGACGAGAGGATCGGAATGAGCCTGCCAAGTGGCCAGAGACTCGGTCTTCCTTTCGCCTGCGCTTGGATGTGTCTAATCTTTGCTTTTTATCTTTCCTCTGTTTCCACCGGCCATCCCGGTTTCGGTAGTCAAACGAACTCTTCTGCCCCTAAGAAAGTACAAGAGGAATGGTTTCAGCGCGGATTGTTGGCCCTGAAAGAAAACCGTTTGGAAGATTCCCTCGAAGCTCTCACGGCTGCGGAACGCGAACGTCCGTCAGATGCGCGCGTGCATAATTTTCGTGGGATCGTCCTCACCCGCCTCGGCAAGAATGCAGAAGCCGCTGCCGAGTATAGAGAAGCGATTCGGCTGGACCCTCGGTTGGAGGATGCGTATCGCAACTTGGGATTCCTTGAGTGGACCGAACATCATCTCGAGCAAGCTCGCCAAGCGCTGTTGCATGCCCTCGATCTCTCGCCCACCGATTCTTTCGCTCATTACTACCTCGGTCGTGCACAGTTAGGTGCAAAAGCCTATTCCGAAGCGTTTCGTGAACTGGGGCTCTCTCATGTACCTTGGCCAGCCGATCCGGATTTTCTCATCGAAGCTGCGACTGGCTACGCCAGTTTGGGCAAAGAACAAGAGGCACACAAAGTCCTCGATCGGCTTGCATCAATGAAGCTAGCTGCTTCTCAAGTTGTGCAAGTCGCGAAGCTCTATGTGGCCGTCCATCAAGCGGGCAAGGCGATCAATTTGCTGAACAATGTGAGCAGCAGTCAAGAAGCTAAGACGTGGACCTATTGTGATCTAGCTTTGGCGTACCTTCTCGACAGGAATTATCAGAAAGCGGCGGACGAGGCCCATGCCTGCCTGGACATTCGACAAAAAGCAGGCGCAAGTCAGCTGCAATTGGCGCCGGCGTGGTCCTTAATCGGGATTGCCGACGCCCAGCTCGGCCTGGGCAATCAGGCTATCGATGCCTTTCGCAAAGCTTCCGCTTTAGCGCCGAACCAGGAAGATCACTGGCTTAATTTGACCCGCGAATTGATGGAGCAAGGTCTATACGCCGATGCCGTCTCCGGCGCTCAAGAAGCCCTTCGCGCCTTACCGAATTCCTACGCGTTGCACTTGCGTTGCGGAGCAGCCTACCTTGCGGCCGGGCATTATGCGGAAGCTGAGGCTACGTTTCGGGAGCTCGTCACAGCGGGAGATCCGCTGCCCACAAGTTATGTCGGGCTCGCCCAGGTCCTGCTTCGCACGGGACGAACCGAAGAAGCAGTCACAGAATTGGCAGCCGCACAACAGAAGCTCGGCACGAGTTTCCTGCTCAGCTATTTCCGCGGTTTGGCCCTCGACCGCGCCGCCAAACCGAAAGAAGCCCTTTCCGCGTTTCTGGAAGCTGTGAAGATCAACCCGAACAGCGCCGAGGCGCATCTTGGCTTGGGAAAAACGGAGCTAAAGCTTCAGCAGACGCGGGATGCGATCGCTGAGTTGGAAACAGTGCTGCGCTTCAACCCCGGCAATGCTCAGGCACAGCATTTGCTCAGCCAGGCATACCGACGCTTGGGGGATTCGCAACACGCCGCCAAGTTTGCGCACATGGAGCTCGCGGAGCCCGCAGCAGCGGAAGGCGATTTGCTCGGCGATTTCTTGCTTCCTGAATGGGAGATCCCTGCAGAAGTTGACGGCCCCTGAAAATCATCCGGGGCGCTTCGAACGGAACAGGTAGAAGTTCCGTCGCGTCTGTTTGGAATGCCTTCCAGCAAAATCACTTGTCTCCAGTCTTGGTCTTTGTGGCACCGTCCACGGGTTCATCGACCCTCAGGATCTGATCACCGCTCACGTTCTTGAGAGTTTGGCAAATTCCACTCGGCCAGCGAATCTCAATCGTTTGCACGACGCTTTCTTTCCCCAATCCGAAATGCACGCGCTTGTCGCTGGAGGAAAGGTAGCTGCCTGCGGTGGTTACCGTCGCCATCTGCAAACCCTTCGCGGTCAAAACCTGGACCTCCGCGCCGATTGCATCCCGGTTGCTCTTGTGCCCCACCAAGTTGAGAATCAGCCAATGATTCGTTGTTACTGTCTCATTCCGCAAGACGTAGAGCGGCCCATCGTTCGTGGTCACGACTGCATCTAACCGGCCATCATTATCGATGTCCCCGACGGCCATGCCCCGTCCCACCCAAGCCTCGCGAAACACGCTTCCGGCCTCGGCGGAAACTTCTGCAAACCCGTGGCCGGTGTTGTGGGCCAGCAACATCGGTTCGCGGTACCGCAAATTCGGAAAAGTCAGCTCGATCGTATCCAAATCGTGCCCCTGAGCGATCAACAAGTCTTTCCGGCCATCGTTGTCATAATCCAATAAGCGAACGCCCCAGCCAGAATGCGTCATCGTCATGCGGCCAATTCCGGAGGCATAGCTCTCGTACGTAAACGTGCCGTCCCCATTGTTCCGGTAGACCGCGTACATCTGGTTGGCAAGATCCGTCACCACCAAATCCGGCATACCGTCGTTGTTGTAGTCCGCGAAATCCACTCCCATGCCCGCGTAGCTGTGACCTTCCCCATCCAGAGCGACTCCGGAAATCAGTCCCACTTCCTCAAAGGTCCCTACGCCCTTGTTGTGGTATAGAAATTCAGGCATCGAATCGTTTGCCACAAAAACGTCGGTTCGTCCATCCCGGTCATAATCGGCAAGGGCAATGCCCAAACCTTTCCCCGGCTTTGCAATGCCGACCTTTTCAGATACTTC
>QHYJ01000071.1 GCA_003223255.1 Acidobacteriota bacterium | reverse complement strand
TGCTCTTCGCTCAGCGGAGATTGCAGTTCGTAAGTGACTTCGACGAGGGTCATGCCGGAATTATACCAGTCGCCGCAAGATTTCCTGTCTCCCCAGGGGACGCGCATCTCGCCGTTGACGACGACGGCGGGGTGAACCCGCCGCCACACGCTTGGTGAGCATCGGATGTAACCGGAAATCATCTAATATAACGACATGTCCGACGCACCTAGAAACCCGAAGCCGCCTGGCGCAAGCTTGCCGATTCTGTCCGGCCCGCCAAAAGCCAAGGACCCAGTCTGCGGCATGTCGGTGGATCCCGCGAAGGCCGCCGGGAAGGTTGAGCACGGGGGCAAAGCCTATTATTTTTGCTCAAAACGGTGTGCGGAGCGGTTCGCGCAAGAGCCGGAGAAGTTTCTTGCGGAACCTGGAACAGCGGGAATGGAGCATGCTCACACGCATGGGCACGCACAGACGCACCCTCAGGCGCCGGCCGAGGCTCACGTTCACGCCCCTATTCACGCTGACCTTGGGGACATGCATCACGCATTACCTGCCGCCGCACCTGCCGTAAGGCCTGCTCCCTCGAGCGCGCAAGGCGTGCGTTACACCTGCCCGATGGATCCCGAAATTGTGCAGATTGGCCCGGGAGCATGCCCGAAATGCGGGATGGCACTCGATCCGATGGATGTTTTCGCGGAAGTGGAGGCCGATCCCGAGTACGACTCGATGCGGCGGCGATTCTGGGTCAGCGCGGCGATGTCGTTGCCGGTGCTCGTGCTGTCGATGTTTGCGCTGGGTTTGCGGCTGACGCACAACGTTCGCAATTTGATTGAATTTGCATTGGCTACTCCCGTCGTGTTGTGGGGCGGCTGGCCGTTTTTCGAGCGCTTCTGGGCGTCGCTTGTCAATCGCAGCCCAAACATGTTCACGCTGATTGGTTTGGGAACGAGCGCGGCGTATCTCGACAGCGTCGCAACGACATTTTTCCCGCAGGTGTTTCCCGCTTCGTTTCGCAGCATGGACGGCGCCGCACCAGTCTATTTTGAAGCTGCTGCGGTCATCACGACGCTTGTGCTGCTCGGTCAGGTTTTAGAATTGCGCGCGCGGGAGCGCGCCCGCGGCGCGATTCGCGCGCTGCTCAATCTTGCGCCACAGCAAGCGCACATCGTTGAGGCTGCCGGCAGCGAAAAAGATGTGGCGCTCGATCAGGTGAAACACGGCGACCGGCTGCGCGTGCGTCCGGGCGAGCGGGTTCCCGTCGACGGCGTGATTCGCGAGGGCACGAGCGCCGTAGATGAATCGATGGTTACGGGCGAGCCGATGCCGGTCGAGAAAGTCGCAGGCGACACGGTCACTGGCGGCACGTTGAACACCAGCGGCAGCTTTGTCATGGAAGCGCAGCGCGTGGGCAGCGAAACCATGCTCGCGCAAATCGTGAGACTGGTCAGCGAAGCGCAACGCAGCCGCGCGCCCATGCAGCGCCTTGCCGACCGCGTCGCCTCGTATTTTGTTCCTGCTGTCGTGCTTGCGGCGGTTTTGGCCTTTGTGGGCTGGATGTTCTTCGGCCCGGAGCCACGTTTTGCCCATGCGCTTGTCGCGGCAGTATCCGTGCTGATCATTGCTTGCCCTTGTGCGCTTGGGCTTGCGACGCCCATGTCCATCATGGTGGCCGTGGGCCGCGGCGCGCACGCTGGCGTGCTGGTGCGAAACGCAGAAGCCCTCGAAACGCTTGCCCGGGTCGACACCCTCGTCGTCGACAAGACCGGCACGCTCACCGAGGGCAAACCACAGCTTGTGAGTGTTGGAGTCTTGAGCGGCACTACCCTTACACGCGACGAATTAATTTCACTGGCAGCTAGCGTCGAGCGTTCGAGCGAACATCCCCTAGCGCGCGCGATTGTTCGCTCCGCGGAAGAAAAGCACCTTCCCCTTTTGCCCTCGAACGGTTTTCTCGCCACTTCGGGTGGCGGAGCGGAGGCAATCGTCGGCGGCAAGCACGTACTGGTTGGATCCGCTGCCTTTTTGCAGAAAGATGGACTGAACACCCCTTCCCGTTTGCCACCGGCTCTCGGCATCACGGAATCAAGCGCGAATACCTTCGTTCACGTTGCTGTAGACGGCAAACCGGCGGGCGTGATTGGCCTCAGCGACAAAATCAAGTCCTCGACGCCGGACGCGCTTCACGCACTTCGCGCCGATGGCCTCCAGATCGTCATGCTGACGGGTGATCGCCGCGAAACTGCGGCAAAAGTGGCCGCCAAGCTGGCCATAGGGGAACTCGAAGCCGAAGTGAAGCCTCACCAGAAGGCGGAAGCAATCAAACGGCTGCGCGACCAAGGCCGAATTGTGGCAATGGCCGGGGATGGAATTAATGATGCTCCCGCGCTGGCTGCGGCGGACGTGGGCATCGCGATGGGCACCGGCACGGACGTGGCCATCGAAAATGCGGGGATCACGGTGCTCAAAGGCGATCTTCGCGGTATTGTTCGCGCGCGGAAGCTGAGCCGCGCGACGATTCGCAACATCAAGCAGAATCTCGCGTGGGCGTTTCTCTACAACGTAATCGGCATTCCCGTGGCCGCGGGCGTCTTTTACCCGCTCCTCGGCTGGCTGCTTAGCCCTATGCTGGCCAGCGCGGCGATGAGCTTCAGCTCGGTTTCTGTGATTGCCAACGCTCTACGTTTGCGCAAAGTCACTATCTGAGGCGGTCGCTCTCGCTTTAGCGGAAGCACGTATGGATGGGGTGCCCACTACTGGTATTATGAAAAGTATGAGGAAGAATGAGTGTACTTCGTGGCCAACACCGCGCTGATGGCCAGCCTGAACCAAGGCGCAGCGGCCCGAAACAAAGGAGAACGTTTACTTTATCGGCCCGAAGCCGTTGCGTTGCTCGACGATCTCAGCGCGAACTCCAAATCGGCCTCCTCGGTGCTCGATGAGTCGCTGCTTTCCTTAAGACGAGAAAAGGAGCGGCAAGAGATGGAAGAGCGTATTAGCCGTTACGACGACGAACGCTCCGAAGAAGCGCGGCGAGGAAAGGCTTTGGGGGGATTTCGCAACGCGTGAATTCATGGCTGCCGAACTTTCGAGGCTGCAACCGAAATGACCGCCCTAGAGCGGAAGCCCAGCCGCGGCGAAATCTGGTTCGCTCAGCTTGCCACAGATCCGCCTGAAAAGGGCAGGCGGCCGGTTCTCATTGTCTCAAGCGAAGCGCGCAATCGGCATGCGCGGGCCGACACGGTTCTGGCCGCGCCGCTCTGAATGAGCATACACAAAGCAGGCAGCCCAACACACTTACTCCTCCTTCGCGGAGAAACTGGACTTCAAGAAGACTCGATAGTCAAGGCAGAGGACATCACCACGATTCTCAAGACAGCCCTCATGGAACCTCGCCTCGGCTGGGGGGCAATCAGCGACCGCAGGATCTGCGAATTAGCGATCATGGTCAGGATCGCAATGGGTTGCTAAGCGTCTACTTGTAGTCTTCCGCAGCTCTCCATTAATCCATCAAAGTGTTTTCCTGCCTCCTGACCAAATGCACTTCCCGTCGTCTAATGAGTGACGCGCGAGGGAACTTTTCGCGCAGTCTTTCGTACTTCCATTACGACAAGAAGAAGCGCTCTGAATAGCGCGCAAATCATAGCGAGCAATCAGCAGCGGGGGGTCCTGTATGTCGAGCAATGCCAATGGTTTAGCGAACGGCAAGAATGGCAAAAATGGCAAGAAACGGCGCCGGCGAATCTTATGGGCCACGGTGGCCACGGTGGTCTTGCTGGGTGCGGGCTACGGGGTGAAAGCGGCTCTCAGCCCCAATCACACCATTGATCCCTCGAAGCTCGCTTCGGTCGAACGCGGCGACCTGGCGCGTGTGGTTGTCGCAACGGGCAAGATCCAGCCACTTTCCAAAGTGGAAGTGAAATCTAAGGCCAGCGGCATCGTGAAAAAGCTCTATGTAGATTACGGCGACCGCGTGAAGCAGGGGCAAGTCCTTGCCGACCTCGATAAAGTGCAGCTCCAAGCGGCCGTGCGCGCTTACAGCGCGAATCTGCAGGCCGCCGAAGCGGCGTTGCAATCCGCAAAAGCCACGCTGGAGCGGAACAAAGTCGACGCGGAAGGCCCGGACGTGCCTTTTCTGAAGCTCAGCATGGAACGCGCGGAGCAGATGTACAAAGACGGCGTCATGTCGAAGAGCCTGGTGGAAGATGCGGAGAAAAATTACCAGCTTGCACTGAACAAGCAAGTCAGCGCGCAGAGGAACCTGGTGGTTTCCCAGGCGGAAATCGCGAAATGCGATGCGCAGGTCTCGCAAGCAAAAGCTTCGCTGGAAAACGCGCAGGAAGACCTGCGCAACTCCACGATTAGCAGCCCGATTGACGGCCTGGTTCTTTCGCGCGACGTGAATGTCGGAGATGCAGTCAGCTCGATTCTCGTGCTTGGTTCGCAAGCGACCTTGATTATGACGCTCGGCGACGTCAGTGAAGTTTACGTGCAGGGCAAAGTCGACGAGGCCGACATCGGCAAAGTGTATTTGGACCAGCCGGCACGCATCGTGGTCGAATCTTTCAAGGACAAGAAGTTTACCGGCAAAGTGACAAAGATTTCTCCGCTGGGCAAGGAAAAAGACAACGTGACCACATTCGAAGTGCGTGTGTCGATCTCGAATCCCGGCGGCGAACTCAAGGCCAACATGAGCGCCAACGCGGAAATCCTGCTCGAGGAAAAGAAAAACGTGCTCATGATTCCGGAAGCGGCGCTGATTTACGACAAGGACCGCAAGGCGTCCGTGGAAATCCCCGATGCCAAGGGAGAGAAGGGCAAGAAAAAACTCAGCGTGAAGCTGGGCATCTCGAACGGCGTGAAGACGGAAATCCGCGAAGGCCTCAACGAAAGGCAGCAAGTCATACTGCAATAGTCGCTCGGCGGGGGCGCCATGAATTTCACAGACTTATTGCGGGATACAGTGGCGACGCTCTGGGCGCACAAGCGCCGCACGCTGCTGACGATGTTCGGCATCGCCTGGGGAATCATCTCCATCACCATCATGGTGGCTGCGGGCGAAGGACTGGGCGACGGCATCCAGAAAAACCAGCAAACGTTTGGCAAGGACGTGATGATTGTTTTCGCTGGCCGCACCAGCATGCAGGCGGGCGGCATGCGTTCGGGGCGGCTCATTCGCTGGCTGGAAGATGATTACATTCAGGTTGCCAAGGAAGCTCCGGCGTGCAAATACGTGATGCCGGAACTCGGCAACAACGTGCAGGTTCACAGCTTGTTCAACAGCGGCACGATTCAAGTGGTTGGCGCGCTTCCGCCGTTCTCTGAAATCCGCAGCGTGGCACCCGCGCAAGGGCGTTTCTACAACGACGAAGACAACGCCGAGGCGCGCAACGTCGCATTCCTCGGTAGCGACACCAAGAAGCAGCTTTTCGCCGACCGCGATGCGCTAGGACAAACCATCTGGATGAGCGGCATCCCTTATGTGGTTATCGGTGTGATGAAGTCCAAGGAGCAGAACTCCAGCTACGACGGGTTTGACACGCGCAAGGTTTTCATTCCCTTCAATTCCATGCGGCGCGATTTTCCGAACAAGCCACCCGCCATCGAACACAGTGTCGACCGGCTGCTCGTGGCTCCCTGGTCACTCGAAACGCACATGGATTGCGTGCATCAGATTCGCCGAACCCTCGGCCGTTTGCACCATTTTGATCCGCGGGACGAAGAGGCCGCCGGCATCTGGGACACGGTCAAGAACGCGCAGGCCAACCGCATGATCATCGTGGGCATGGAAATCTTCATGGGTGCTGTCGGCATCGCCACCCTTTTTCTGGGCGGGCTTAGCGTCATGAACGTGATGCTCGTCAGCGTNGACCAGGCGGTCGATCCTTCGCCAGTTCTTTCTCGAAACGATTTTTGTCGTGGCCATTAGCGGCGGCGTTGGTCTGATCCTTTCTTACGGCTTCTGCGGTCTGGTCAACCTGGCGCCTATGCCGCCCTTTTTCAGCGGGATGCTGACGAGTTGGAAAATCGCGGCAATGTCGATTGCTTTGCTCGGTGTGATTTCCATTCTGTCTGCGTTGTATCCAGCGAACCGGGCAGCTTCTGTCGATCCGATCGAGGCCCTTCGCTTCGAGGCCGGTGGCTGATGCTCGGCGAGATTTTCAAGCAGGCGTGGACGGCCCTGGGTCGCAACCCCATTCGCAGCTTCCTGACCATGTCGGGAATTTCGTGGGGGATTGTTGCGGTCACGTTGCTGCTCAGCTACGGTTCCGGCTTTCGCAGCGTGCTCATGTATACCTTTGAAGTTTTTGGAAAGGGCGCGGTCATTGCGTGGCCTGGAACGACCAGCGAACAAGCGGGGGGCGAGCGCGCCGGCAAGCCGGTCCGCTTCGAGGAAGAAGACGCCGAATGGGTGAAGGCGCAGTCGCCACTGGTCAAGCGCGTCACGCGCGAAACGGTCCGCTTCCAGGGAGTCTCTTATGGCGAACGTTTGTCGGACTCTGCCGTGCGCGGCGTGTTTCCCGAATACGGCGAAATGCGCAACGAAGTGCCGAGCGACGGCCGGTGGATTACGGCCGAGGACATCGCCGAACGCCGCCGCATCGTCTTTCTTGGCGCGCGGCTTCGCAAGAAACTTTTCAGTGGCGAGCCTGTCGTCGGCGAGGTCGTGCGCATCAAGGGTGTTCCATTCACGGTCATCGGCTCCATGGACATGAAGTTTTCTGACAGTTGTTATTTCAATTGCGACGATGAGTCCGCTTTCATTCCTTACACCGCCGCCAATGATCTTTGGGACACGAAGTACTCGAGCGTGATGGTGTTTGAGCCGGTCGCTCCGGTGTTTGAAGCGCAGGCGATGCAGCAGTTCCGCACGGCCATTGCCAATCGCCAGCACTTTTCACCAAATGACAAGCGCGCCATCACCATGTTTGGCCGGGAAGAATTCAAGCCGATTATGGAAGGCATAACCATTGGCATTGAAGCGCTCCTCTTCTTCATCGGCGCGATGACGCTGGGCATTGGTGGCGTGGGCGTGATGAACATCATGCTGGTTTCAGTCGAAGAGCGCGTTCGGGAAATCGGCCTGCGCCGCGCGCTGGGCGCAAGGAAGTCTCACATTCGCTCACAGTTCTTGCTGGAAGCGCTGGTCATGACGCTCGCTGCCGGAGCTATCGGCATGCTGCTTTCTTGGGCGCTGACTTCCGCGATCGGCACGTTGCCATTTCTCGGGCCGGCATATGAAGACGATTCCGGCAAAGTGGACATTCACCTGACTTTGTCGCTTTTCACTATGACGATGTCCACGATCGTGCTGGTGGTTGTGGGCGTGATTAGCGGCTGGCTCCCCGCCATGCAAGCGGCGAAGCTCGATCCGGTCGAAGCCCTGCGCTACGAGTAGCTCATGGTTCAATACGGATGCTGAAAACTGCTTCTTCAGCTTTTCCCTAGGCCTAGGATCGAGTCGAAATAGGCCAGCATCTCCGGCGAGTCCCATTGTTGCGCGCCGTAGAACTTTCGCAAGATTTTTCCGTGCCGATCAATGATGTACGTGTCGGGTATCACCGGCGTGCCGTACTCCAGTGCGACCTTTTTCGTGGGCTCACGAAACGTGGGAAAATCGATGCCCTGGTCTTTCAGGGATTTCTCGTACGCATCAGGATCTTCATCCCAACTCACACCGAGAACCAGCGCATTCCGCGATTCGATGTATTTCTGCAAGTGGTTTAGCGCCGGTGTCTCTTCAATGCACGGCGGGCACCAGCTCGCCCAGAAATTCAGCACAACCACTTTACCCCGGAGGTCGCTGAGATGGCCCGGCTTGCCCCAAATCTCCGTGGGGAAGTCCTGCGCTCGTTTGCCCGCAACCGTCGGCTCGCCCTGCCGGTACATGGGCCGCGCAAAAAGAACAAAAACGAGGGCGAGGAACGCCATCACGCCCCATGCCGCCATTTTCCTTAGCATTCCCATACGGTAATATACTAACGCATCGTCCTGGGTCCCGAAACTTTTTCCGCGCATCCAATCCATTATGCCCATTATGGCGAGCGACCAGCCAAAACCGTCTGCGGTGGGGCAGCCCATCGACGCCTCGGCAATGGAGCAGGTCACGGCCATCGTTCCCGCGCGCAATGAACAAGCAGCCATCGCGACTTGCATCGAGTCGCTGGCGCGCCAGCCGGAGAATGCGCAAATCCTGGTGGTGAACGATCAATCTTCGGATGCGACGGCGGAAATTGTGCGTAACTTGATGAAAGAAATCCCGGATCTGCACCTTCTCGAAGCCGGTGGATTGCCCGACGGCTGGGTGGGCAAGAACCATGCTCTGTGGGTCGGCGTGCAGCAAGCTACAAGTCCCTGGCTTCTGTTCACCGATGCGGATGCAAATCACTTCCCCAACTCCGTGACGCGTGCGCTACAAATTGCTCAGGACCAGCAGGCTGTGCTGGTTTCGTTTTCCCCTGAGCAAGTTAGCCGCAATTGGTACGAAAAAGCGCTCATTCCGTTCATTTATCTCCGGCTGGCGAAGAGATTCTCTTATGACCAGGTGAATGATCCAGCTTCACCGGTCGCCGCAGCGAATGGCCAGTTTTTGTTGATCCGACGCGATGTTTACGATGCCATTGGCGGCCACCAAGGCGTGGCTGGCGAGGTTCTGGAAGACGTCGCGATGGCCTTGCGCGTCAAGCGAGCAGGCCACCGAATTTGGTTCGGTTCTGGCAAAGGTCTGGTGCGCACGCGCATGTACACTTCGTTCGAAGCGATGTGGGAGGGTTGGAAGAAAAACCTCTATCGCCTGATGGGTGGAAGGCCTTGGGCAGCCTTCCGCGAAATCGAGTCCACCTTTCCCTGGATTGCGTTCTTACTCATGGTAATCGGCCTGAATCATCCCCTGCTATTATTTCTGGGCGTATTGCTCTTGATTGCCCGCCAGACGATTTACGGCCTCGATCTTGCCCGTAACCACTACCCCTTCTCGTTTATCTATTATTACGTACCTGCGGTCTTTTTATATGCGGGTGTGCTCTGGGCGTCCTACCGGAGCCATGTGAAGGGAAAGATCGCCTGGAAAGGCAGTGAATACTCCATCGGGGCCCCAGATTCGGTAAAATAGCTATCGGCAAAACTATGGTTCTTCTAACGCGAAAAATCGAGTTTTCGGCGGCGCATTTCTATAACAACCCGAATCTTTCGGCCGAGGAGAACCGTCGAATCTTTGGGAAGTGCAACAATCCCCATAGCCACGGGCACAACTACGCGCTGGAAGTGACCGTGGCAGGGGAGCCGGATCCAGTGACCGGCATGGTG
>QHYJ01000304.1 GCA_003223255.1 Acidobacteriota bacterium | reverse complement strand
CCCGAGGGGCCCTCCCTCATCTCTCGCGTAGCTTATTCACACGGTTGATTAGTTCATAATGAACTCCTTCTCCGTATGCTTCTGCAGCACACTATGGTGAAAAAAATTGTCCTGGTCGCTGCCCTGAGCCAGAAATCATTGCCCTGCGCACGTTGCTGATAAATCAGGCCCGGCAGCGCTTTTGCAAGTGGAGATTCCCGGCATCCTTAATATATGTGCTGAAAGTGAGCCCCATCGCCCGCTGTCCCGTCGGGCTTTTATGCCGCTTCCCTTTCGTAATACTCCAGCAGGCCGCCCAGTCGTTCTCGACACCGCACTGCTCCGATGTTCCTTCTTGCCTCCGACCCCGAAGGAAACAAGATCCGATTGCCTTTGCCCTGATGGTTGTCGCTCCTCGTGGTAATGTACGGTATATTGCTGCAACGCTCGCCGCAGCGACGATTCTCCAACCAGGATCAGCCTCGACAGACATTCTTCTTTGACCGACCTGACCCAGCGTTCTGCGTACGAGTTCAAATTCGGGCTCCTTGCTGGCAATCGCTTCCCGTCTTGATCAGTTCCCGAAATGATTGGCAGAACTTCGCATTTCGGTCATACAGCAGATAGCGGCAGCCTTTCAGGCATCCCCACTCCTCCATCGTGATGTTTCGCCCCTGCTGCTCCATCCACTCCTGATCCGCGTGCGGCGTGAATCCTGCCAGTTTCACCCGGCGAGTCTCCAAGTGGATGAAGAACAGCACATCGTAGGTCCTCAACCCTTTGAGCGTTAGGACTTCCGTCGTGAAGAAGTCCATCCCCACCAAAACGTCGCGGTATGAGCGGATAAAGCTCTTCCATGAGACCGAGAGCCACGCGTTGAGTGCATCCCGCGAGCCGGAGATGGTAGCGGGTTTCACTGGACGACGCTTTCGAGCGGGAAGCGAAGCGATCCACCATTCGGCCTGCTGCCGGAAGGTGATTCCGGGAACCGTATTCTGTCGGAACGCCTCGGTCGAATTGATGGCTTCTCGCCGCATATAATCCCGTAGGCGCTGGCGCGCTACGGTTTTCGTGCGGCAAACGCCCAGTGGGATCGTGCGCCGTATTCGAGGTTCCTGGCGGATCCCTGTATACGCCGTTTGGCGTTACGCCTTTTGGCATAGGACTCGGCCTTGTGTTGTTACACCAAATGGCGTTACGCTAATAGGCGTAATGACGAGTCCCGAAAATCCGTTCATCTTCGGCGAGATCATTGAGGAGCCGAATTTCGTTGATCGGGCAAGCGAACTCAGCCAACTCGTCCGAGACTTGGCTGATGGACAAAAGGTACTTTTGCTGTCCCCCAGACGTTTCGGAAAAAGCTCCCTCGTCACACTGGCGCTTCTCAAGCTGAAAAAGAGGCACGTCCACACCGTTAACTTGACGGTGAGCAGCTACGCGAGCTACGCGCAGTTCTTGGAAAAATTTGCGGAAAAGGTCTTGCGCGCCGCGGGTCCTTGGGATCGGGTCAAGGATTGGGTCACGAGATTCGGGAGGAACGTGAAGCCCGATATCAACTACAACATGACGACGGGTGAGGTCGGCCTCTCCCTTGGCAAAGGACCGGGATTCGACCCTACTCCGATCGCGCCAGAAGTCTTTGCGATGCCTGGTGAGTTGACCAAGAACGGCGGCTTTCGCATGGCGATCTGTCTCGACGAGTTTCAACAGATCTCGGAATTTGACAGCGGCTCGGTCGAAAATGCCATACGCAACCAAGTTCAGGAACAGCGAGAAGTTGGGTATGTTTTCGCTGGCTCTCAACCTTCCTTGATGAAGGAAATGCTCTCCGCCAAGCGCCCGTTTCACAAAGCCGGCCCCCAGATGTTTCTCGACAAAATACCAGCGAGCGACTGGAAAGAGTTCATCGCTCGACAGTTCGGGAAGAGGGGGAGAAAGCTGGAGGCGCACGCCATGGAAGCCCTGTTAACCGCTGCCGACTTGATCCCATATGATGTGCAGGCTGAGGGACAAGCGTGATCTTGATGCTTCAGATCTCCAATCAGTTATCCACACTCTGGTCGACGGTCAATCCAGCTATTACGAGCTCGCTTGGGAGCAGCTTTCGGCTGGACAGCGGGCGGTACTACAGGCACTCGCCGAACGCGGCCCATCTGAGATTTACGCCCAGTCGGTCCGGAGTACCTTTCGCCTAGGCCCCGCGTCTAGCGTCCAAAAGGCACTCCAATCGCTTGACTCGAAAGACATCCTGGATCGCTACAAAGATGCATATTTCTTCCTGGATCCACTCTTGCCGCACTGGATTCGGAAAAAGGTCGCATAATGCTTTTAGGCCTTTGGTATTACGCTAGCAGGCAAAATGACACATGCAATGTGCTCAGGACAGATTCATGCCTTTGTTTGAGCGCTACATGGGTATCGATTCTTCGAGCACGGCGACGGCTAAAGAATCTTTGGAATAGAAGGCTCTGTGGCGTACGTCCGCCTCGAGAATTCCGTCCAGTTGATCGAGAGGCAAAAATCGGCGCGCGAGACCTCTCCAGGAAGGTTTGCTCTTCCAGGTTTTCGCGGGATGCGATACGTTCCCAATGATCGACGCGCTCAAGGCGCAGTAGAAAAGGAGACCGGCAATGAAAAAGATTAGCACTGTTCGGGTAAATGGAAACATGATTTTCAAAGGACACAAGCTCACGATTAAGACCGCTTCAACGCTTCTAGGACTTTTTCCAGTCCGATTTTAGCGGCGGGAACCTCAGGGTCGTCCAATGACTCTTCCATCCGACGCAGAATGTCTTGCATGAAAATAATGGCTTGCTCTTTCGACATACGCTTTAACAATTCATCCGTTGTCAGCTCGAAGGCTTCCACTTTTCCAGATACGCGTTTCATGCCAATCCCCACTGCATTTTGTACTTTACCTGATTTTCATTCGAGCGCGTACCGACGGGCGAAAACGTAAGACAGTTCTTACCGGAACCTACGTTACCGGTTACCGCGTTATGGATGCCGCCCGGCGGCAAGACAAGATTTTCCTGTTGTTCGTTGTTCGCAGGGATCGAGCTATCTAGTCTTACGATGTTTCTTTTCCGGCCGATGTTTGGCGTTGCGGTGCGTGGTCTCAGGAGTCTTCGCTGGAGCTACTGAGGGGAGATCTGAGTTAAAAGTGTCCGCTATCATCTTCCAAGTGCCGTCCGACTGCTTCCTTCAAATCGCCATATCCTTGCCGTGGTCGGCGATCGGCTTGCCGTTCGGACCCTCAAGAGCCAACTGGTAGGTATAGATCGTAAACGCGAGGTCACCAGCCCCGGCCGACTTCTAATTTGTCAATCTGCCAGTCGATGTTGAACCCCGGGCTGCCGATCAGCTTCAACCAGCCCGCCCGGATCGCGGCTTTGCCGTTGATGGGGCGCGCACGGTCTGACCGAGTTTCTCCTTATTGCCGCCTTTTGCCGCCTCGCGAAATCGCTAAGTCCTTCTCAGCGAATGGGGTGATTGGTAGGGGCGGTGGGGATCGAAAATCAGCTACCTAAATAAGTCCCACAGATACACGGCGTTGCAACCCCCGCTCCCGGCCAATCGGAACAAAGATGCGCCCGAGCCCCGTACCGTGGGCGTGGGCAATATCCACGGCGTAAGAGCGAATTGAATCCTCGTTATCCCCTGGAGCCCGCGGCTGACGATGAACCGGCCACTAGTCGGGGTGTAACCCCCAGGAGTTTCTCGTGGCCCTCGAACATCTCGCGCAGCAGTTTCTCGATGCGCTGGCGCAGGTTGAGCTTCCGCTCCTTAAGTTTCTGAAAGACCCTGCTCTGCATCGGGATTCATGATGGTTTCGTTCTTTCCTAGTTGAACTGCGCCAAGAACCTATCGAGAACGCGCTGCGTGGCAGCAAAATTGTTCTCCAGGAACCAGCCGTGCGAGTTTCGGGGAAAAACGATCAATTGTTTTTTGGCCGATCCGAGCTCGTCGAACAGCACTTGTGCGTGGTCTGTACCGACGAGCGGATCGAGCGCCCCGTCCACCACCAGCGCCGGTACCTGAATCGTCCCCCAGGCCGGAGTAGGGGGCGAGGTTGCGAAGAAAGGCAGTGCTCCCGCTTCCTCCAATATCACGAATACGGCATCCGGCTCAGTAAGTGTGAGGTAAGTAGCAAATGCGCCCGACGAAATCGTAGGCATGTTCGTGATGGGATCAGTGCCAAAAAGCGCCGCAAAATACTCGCTGGGAGTCAGAGGAAACTTGTACGTACCGTTCGTAATCGCGGTGTTCACCAAAACCTGAATCGGCTGTTGGAACGGCGCTGGCACTGTGAAAGGACCTTCGCCTACCGAGAACAATCCCACTCCCGCAACCAGCTGCGGCGCGTGAACTGCCGCATAAGACGCCAGCATTCCTGTGATGACCCCGCCCTGGCTCCAGCCGATCACCACCGGCGCTCGTCCTGTGTTGGCGACGATGTAGCTGACGACACCTATGGCGTCTTGCAGGCGGCTTTCAAGGGAAATAGTGGAATAGTTGGCCGAATAGACCGACTGGCCCATGCCGCGCATGTCTAGCGCGTACACGTCATAACCACGAACCGCGAGGTAGTCCATCACACTACGTCCGGGAAAATCCCAAACGCGGCCGTCGCACCACGTTCCATGGATGAGCAGGACCGGTATTTTGCCATTCGCGGCAATTTTTCGATGCACATGAATCGAGATATTGTCACTGGTGTTTACGAAAAAATCCGAGCTTTGAATGACGGGTTCTTGGGCCTTGGCCGGCGACGTTCCCAAGAGAACCGCAACCAGCGCCGCCAATTGCAATGTTCTGCAGAGCAATCTGCACACGGACTTACCCTCCTCTTTCGCGTTAGCTGGGACCGTGGTTCTTCCTGCTCCCTTGCGACTGTGTCAGGAGCGAGCCAACCCGGCCAAGCTGAATGGATTTAAGAGATGCGTCACTCTACCACAGACGGTTCCTGAGGTGACCAATTCTTTTGGATATTATTTCAAAAAAGGTCATTTCTGCTCTTTCGGAGAATCTCAGCTCAATCCAGCACGGGTATGTAGAGGTCAGTTTCCGGTTTGCTCGTGACCCGCCCGCAGTCTGACGGAAGCCCTTTCACCGCCGCAATTAGTGTCTGCTGACTTCTGTCCACTGGCTCAGGCCATATTCGATGCGTCCACCAGGTCGCGAATATGCCGTAACCACTCCGGTTAGTCTTCCACTCCGTTGTGTTAACGAGAGGGCAAGCAGAGAATCGGGGCACGCATCACTGATCCCTAGTTTTCGTACGGAACCGCAATTCCTCCCATCAGGTAATCATGCAAAACATTGAAATTTGCAGCCGAGATTATGTACAGGCAGGCTATAAGGGAATCACCCGCTCCGAAATCCAGGTTTCACCCCATTGCCGTGAGGCAGTCAGCGGGACTATACTTTTCCGCTCTGCTGGGATGAAGAACTGGAGGGCCGTTTAGTTCTGCATTTCCGGTGTTACTCCATGGCCAGCAATCCCCGCAACGAATCCAGTCAGTACACCGGTGGAGCCGGGCAAGCCCTTTCTCCCGTTCAGGAGAGAAATCACCGCAAAAGTGACCGTGTGTTTTTGACCTTACCCATTCGTGTCTCAGGTGTTCGCGGACAGGGCAAAGATTTCTCGGAAGAAGGACAGACAATAGACATTAGTCGGCAAGGCGCTACCATCAAGGTGGACAGGGACTTATTCGCTGGCGAAATCATCAAAATCGAGCGACTCGATGGAGTTGGCAAAAAGGCAACGGCTCGAGTCGTAGGCCGCATTGCGGGGGGACCCGAGGGCTATGTATTTGGGGTGACGATGCTCGACGCTGCCATTGTAAACCCCTTAGGCGTTGTATTTCCTACCGTTGTCGGCATGCACAAGGCGGTGCTGCGGGCCTTGCTAAGATGTGTTGTCTGCGACCGAACGGAGGTATCTTACCTCAACGAGTTTGAGGCTGATCTCTTCCTCCACCACCACTACATCTCCCGGATCTGCGAGAATTGCGGTGGCTGGACCACTTGGAACCGCCCCCATGGCCGTAGGTCCACGGGGTCTGCCGCTGTGCCCCCTGGAACGCAAAACCGACGGTCCCACGATCGTATTCAAGTGGAGGCGGTTGGATGCGTTCGGCATCCCGCTCGTGGAAACGAAGTTGTTGTCGTCAGAGAGTTGGCGCTTGGAGGCTTAAGCTTCTACAGCGCGACCCAATACCCGGAGGGATCACGCGTAGAAATAGCGGTACCCTACAGCTCCAAGGCTCCCAATATTTACGCGCCCGCAAGGATCGTAAGTTCGCGCAATCGAGCGGGCGAGGGCTTGCTAGAATATGAATGTGGGGCCGTCTACCTGGAGTGATCGGCAGAGGGTAGGCGTTTGTCGGCTAGGTCCAAAGTGGGTACTGCACACTTAGAGTTTGCCTGTCGAACCACAGCGAGCCGCGCAAGAGGACCTGCTCCCTGACGGAGGCGAGCGCTAACTAAAGGAATCACAGTCCTTGTAGTTGTGTTGACTGTGGCCCCCCCCGTCTGCACCTGTTCAAATTCTGCAAGATGGATGGTTTCAGGTGTTTCCTAGGTGACCGAGGATCGCTCTTCCACCCAAACTGTCTGGTGAAAGACGGCTGGCCTGTTATGGCATCAGTCGTGGGTCTGCTTGGATTGCCGCGTTGAAGCTTTCCCAAACGGAAATATAACGGTCACTGATGTGTCCGAGCTTTCCGGGCTGACTTCCAGGCGGCCGCCCAGCTGTTTCATGCGCTCGCGCACGCAACTATCACACCCAATTCACCCGTAGCGTGGGGATATGCTCCATCATGTGTCGCGCCTGGGGCTGCGGGACCTATGACCTCTGGATGGGATGCTTTCGTAATAATTACTGGCCGCCGGATCCTGTCAACGGCGGCCCGCGGAATGTAGCGCAAACTTGGTTTAAGCCTTTGCGGCGGTCGCGGCTTGATCTAGGATCTTGACCGCTTGGCCAACCTCTGCAACGCCAAAAACCAGCACCGGTGCATTCGAGGCTGGCTCGAACCCGCAATATCCGTAGTTGATGTTAATGTTGGCTTCGCCGAGACGCGAAGCAGCTTCTGCCAGCACGCCCGGACGGTTCGGAAGTCTGACTTGAGCGACTTCCGCTTCTGTGTAGCTTATGTGCTCAGTATCAAGCACCTTTCTGGCTGTAGTCGGATTATCGACTACGAAGCGAACCAGGGCCTTTCCTTCCGGAGAATGCGACGATTGGAATGCCAGAACATTCACTTGACGGTCCCCCAGGGCTTTGAAGGCCTTTCCGAGAGTCCCGGGTCGATCCTCGATTCGAATTGTCAATTCTTTTGTGACTGGCATGATGGGAACCCTCCTTCAGGTTTGCATGTTCCCTCGAACGCAGGGAGCATTCTTAGCAAATCGAAGGGCCAGGCTTTTCGACGTTGCAAAATTGTACTGCCGCGTTTCTGCCATAGCAAGGATCGGACAGAATTCGACAGAAAAGTGGAAAGTAGAGAAGTGGCAGATGCTCATGATCCGGAAAAACCAAGCGATTCTCCGAATGTCGAGGACGTTCACCGTCGCAACTACAGTTTCGTACTTTCCATTATCCGGTGCTCCTTTCTTCTTGAGGCCAACGCTCAAAACTTACCTCAGAAGCGGCGCACTCTTATAATGCGTAATACTAATCGTGGTGAATGGCGGCAAAACGCTAACGAAAGGTGAATAAAGAAGGAGAAAGTGATTCGTCAGGTTTAGTCATAACTTGCTGATTTCCTTCGATTATGGCCAACTCCGTTCTGATGAAGTTGGTTGTTCGGCTGTTAACAAACCTGAAAACCGTTGAATCGGCACCGCTTATACCGAAAAAACGCCGGTTTAGCGGCCCTTCGTTGGAACCAAGTTGGAACCAGATTACAGCCAACGAGCTTCCTGCATTGCCGACGCAGCGGTGTGTCAACCTCTGGCGGTGCATTGTTAATGTACCGGCGCGGCTCGATCCGCTGCTGACTTTGGAAGCCCTAGGAGATAGTCTCGGGCTTGTTCCACCGTAAATGGGTTTCCTGTCTCATCCTCGAAATTTGAACGCAAGTCAATCCAAATGACGCCATCAAC
>QHYJ01000303.1 GCA_003223255.1 Acidobacteriota bacterium | reverse complement strand
GGCGGCCCGAGGTCAAGCCTTTGTCGCCATGCAATTGGATGCCTGGACAGCAGGAACTGCTGCTCCACCACATTCTTCTCTCTCGGACTGGACCGGTCCGGCTGAGGTCGAATCTTCCGTGGTAGCTAATTGACGGACTTCTGAGGCTCCTGTAAGTTCTCAAGAACCTGCTCCGAATGCAATACAGGGACAGTTGGACCTAGCTAGGAAGTGCCCGCGGGCGGTCAGCAGCCAACCTCAGGCTGCCTGCGTCACAAAAGTGCGGGAAAGAGCAAGGAGAGCATCATGGGTTTTGCAACCAATGCCATTCATGTGGGGCAAGAGCCGGATCCTGCCACCGGCGCGATCGTCGCGCCGATCTATCAAACTTCGACGTATGTAAACGAAGAACTGGGCAAGAACAAAGGTTACGACTACGCGCGAACGAATCATCCGAACCGCAAAGCGCTCGAGCGCACCATGGCCAAGCTGGAAGGAGGGCATAGCGCCTACGTTTTCACCTCGGGGATGGCGGGCATCGATGCGATTTTCCGGCTGCTGCGTCCCGGAGATCATGTGGTTCTTTCAGAAGCCGTGTACGGCGGAGTTTTCCGGCTCTCCACGCAATTGCTAGTGCATTTCGGGCTGGAATTCAGCTTCGTGGACACTTCGATGGCAGAAGCCGTGCGCATGGCGCTGCGCCCCAATACCAAGATGCTGTATATCGAAACGCCCACCAACCCGACCATGAACGTGACCGACATCGCGGCGATCTGCAAGCTTGCCGGTGAACGAAACATCACGGTCGTGGTGGATAACACGTTCATGAGTCCGTACCTGCAGCGGCCGATCGAACTCGGTGCGCATATCGTGGTGCATTCCATGACGAAATACTTAAACGGCCACAGCGATGCCACGGGCGGTGCTGTGGTGCTGACGCGCCTCGAAGACGCGGAGAAAATTTACTTCCTTCAGCGCTCTGCGGGCGCTGGGCTAGCGCCCATGGATTGTTTTCTCGTGTCGCGAGGGATCAAGACCCTGGCCGTGCGTATGCTCCAGCACAACGCCAATGGCATTACCGTAGCGCGGCATCTCGACGCGCATCCCAAGGTGCGAAAAGTCTATTACCCGGGACTGCCCTCGCATCCGCAGCACGAAGTCGCACGGCGGCAACAAAAGGGGCCAGGCGCGATGCTCTCGTTTGATTTAGGTTCGGTAGATGCAGCGCGCAGGTTCCTGAATCACCTGCAGCTCTGCTCGCTGGCGGAAAGCCTGGGTGGCGTTGAAACACTCGTTTCACTTCCCGCTCTGATGACTCACGCGTCTATGCCCAAGGAAGTGCGCGAGCGCGTGGGAATCACCGAGGGCTTGGTGCGTCTCTCCGTCGGAATCGAAGACGTGGAAGATATCATCGCCGATTTAGACCAAGCCCTCTTGTACGTCTAAAACGTCCGCTTCTTGGGCCGTGCGATAACGCTTCTCTGTCTCCCAGACTTCGCGGCCGACTCACTCAACCAGGCAAGATAATCCTCCGAGCCTTCGGTGATGGGAAGAGCAATAAATTCCGGCACGTCGTAGGTGTGCAGGCGCTTTACTTCCCTTTCCAATTGCCAGAGCCGCGGAGCGGTGGTCTTGATGATTAGCAAATGCTCGCGGGCGGACTCCAGCTTGCCCTTCCAAGCGTAAAAGGACTCGACCGGGCTGCGCGCGACATTGACGCAGGCGGCGAAACGCTTCTGCACCACGGCGCGGGCGATCTTCCGCGCCAGGGTCAGCGACGGACAGGTGACGAGCACGATGCGCGCGTGCCTCGCTCTGGCGCGATTCCTTTTTTGCGTATTCATGGGGCCTCATAATAACGGCTTTCTCCGCCCAGCGCGAAAGGCTAAAATAGAGGCGCTATGAGCACCGGCGCTGGATTGAGCACCACCTCTCCCGTCAAGTTTGGCACCTCGGGCTGGCGCGGCGTCATTGCCGAGGATTTCACCTTCGCGAACGTGCGCCTCGCGCTGACCGCCATCGCGGGACACGTGAAGGCCAAGTCCGCGCAACCCACAATCCTCGTCGGTTACGACACGCGCTTTTATTCCGAGGAATTTTCGCAGCTCGCCGTAGACATCCTGGAGCATCACGGCATCCGCGCAATCTTGTGCGAAACGTTTACACCCACGCCCGCGGTGGCGCACGAAATCATGCGCCGCAAGCTCGATGGCGCGATCAACTTCACCGCCAGCCACAACCCGGCGCAGTATCACGGCTTGAAATTCTCTTCGGCAGACGCCGGGCCCGCGCTACCGGAAATCACCAAAGACATCGAGGCTCGCGCCTCCCAACTTGCCGCAAAGGGCGGAGTCCCTCCACTGCCGTACAGCGCCACGAAGGTGCAGCCGAGCGAAAGGGCCAATCTCCGCGAAAACTATTTGAAGCGGCTCGAAGAACTGGTGCGCTTCGAAACGCTGAAAAAAGCCAACGTGAAGTTCGCTGTGGATGCGCTTCACGGATGTGGTGCGGGTTATATGGACCGCTCGCTAACCGACCACGGCGTAGGAATCCTGGCGATTCGCGCGGATCGCGATTGTCTTTTCGACGGCACTGGACCCGACGTGTCCGAAGAAAATCTCGCGCCCCTGCGTAAAGTCGTGATCGATTCGAAGACCACCGCAGGCCTGGCTACCGACGGTGACGCGGACCGCTTTGGAATCGTGGATCGCGGCGGTACCTGGATCCAGCCGAACCTGATTCTTGCGCTCGTTTATGACTACTTGGTGGAAACACGCCAATGGAAAATGCCGGCCGCGCGCAGCGTAGCAACCACGCAGATGATGGATGCGGTGGCGAAATCGCACGGGCAAAGCATTCATCAAACACCGGTAGGCTTCAAATACATCGGCCAACTCATCCGCGAAGACATAATCGCTTTGGGCGGAGAAGAAAGCGCGGGTCTTACGATTCGCGGACACATCCCGGAGAAGGATGGCATCCTGGCGTGCCTACTTGTGGCGGAAATGATCGCTGCGCGCGGCGCCTCCATCGGCGAACAGATTCGCGCAATGTACAAAAAGCTCGGGCGCGAGTTTTGGCCGGTGCGGGAGAACTTGCATCTCACGGACGAACAAAAGGCAAATGCCGTTCGCAAGGTAGCCGTAGAAGGTTCGACACTGCTGGGGCGAAAAGTCGTATCCATCGACCGCACCGATGGCGCAAAATTTGTTTTTGAAGACGGTTCGTGGATGCTGTTGCGCCTGTCGGGCACAGAGCCGCTCCTGCGGCTTTATGTCGAGGCGGAAAGCGCCGCGGCTTCCGCGAAGTTGACGAGCGAAGCGACGAAATGGGTTCTGCAAAGCTGAAACAATCGGATGCTGGCGAAACCGCCTCGGAGTGGCTGCGGCATTATGGAGGAGCGCTCCTGGGCCTGCTGCTCTTCGCGCTCGTGGTCCACGACATTTTCGGGACGCATGGCTATCTGGCGATGCGCCGCACGCAGCAGGAAATCAAGAAAGTGAACACCGCTATTGGCCAGCTTAACAAAGAAAACGTGCAATTGGAGGAAGAAGTGAAGGAGCTGAAGAGCGACCCTCGCAAAATCGAGAAGATCGCTCGCGACGAACTCGGCTTGGCCAGGCCGGGCGAAGTCATCATCAAGATTCCGCAGTCGCAGCAGTTACCACAAGACCCCGCTTCGAAGCCTTAGCCTTTCTCTTTTTCCAGGTTGTCCGCGCCATGGAAAGCAGCACCATCGCCAGAAAAATCGTGAGCAAACCCACCGTAGCCTTCAGCGCGCTGCACTGCCCCTTCGGCAAAATCGAAAATCTTCCATACACAAATTCGATGTGCACCCAGTAGACGAGCAGCGAAGTGTTTCCAAGCTGAATAATCGGGCTGAAGCCTTTTTGTGCGAATCCCCAGCGGCACCACGCATAAACCAGAAAAAGAATGATCAGTAGGACACCGCAGCGCATGAGCAAGAAATTTGGATTGCTGTGCCAGTAGTCATAAACGGCATAAAGACGAAAACGTGAAGAATCGAGAACGATCGAAAGAAAGCACGCGACAATCCCCATGCCGCCTAACAAGGCGAAGGCCGGCCCTCCTTTGCGCTTCCCAAAATCGCTGAATAAGTAAAAGCCCACAGCCAAACCCGCAAATGCAAATGCCGACCACGGAAACAACGGAAAGAGCCACGGCTGGGGCTTGTCGAAGATGTGTACGCCATTGATGTACGATTCCAGCGGCCAGGGTAGAAATCTCGGCCGGTGCGTCGTCCAAAGCGGCGGCGTAATCAGGGCTACGGCGGCAGCCGCCAAAAAACTCGCCACGAGCGTGCGGACTCGCGCGGCGGCTACTGTTCCATTTCCCGTCGCCCAACAAAGGACGCCCATTAACATCATCGAAAGGCCAAGGATATTCAGAATATCCACGCGCAGCAGATCGGTCCAAGGCGACCAGAGGTAACCGAGTGCAAATTCCTGCACGCGAAACAGCAGCCCCATGCCGAAGATTTCTGCGCCGTGAAGAATCGTTTGCTTGGCAATGGCGTCGCGTTGGACACCTTTTTCGCGCAGTCGCTCGGTCACGAGTGCAAACGAAACTCCGGCTAGAAAGGTAAAGAGCGGCGCCGGCAACGTTCCGCCGAGCTGCGACCAGGTAATCAGCGACGACGATTTTCTCGCCGCCGGGCTCAGCCACGAGTCGTAGCAATGCGTCTGAAACATCAACACGCAGGCAAGACCACGCATCCAATCGATGTACGCGAGCCGCGTCATTTTGGTCAGCGGCGGGCCCTGCTGCATCGCTAAGCTCGTTTGCTCTGTCATCTTACGTTACAATTTTTGCTTGCCTGTCACGCGCCAACTCGGTCTGTTCTCCATGCTCGGCCTGTGGGCCTTGCTGACTCTCATCGGAGTGCTTTATGCCGTCTGGCTTGGCTACGGCGGCCACGCCTTTGCTGCAACGCTGACTGCATTTGCTTTTTTATTTTTGCTGATGCTGCTGTTCGCCGCCCGTGGGGCGGAAACTAGCCTGGCCGCGCGCTTTAGCGCCGGCTCCGGTTACCTGCTCGGCGCCGCATTACTCCTTGTCTACCTGATTTATGCGCTGGGGACAAACAGTTTTAGTTTCGGCCGTGCCGCAACTGCCGCCTCCTTGATATTCATTCCGCTGGCCATCGCCGCATCGGCAGAACGCAAACCCGCAGGAGCCTGGCAAGACTTTGTGATTATCGTGGGAATCTGGGTCGCGGTGAAGCCGCTCCCCCAGCTCTGGGGCTTCTCCATGTCGCACTGGCTCTGGCCATTTCCTGGCGGGCAACTCGCCTACCCGCTGACCGTTTTGCTTTGCGTGAACGTGGCGCTGGGCGCGTTTGTACTTCTTCGGCGCACCGACGGCATCGGCTACTCCATCGGTTGGGGGCGAAATTGGAGCTTTTTCATTGTGGCGAGCTTCCTGGCATTTGCTTGCATCGCTATTCCCCTGGGCACGGGCATGCACTTCATTCAATGGGAGCCGCGCTGGAGGGAATGGGAGTCGCTTCCCCTGACTGCTCTGGCCATACTCTTCTTCACCGCCTGGCCCGAGGAGTTTCTCTTTCGCGGCCTGTTGCAAAACCTGCTGTCTCGCGCGTCCAAAAGCGAAATTGCCGGTTGGTGGACAGCTTCGGTCCTATTCGGTTTCTCCCACATCACCAACCTGGGATTTCCCAACTGGCGCTACGTGGCCCTTGCAACGATTGCCGGAATTTTCTACGGCTGGACGTGGCGAAGAACCGGGTCCATCTTTGCTTCGGCGATCGTTCATGGCGCCGTCGACACCACATGGCATTTCCTTTTCCGGACGCAATGACCTAGCAGCTAGCTAGGGCTAGGGAGTGCCGGTCGCTGCGCCCACGTGGATGGAGGAGCGATGACCCTCGAAGAAGCCCTGGTCACGGTTTGGCGCGCTGCTCTAGTTGAGAATTCTCGCGAGGTTGAGCTGAACGGTCAGAGCTTTTCCGTCCGCACCACTCCGAAAAAGCGCTTGCGCGAAGTGGATTTTGTCTTCGACGGCAATTGCGCGGCTTGGAGCAAAATCCGGAAACCGGGTCGCGTTGGGCGCAACTGGCCGCGCCGGGCACAAGGTCATGCAGTTTCTCTCCGCCCGCCGCTACGTCGCCAACGTCACGGACTGCAAAGTCACCTTGTATGGCGGAAAGCGGAGCAGCCTGAAGTCGCGCTCCTCAGAAACTCCTGCTCTTTATGCTGCTGGAGCTTGGACGGTGCTAGAATGAAACCGAAATCATCTTCGCGCATCCAACGGCCCGAGGAAGTTCGGCCCCAAAAAAGCAAATGGAATCTCACAAACTAGTGCAAGTGCGAGGAGGATGGGAAATGAGCGAATTGACACCAGATCAGGCGCTGTTCTTGCTGCAAAACGTGTACTTGGGCTCCCTCAAAAATGAGAGCCGCATCACCAAGAGAGTTCTGGAGGCGGTGCCGGCCGATAAATGCGAGCATCGCCCCGACCCCATTTCCAAGAGCGCCATCGAACTGGTCCGGCACATCGCCGTGGCGGAGAACCGCTTCCTCGAAACGGTGATCAACGGCGTATTTGACGCAAACGCTGGCGCGCTTCCTGACACAGTGAAGACGCCGCAGGAAGTTGCTGTCTGGTACGAGCAGCGCTTTGAGAAAAATTTCGAAGCGTTGACCAAGCTTCGCGGCGACCAACTCGTGAAGATGGTCGATTTTCGCGGATTGTTCCAGCGGCCCGCCGTCAGCTTTGCCTTGTTAGGGATGGTCCACACCATTCATCACCGCGGCCAGCTTTCTTCCTACCTGCGCTGCATGGGTGCAAAAGTGCCCTCGATCTACGGCGAGAGTTACGACGACACCCAGGCGCGCAAAGCCGCCAGCCACTAAGAGCGCCTCGAAACAAATTGCCAGGGCTGAATTATTTCTCCACGCTGGACGGCGGCGAGGACTTGCGAACCCGGCGCTTGTCTCTGTAGAGAGAGTGGTCAGCAGCGCTAAGCAGATGTTCGAGGCTGGCCCCGTCGCTCGGAAATTCGGCCACGCCAATGCTCACGGAGAGCCGCGGTTCTTCGGCATCCTGCGACAATCGCTGGGCAACACGCTGGGCCACCACCGTAGCGGATTCCGCCGTGCTCTCCGCGAGAACCAAAGCAAATTCATCCCCGCCGTACCGCGCCGCCGTATCCGTCTCGCGGCAGCTCAAGTGCAAAACCTCGGCCACGCGGCAAATCGCCAGGCTGCCCACAAGGTGCCCGTATTCGTCGTTGATTTTTTTCAAGCCGTCCAGATCCAGTAGGAGAACCGCGAACGGCTTTCCCGTGCGTCCGTAGCGCTTAATCTCTTCGTCGACCTTCTCCACCAGCAATCGGTAATTCGCCAGCCCCGTCAGCGGGTCGCGCACCGCCAACAGTTTCGCCTGCTCTTCCTGCCGCCGCCGCTCGGAAACTTCCGCGGCAAACACCAGGGTCATCAGCGCCTGGATGGAAAGAAACGATTGCAGGAGCAGCAAGGAATCGTTCGGCGATTGGCGCGCGAACGGCCCGTACCCATGAATGGTCCCCACCACCGCAATCGCGCACACCAGGCAGATGGTCGCGGAAGCCTCGCGCGGCCCAAACCTAAACGCCGCCCAGATCAGAAACGGCGTGCACAGAAACGTCCAGGGATCGTTTCGGACCTCTGAGTGCAACACTGGCCCGAAAACGATTCCCGAGATCAGCAGCGTAGAAGCCAGAAGCGCGGCAGCCTCAGCAAATTGGCGCTTCGACCACTTCAGGCTGGGATTGGCGCTCCACAACAGCAAAAACGGCGCAAAAACCAGCGCTCCCGCGGCATCTCCCAGCCACCAAGTGCGCCAGATGATTCCGTATTGATGCCAGGGCGCAAAGGCGCCCAGAGCCAGGCTGGTGACGCCAAAGGTCGCGGCGATAGCGGTGCTCAAGATCCCGCCATAGAGAGCAAAACGAAGAATATCCCACGTTCGATCAAAAACGTCTTTGCCGTTGGCAAACCGCGAGACTAAATACGTTGCCGTTACCGCCTCGAGACAGTTCCCCGCCCCGATGCCCAGCGACGTTAGCACCGATCCTGCCGTGGTCAGGTTCACGACGAACGCGCCCACAAAAATTGCCGGCCAATATCGCAGCCCCAGAAGCAGCAGCGTCACCATGGCAATACCGGTTGGCGGCCAGAAGGGACTTGCGCTCGGATGCACGGTGGCCAAACGGAGGCTCAGCTTCGCGGCGAGGACGTACGTGGCACAGGCGGCCAGGCCGACGAACAATTGTTTCAGTCGCTGCGAACGCCACACGCTGGACTTTCTTTCCATAAGGGCCGGAGAGGGTCGACGAGTCTGCCTTGGTAACTGGCGATGGGACCTTTCGGTCCGACATTAAGGTCTGCTGTATCAATAGGCCATGCTATCCCCATGCCGACCTTAGGTCCCAGATGCCGGAACCTGGCAGCAAGCCGCCCGAACGGCTCCCACTAGTACTAGTAATGTCAAAGAATTCGATACCTGAGAGTGGGCTTGTGGTTTTACGGTTTCGTATCCGTTAGTTAGGTAAACCCCCTAGCCCTTTCGTTCAGGTCCGAGAGGCTACCGGCCGGCTCGCCGACCAGTCTGGATTAGCGGTAGGAAACTGCGCGCGATTGGCAAGATCAATGGTGTTCTGAAGCAAGACCTCAAAACTAGGAGCCAATTCGGCTGCGACTTTGGATCCTATAATTGCACAAGATCCCTTCATGGTCGATTTTGACGACCCTCATCTCGCGACCCTTCTTCCGCGAACTATAATGGGAGAGCAGGTTCGCGCGCCGCAAGTCCTCGGGTGAGGTCATAGGAAAGTCTGGGAAATCGTCTAGCGCACAACGCCGCTCACAGGGCTCGAAGCCGATGCGTAAAGCCGTTTCGGCATGCGGCCCGCAAGGTAGGACTTGTGCCCGGCGATAACCGCATCGCGCATCGCTTCTGCCATCAGCACGGCATCCTCCGCCTCGGCGATCGCGGTGTTCATCAACACGCCATCCGCGCCAAGTTCCATGGCGATGGCCGCATCGGAAGCCGTGCCAACTCCCGCATCCACAATCATCGGCACTTCCGTGATGCGCTCGCGCAAAATCCGCAGATTCGCCGGATTCTGCACGCCCAGACCGGACCCGATGGGCGCAGCTAGCGGCATGACGGCCGCCGCACCCGCGTCAATCAGTTTGCGCGCTGCAATAAGATCATCGTTCGTATAAGGCAACACGACAAATCCTTCTTTAACCAAAACTCGCGTGGCCTCAACGAGCTGCTCCGTATCCGGAAAAAGTGTCTGCTGGTCGCCGATAACTTCGAGCTTGATCCAATTCGAAAGCCCCACTTCGCGCGCTAACCGCGCCGTGCGTATGGCTTCATCGGCCGTGTAGCATGCCGCCGTATTCGGCAAAATGAAAATCTTCGCGCGGTCGATGTAGTCCAGCAGCGATTCCTTTGACTTGTCCGTCAGATTCACACGCCGCACCGCCACGGTAACCATCTCCGCCCTGGAAGCCGCGTGCGCCCGCGCCATTTCCTGAAAGCTCCGGTACTTCCCGGTTCCCACGATCAGCCGCGACTGAAACGCGCGCCCCGCGATCACCAAATTGTCTTGCATAAAAGAACCTCAACTGGATTTTAGCCCCTACGCGCCGCCGGAACAAATCCCTCCGCGGTGACGGTAGTGGCGGGTCTTTAGACCCGTGCATTTTGTTTTCCCAGGCGAATTTGCTAATACGTCTCGCTCGCGAGTCCAGAGATCCGCGAGGTATGCATTTTCCAATCCACGCACGTGGGTGTAGACTCGCAGAGCCAAAAATCGGGGCGCGGTGCACCGCCACTCGCCATCCATGTCCATTTCGCATGAAACTTTCGCGGGGTATTCACGTCTATGACCAAGGGTGGTGGGGTGTTCGGAACCATTCCTGTGAAAATGCGATTCCTTGGAAAGCGTAATCTCCAATTTCTGGTGGAGGGCGTGATGAACTGGAAAGCCACTGTGGTGATTCTCGCTTTGGCGTTTGCGGCATACAGCGTCTTCGCGCAGAGCGCCTCTGGGCAGGCAAGCGCCGACATCGACATTCCGTTTCAAAAATTTGTCCTGGACAACGGGCTAACCTTGATTGTCCACGAAGACCATAAGGCGCCCATCGTCGCCGTGAACCTCTGGTACCACGTCGGCTCGAAAAACGAAAAGCCGGGCAAAACCGGCTTCGCGCATCTCTTCGAGCACTTGATGTTCGGCGGCAGCGAACATGCCCCCGGCCGTTACATTGACGCCATGGAAAAAATCGGCGCCACCGACCTGAACGGCACCACCAACAACGACCGCACTAACTACTTCGAAAACGTGCCCACATCGGCCCTCGATTACACCCTGTGGATGGAATCCGACCGCATGGGTTATCTCCTCGGCTCGCTCGATCAGAAGACTCTCGATTTGCAGCGCGGTGTCGTCCAGAACGAAAAGCGCCAGGGTGAAAACCAGCCCTACGCAGTCGCCTTTCAGCTCATCACCCATAACACGTATCCCGCGAACCATCCTTATTCCTGGACCGTCATCGGCGAGATGGCCGATCTCAACGCTGCCTCCATGGACGACGTGAAGGAATGGTTTAAGACCTACTACGGTCCCTCCAACGTGGTGATTTGCTTGGCGGGCGACATCGACGCCAAAACCGCCAAAGAAAAAGTCGAAAAATATTTTGGCAACATTCCGTCTGGTCCTCCCGTCGCGCACCAGGAAGCTTGGATCGCAAAAATGACCGGAACGCACCGCCAAAAAGTGCAGGACCGCGTCCCGCAAGCGCGCATTTACAAGGTTTGGAATGTCCCGCAGGACGGAACGCCCGACGGCGATTATCTCGACCTCGTAAGCGATATCTTGAGCGTTGGGAAAACCTCCCGCTTCTACAAGCGTCTCGTGTACGACGACCAGATTGCCACCAATGCGAATGCCTTCGTCGCTTTGAACGAAATCGCCGGGCAGTTCCTTGTGCAGGCTACAGCGAAACCCGGGGGCGACTTGGCCCAAGTGGAAAAAGAGTTGGACGAAGAACTGGCGAAATTTCTCAACGACGGTCCCACTCCCGAAGAACTCGCCCGCGTGAAAGCACAATATCAAGCCAACTTTATTCGCGGGATCGAACGCATCGGCGGATTCGGCGGCAAGTCCGACCAACTCGCGCGCAACCAGGTCTTCCATGACGACCCCGCGCACTACAAAATTTCCCTGAAGCGCGTACAGGAAGCCACCGCCGAAGACTTGAAAGCCGCTGCGAATCGCTGGCTGTCGGAAGGCGTTTACATTTTGGAAGTGCTTCCCTTCCCGGATTACAAAGCTGCCGCAAACGGAGCCGACCGTTCGAAAGCTCCATCCATCGGAACTCCTCCCGAGCTAAAACTCCCAAAACTTCGGCGAACCACCCTGTCGAACGGATTGAAAGTCATCCTCGCGGAGCGCCATGAGGTTCCCTTGGTCACCTTCTGGCTCGATGTCGACGCGGGCTACGCTGCCGATTCCTCCGCGCTCCCGGGGACCTCGAGCATGACCATGGCGCTTCTCAATGGCGGCACGAAAACGCGGAGCGCGCTGCAAATTAGCGACGAACAAGCCTTGCTGGGCGCGCAAATCGCGGCGTATTCCAATCTGGACATGTCCATCGCGCGTTTGTCCGCGCTGAAGTCCAAACTCGATCCCTCTCTCGAACTGTTTTCCGACCTCATTCTGAATCCCGTTTTCCCGGAAGACGACTTCAAAAAGCAGCAGAAGCTGCAACTCGCCGCCATCCAGCGCGAACAAACCACGCCCATCCAAATGGGCTTGCGCGTGTTCCCTGGACTTCTGTACGGGCCGGGCCACGCCTACGGCAATCCGCTCACCGGCTCCGGCACCATCGCCAGCGTCGAAAAAATGAAGCGCGAGGATCTCGTGAAATTTCATCAGGCGTGGTTCAAGCCCAATCACGCTACTCTGGTGATTGCTGGCGACACGACCCTCGGGGAAATCACTCCGAAGCTCGAAAAGCTATTTGCAAATTGGAAGTCGGGGCAAACGCCCGAGAAAAGCATCAAGAACGTCCAAATGCCGCAGAAGTCCGTCGTCTACTTGATGGATAAGCCTGCCGCGCAGCAGTCCATCATCGTGGTCGGAAATATCGCGCCGCCCACGGCTAACCCCGATGAGATTGCGATCGAAGCCATGAACGATGGTCTCGGCGGCCTATTCCTTTCGCGCATCAACGCCAACCTCCGCGAGAACAAGCACTGGTCCTATGGAACGAGGACGCAGTTGTGGCCGGCGCGTGGCCAGCGGCCCTGGATGACCATTGCTCCGGTGCAAACCGACAAGACCAAAGAATCGTTGGTGGAGCTCAACAACGAACTGCGCGGAATTGTGGGCGACCATCCGCTCTCGCAAGAAGAATTGGCCGTCGTGCAAGACAGCGAAACGCTCAGCCTACCCGGCTCGCGCGAAACGCAGCAGGAGGTCGGCAGCTCTATCAATGAGCTGGTACAATTTGGATTGCCCGACGATTACTACGAGACGATAGCGGCCAAGATCCGCGCGCTCAAAGCCGCCGATGTTGCTGCGGCGGCAAAAATCATCGTGCATCCCGACAACTTGATCTGGGTGATTGTCGGCGACCGCGCCAAAATCGAAGCGGGCGTGAAGGAACTAAATCTAGGCGAACTCCACTTCCTCAGCCCCGATGGCAAACCCCTGTAATCTCGCAGAGATTACCGCGGCCGTGCCCTTCTATCCATTTCTAGCGTGGCTCGGTGAGATCCTGATCTTGAAAACGTACTAGCTAAAAGCATCCCGAATCCCCGCGCTTTTTGCGGGGTGAGGGATCTGCTTTTCGGTTTTGCCGGCGTCCTCGCTGGCGATGTCGGCGCAGCCGCTGAAAGGTTATTCCTGGAAAATCGGGTGGGGCTCGGCGACGCCGGCGTAAAGCGACTCGATGAGGTTGCGGTATTTCTCTTCCACCACGCGGCGCTTGAGCTTCAGCGTAAAAGTGAGGCTACCATCGGCAAACGTGAAATCTTCGGGAAGGAGGGCGAAGCGCTTGATGCTCTCGTACTGCGCGAGGCGCACCGTCATCCGTTTGACCTCGCTTTCGATGAGCGCGTGCGTGCGAGGATGCGTCGCCAGATCGGCATTGGAGGAAAATTTCAGGCCTTCAGCTGCCAGCCGCTCGCCGACCGTGGTGGAATTTGGAACAATCAGCGCGGCCACAAACTTGCGCTTATCACCCACGACCATGGCATTCAGGATGTACGGACTGGTCTTCAGCAGGTTCTCAATCGGCTGCGGTGCCACAAATTTCCCGCCGGCGGTCTTCAGCAAGTCTTTCTTGCGGTCCGTAATGTAGAGGTAGCCGTCGTCATCAAGAAAGCCGATGTCGCCCGTGCTGAACCAGCCGTCTTCGGTTAAGACTTCGCGCGTAGCTTCGGGATTCTTGTAGTAGCCCTGCATGATGCACGGCCCCTTCACCAAAATCTCTCCGTCTTCCGCGATGCGCACTTGCACGTTGGCGATCGGTTTTCCCGAACTGCCCACGCGATTCACCGGATAATTTGTCGACACAATCGGCGAAGTTTCCGTCAATCCATAGCCCTGATAAATGGGCACGCCCACTGCCCAGAAAAATTCTGCCAGGTCTTTGGAAAGCGGCGCTCCGCCAGAACTGATCAGGCGTAGCCGCCCGCCCATTCTGGTATGAATTTTCTTGTACACCAACTGGTTGGCCAGCAGCCATTGCAGCTTTACCGCAAAGCTGGCGTGTCCGCCGCTGGCCTTCCAATGCACCGATTGATTGGCAATTTTCATCGCCCAATCGAAAATCATGCGCCTCACGCCCGTCGTTTTCGAGCCTTGTTCCACCAACCGCGCGTAAATCTTTTCAAAGAAGCGCGGAACCGCCGCGAGCACCGTCGGGTGGACTTCCAGCAGCGCCTGCGGCACCGCTTCGATAGCCTCGACGTAGGCGAGCGGAGCGCCCTGAAAGATGTAAATGTAGGCCACCGTGCGTTCATACACATGCGAAAGCGGCAGAAACGAAAGCGCCACGTCTTCGGCGGGATTGAGATGGAAATCCTGTCCCACGTCCGTCACGTTGGAGCAAAAATTCGTGTGCGTGAGCATCACGCCCTTGGGCTCGCCCGTGGTGCCGGAAGTATAGATGAGCGAAGCAAGCTGCCCCGGCAGCACTTGCGAAGCGCGCAGGCGGTAGGAAGAAATGTCCGTAGCACCGGCGGTGGCAATCAGCGTCTCGTAGCGTAGGCATTCACTGGGCAGACCCTCGCCTGCGTCGGCCACGACAATATTTTCCACTTCAGGCAGATTACCGCGCACCGATAGTAGTTTCTCAAGCTGCGCTTTGCCCGCCACAAAAACCACTTTCGCGCCGCAATGCTTCAGGATGTAGGTCATGCGGTCGGGCGATTCGTTGAAGTAGATCGGGACGGTAATCGCGCCCGCGCCGTTGATGGCAAAATCCGCCGTGTGCCATTCGGGACGGTTCGCGGAGAAAAGCCCGACGCGATCGCCCGGCTTTACGCCCAGTTCCACGAACGCGGACGACAGGCCCGCGACGCGGCGCAGAAATTCCTCGGAGGAAATGGCTTCCCAGCGGCCGTCCCGGCGCACCATTTGCGCGTGAGGGATCGGCAAATTATCAATCGCCTTCAGAAAGCGTGAGGGAAGCGTGCCGTAGCTCATGGTCCGTAGCGGCGCTCTTCAGGGCGGCATGTTTGTTCCCGCGGGAAAGTTGTAGTGCATCCCACGCGGCCGCATCTGCACTTCACTGTACCCCACCGCTGCCGCACGCGCAACGCGCGCTGTGCGCCCGCGCGGTGACCTGCGTCACGTGGTCGTGTCCTGGGCCTCGTCCCGCAGATGCACGATATTCCAGATTCTGGGCAGCAGCCGGAATATCGTGCCTCCGATCTATTGGTAACGCCCGAATCTTGCCGGCGGTTTCCACTGGCGTAGCGGCGACTTTATGTCGCCACCCTAAGGCAGTTTGCGCTGTGGGGACGCAGCGTCACGGCACGCCGCCAGTCCGAGCGCAGCGAGGAATCGTGGCTGGATCTCAAGCCAACTGGCACGACGAGACCCGGCGGCCTGCGAGCGAAAAGGGATTCGTTTTTCGCTTGACATACTAATTAATTAGTACTAAAAAACTCCAATGCGACCCAAGCACAACACGCTTACCCCCCAGGAACTCGAAATCATGAAGCTCGTCTGGCAACGCGGCGCCGCTACCGTCCGCGATGTTTACGAAGTCCTGCTCCAGCGCCGCAAAATCGCCTACACCACGGTCATGACCATGATGAAGATCCTGGAAACCAAGGGCTACCTCAAGAAGCGCCGCCAGGATCGCGCCTTCCTTTACCGCCCGGCGCACCCGAAAAGCCAAATCATTGGCGGCATGATCCGCGAATTTATTGATCGAGTTTTTAACGGCTCAGTCGAACCTCTCCTCGTCCATCTCGTCAAATCGCGCCATCTTAATGAAAAAGACCTTCAAAAGATTGTGCGCCTGGTGGAGGAGAGCGAATAAGCGTGCCCCGCAGGAACGGAAGGAGCCCTCCATGCAATTGCCTTTGTGGTTTTCAAATTTAATCTTCTGGAGCATCCAGGTTGCTCTTTTGATCCTTGCCGCTGGATTCCTCGCGCGCGCCCTCCGGATTCAGCAGCCACGCGTTGTTCTGGCGTCTTGGCGGTTGCTCCTCGCGATTAGCTTGCTCCTCCCATTCCTCCAGCCCTGGCACCGTCCACAAGCGATCGGAACGGTCGCTAGCACCACGGACTTCGTCGGGGTTCCTCTTCCCTCGCCATCCAGTCCCACAGCGAGCCACTGGCACGTTCCTAACCTTGAATCAATCGCTCCCTTTCTCGGCGTAATAGTTCTTCTCGGAATTGCCCTGCGCTTCGCCGCCCTCGTGCTCGGTCTTCTCAAGCTTCGCCGATTCCGTCAAGCATCTTTGCCTATTCCCTCCTCTGTGGAACTCGCCTCCGTTCTCGAAGCCATGCGCGCTCTCGTGGCTGCGTCCGCGGAGTTCCGCTTTTCCTCCCAAGTGGATTCGCCCGTCACGTTCGGTTTTTTGGCTCCGGTCGTGCTCCTGCCGGAACGTTTTGCTTCTCTGGACCCGCGATTCCAGTCCGCCATTGCCTGTCACGAGCTCCTTCACGTGCGCCGCCACGATTGGGCCTATCACCTTGGCGAAGAAGTCCTTCGCGCTCTGTTCTGGTTTCATCCTGCCATTGCTTGGCTCATTTCGCGTGTCCGGTTGGCGCGCGAGCAGGTCGTGGATCTCGAAGTCGTGACCCTTACGAACGCGCGCAAGCCCTACCTTGAAGCCCTTCTCGAGTTCACACAAAGCCGCGCAACCATCGCCGCCATCCCCGCACCGCCTTTTCTCGCCGAGCGTCAACTCGTCGAGCGCGTTGCCCTCATGCTTAAGGAGGTTCGTATGTCCCGGACAAGATTGATTGCCTCGTTGACCGTTATCGCGTGTTGCCTCGCGTTGGTCGTTGTCCTCGCCGCGCGGACTTTCCCGCTGAAAGCTGCGCGCCTCGCCGTCCAATCGGCGCCGAAAATCGGCATCGCGGGCGGTGTTTCTGGTGGCATCTCGGGCGACGTAAAGTCAGGAGTTTCCGGAGGCGTTGCTGCCGGAGTCGAGAGGGGCATCAGCGGCGATGCTCGAGAACGCTCATTGGTCGATGAACCGAAAGTAGATATATCCACCATCTGGACCGACACCGTTAAGAGAGGCCCGATGGTGCGCCAGGTTCGCGGTTTGGGAACCCTCGTTCCTGCTGAGGGTTCCACGAACCTGGCTGCCAGAGTGACTCTCCCGGCTGCGATGACCGCCGACCTGAAGCCTGGCCAGCCAGCCACGGTTGCCACGCAAAAAGGCCCTCTCGCGAAGGGCCACGTTAGCAGCATTAGCCCATCCACATCAGGCGACACGCGTACGGTGAACGTCGTCCTCGATGGCGTGCCCGAAGGCACGAGGGCGGGTCTCAAAGTCGACACCTGGATTGACATCGAAAAACTCGACAATATTCTGTACATCGGACGCCCTATACAAAATGGCGCACCCGCCTTGCCAAACTCCACCGCTTCCCTGTTCAAGATCGTCAATGACGGCAAAGAAGCCGTACGCGTCAGCGTAAAGCTTGGTCGCGCATCCGTGAACACAATCGAGGTCTTAGGCGGCCTGGAAGTCGGGGACAAAATCATCCTCTCCGACATGTCCAGCGCTGACAACGTGGAGCGCGTCCGCCTTACCGACGAAAAACATCTTTCTCACCAATAGCCTACGCTGCCTACTTGCTTTCCCTCCCGACGCCTGCCCGTAGGAAGGACCTGTGGGTTTTTCACGCTCTTTTGGCGCTCCTTCTATTGTGCACCTCGAGGGGCCCACGCCCAGTTCCTCCCGTGCTCCTGCTTCGCGGGCCCTAAGATTCCCAAGCCACCAGCTCATTCCAAAGGACTTACACAATTTCTAAGCTCTTTAGAATCGACACTGACGAAAAACCTAGGGCCGGAGGAGGCTTGCCGTCACAAGCCTGTCTGCGGCAGGCAGGCTCCCTCAAGAGGAGGACGCTTTGCCCGGGCGCGACCTTCACTTCGTCGTTCGGAAAGCGGTCAATGTGCGCGACCACGCATTCAAGCGAATCCTTGGTCTGCGGATTCGACAGCGTCAGCCGCTGGCCACGATAGAGCGGCGCGGAAACCACGAGCAGTGCGCCATGAGCGCTGACCGCCAAGGTGTACGTCTCTTCTTGGGAGAGCGGCGCAGCGCCAACTTGCACCGAGACGCGCACAGGAACCTTCATCAGCACGCGCTGGCTGCGGCGGCGATTGGCGGCAAGCCAGGAAGTTTCGCGGGACTCGTTGATCCAGGCATCGAGCGTGCCGCCATGTTCCGGCTTGACCGCCGTAAACATGAGCCCCATGCCCCTGCCCGGCTGGTTGTAGACGACGCGACCCTGAACTTCGAGCCATTTGCCGCCCTTGGTCATGCGCACGCTGGCGGTGGTGCCTAAGGGGAGCGGATTGTCGGTGTCGAGATAACAGCCTTGCTGGCTCAGGTCGCGCACGCGCGTTGTGTTTTTTGTGCCGGAGTCGGTGGCGACGACTTCGGCGGTGGCGTGGAAGGCGTAGCGCGGGTTCGCGCGGCGGTCGGCCGCGGAAGGAGGCGTAGAGGACAATGCAGGAGCTTTGGGGGAAGCTGGGGGCGTCCCCGGGTGCCTTTGCACGTGGAAGGAGTTCGTAAAATCCTCGATTTCCTTTTGCAGCTCGATGGAGATTTCCGAGTTGTCCGTTTCGAGTGGCATCTCGGCAGGACCTGCGGGGCTCTCGGCTTCCACTTGAACCGCAACCGGTGGCGCGGGCTTGGCGCCTTCCTCTGCGGATTGCACGTCGAGATGCACCGGCACTGCGGCGTGCTCCACTGGTTGCGGGGCGTTCTTGATTGGCTTCACGCGCGACGCGGGACTTGGTTTGCGCTTGCTGCGCTTCATAACTAGGAGATTTTACTGCAACACAGCGAATCGGCAGCTGGTTGGTTGCTGACGTGAAATCTAAGAGGAAATGGCGGCGCAGTAAATGCAAATATACCTAGTAAGTGCACAGAACGAATTTTGCGCCGCGCGCGGCGAAAGCAGATGAAGCGTGGATGCAATTGGCGGCAGCGTGCGTTAGTATGGGCGGGAAAGAGAGAAAGTCATGAGCGCGACATTGCCTGGCACAGTGGCGGAGGCGGGATTGTCGAAAGGACCATATCGCGCGCCGCGCGGGACGCAGATTTCCTGCAAAGGCTGGCAGCAGGAAGCGGCGCTGCGCATGCTGCTGAACAATTTGGATCCGGAAGTGGCGGAAAAGCCGGAAGACCTGGTCGTCTACGGCGGGACGGGCAAAGCGGCGCGCAACCGGGAATGTTTCCATGCGATTGTGCGTTCGCTGAAGGTGCTGGAAGCAGACGAAACACTACTGGTGCAGTCGGGAAAGCCGGTGGCCGTGTTTCGCACGCATGAGTACGCGCCGCGCGTGCTGCTGTGCAATTCCAACCTCGTAGGCCACTGGAACAACTGGGACAAATTCCACGAACTGGACCGCGCGGGCTTGATGATGTACGGGCAGATGACCGCGGGAAGCTGGATTTACATCGGCACGCAGGGAATTTTGCAGGGAACGTACGAGACGTTTGCGGCGGCGGCAAAAAAACATTTTGGCGGCCACTTGAAGGGCAAGCTTGTGGTCAGCGGCGGCATGGGCGGCATGGGTGGAGCGCAGCCGCTGGCGGCCACGATGAATGGCGCGGCGTTCTTGGGAGTTGACGTTGATCCGGAGCGCATCAAGAAGCGGTTGAAGACCGGTTACTGCGACGTGCTGGTGACTTCGCTCGACGAAGCGCTGCGCATTTTGAAAAACGCGGTGCGCAAGGGCGAAGCGACTTCCGTCGGGCTGGTAGGCAATTGCGCGGACGTGATTCCGGAACTGGCGAAGCGCGGCGTGGTGCCGGATGTGTTGACGGATCAAACCAGCGCGCACGATCCGTTGGGCGGGTATGTGCCGAATGGGATGACGTTCGAAGCGGCGCTGGAGCTGCGGAAGCAATATCCGGAGGAGTACCAGAAGCGCGCGCTGGCGGCGATTGCAGTGCACGTGCAGGGCATGCTGGATTTGCAGAAGCTGGGCGCGGTGACGTTCGACTATGGGAACAACATACGCACCTTCGCGTTTCAGCAGGGCGTGAAGAATGCGTACGACTTCCCGGGATTTGTGCCGGCATACATCCGGCCGCTGTTTTGCGAGGGGAAAGGGCCGTTTCGGTGGGCGGCGCTCTCCGGCGAGCCTTCAGACATTGCGCGAACGGACCAGCTAGTGCTGGAAATGTTTCCGCACGACGAGCATTTGAACCGCTGGATCAAGCTGGCGCAGAAGCGCGTGAAGTTTCAGGGCCTGCCGTCGCGGATTTGCTGGCTGGGTTATGGGGAGCGCGACAAGTTTGGGCTGGCGCTGAATGATTTGGTGGCGCGCGGGGAAATCAAAGCGCCGGTGGTGATGGGGCGCGATCATCTCGATTGCGGGTCGGTGGCGTCGCCGTATCGCGAGACGGAAGCGATGCTGGACGGCTCGGATGCCGTGGCGGACTGGCCGCTGCTGAACGCGCTGATCAATACGGCGAGCGGCGCGTCCTGGGTGTCGATTCACAATGGCGGCGGCGTGGGGATTGGTTACTCGCAGCATGCGGGACAAGTCACCGTGGCCGATGGAACCAAGGAAATGGCCAAGCGCATTGAGCGCGTGTTGACGAATGATCCGGGGCTGGGCGTAGCGCGGCACGTGGACGCGGGGTATCCCGAAGCCATTGCGTTCGCAAAAAAAACCCGCGTAAAAATCCCCATGGGGTAGACATTGCACATGGCGCAAAACCAAAAAGAAAAAAGATAAAGTACAGACGCAGCGGGCGCAGGGTCTGCGCAGAGCAACCGAAGAGCACACGGGCTGAAACCTGTGTTACGGAGAGGTAATCCGGCATAATACGAGGGCCTTGGCCGACTCCCTGCTCATTACCGGCGCATCGCAATTGCTGACGCTGCGCGGACGCGGTCCGCGACGCGGTGATGCCCTTTCGAAGTTGGACATCGTCGAAGACGGCGCGCTGCTGGTGCGAGACGGCGTGATCGCGGCGGCTGGACCGCGCGGACAAGTCGAAGCGTTGCCGGGCGCGCGTGGCTTGGAAAAGCTGGATCTTGAGGGCCGCGTGGCGCTGCCGGGATTTGTGGATTCGCACACACACCTGGTTCACGCGGCAAGCCGCGCGGAAGAGTACGAACTGAAGATTCAGGGAGCAAGTTACGAGGAGATTGCACGCAAGGGCGGCGGGATTCTCAACTCGGTGAAGAAGCTGCGCGCCGCCACCGCCGAGGAATTGAAAAAACGAGCGCATGCAGCGCTGCAACAATTTGCGGCACACGGAACAACGACGATTGAAGCAAAGAGCGGGTACGGGCTGGACGTTGCGAGCGAGCTGAAGATTTTGAAGCTGCACAAAGAACTGGCGGCGGAACACTCGTTGGAGATTATTTCGACATTTCTCGGCGCGCATGTCCTTCCCGATGAATTTCGCAAGAAGACGGATGGAGCCAAGCGCTACATTCAATTGCTGGAGGAAAATCTTCTGCCGACAGTTGCTGAGCACAAACTCGCGGAATTTTGCGACGTGTTTTGCGATCGCGGGGCATTCAGCGTAGCGGAATCGAAACGCATATTGCAGGCCGGGCGGGAGTGGGGACTGGCTCCGCGCATGCACGCGGAGCAGCTTTCGCGGACTGGCGCAACGCGGTTGGCGATTCTCCTGCGCGCGGCCAGTTGCGACCATCTCGAGCAGGTGAACAAAAGCGACATTCGCGCGCTCGGGAAATCCGAAACGGTGGCGACGCTGCTGCCCGGATGCGACTTTCACCTCGGATTGAAAAAATACGCGCCCGCGCGCGCGCTGATTGATGCAGGGGCGATTGTTGCACTGGCCACGGACTACAATCCTGGAACGAGCCCGACGCTGAGCATGCCAATGATTCTCTCGCTGGCGTGCGCGCAATTGCGCATGACTCCGGCGGAGGCTGTCGCGGCCGCGACCATCAACGCGGCCTACGCGCTGCAGCGCGAAAAGCAAGTCGGTTCGCTGGAAGTTGGCAAACAAGCGGACATCGCCGTATTCGAGGTGGCCGACTACCGCGAAATTCCTTATTATTTTGGAGTGAACCACTGCTGGATGACCGTGAAGCGCGGCCGTGTGATCCATGCTGCCAAAGAGTCCAGGAACTAGCTATTCGGGCAAGCCCGTCCGAAGACTGAAACTTCCGAAAATCGGGCCAGCGAAGACCAAAAGCCTCTTCGAAGAATATTTTTATACACTGTTGGGGGTCGTTTTTGTTTCGGTGGCGATCTTGGGGAAGGCAGGCGGCTTCAACACCTACAATACCTTGATCGTAGCGGCGTGGATAACCGGATTTATCTGGTTTGTGCGGCAGTGGAGAGGCTACGTTGCGGAGAAATCGAAAGCAGAGAATGGGAAGGCGATCGTGCCACCGGCGGAGACGCCTGCTACCGCGCACAAAGGGCCGTTACCTCTTCCACAGGGGATGAAGCCGATGATTGGGCCGCAATGGCCGATGAAACCCGGATCACGGCCCGCCTGGCCGGGATTGCCAAAAGAGCGCCCAGCAACGGCAGCTGAGAGCCCGGCTTCTCAGCCGTCCGGAGTTCAAACGCCAGGCGCTCCGTCACCGAACGGTCAATCGACGGAGACTGCGAACGAGGAGAAAAAGCGCGTCTTCGTGTATGAGCGCCCAACGCTTCCCGACCGCAAGCCCAAGCTGCCGAACAACTGGGGAGACCCCAAAAACAAGAAACCGAAACAATGAAACGACTGATTGAGTGCGTGCCGAATTTTTCCGAAGGACGGGACGCGGCGAAGGTGGATGCTATCGTCGCGGCCATGAGCAGCGTGCCGGGCGTGTACGTGCTGGACCGCGAAATGGACGCGGACCATCACCGCTCGGTGATTACGCTGGCAGGCGAGCCGGATGCAGTGGCCGAGGCGGCGCTGCAGGGCGCCGGCAAAGCGATGGAATTGATCGACCTAACTCAACACACGGGCGCCCATCCGCGCGTGGGCGCGACGGACGTGGTGCCGTTTATTCCCATCGAAGGCGTAACCATTGAGGATTGCGTGGCGCTGGCGCACCGCGTGGGCAACGAGATCTGGAAGCGCTACCGCATTCCGGTTTTCTTCTACGAAGCGGCAGCGACGCGGCCGGACCGCGTGAACCTGGAAAACGTGCGCCGGGGGCAATTCGAAGGGCTGCGCGAAGAGTTGAAGAAGAATCACGACCGGCAACCGGACGTGGGAGAGCCGAAGGTGCATCCCACGGCGGGCGTAACGGTGGTGGGCGCGCGGAAATTCTTGATTGCGTACAACGTGAACCTGAATACGCCGGACGTGGGAATCGCGAACAAGATTGCCAAAGCGATTCGGTTTTCGTCAGGCGGATTGCGCTATGTGAAGTCCATGGGCGTGGAGCTGAAGGCGCGCAACCTGGCGCAGGTTTCCATTAACCTGACGGATTTCGAGCAGACGCCCATGCATCGCGTCTACGAAATGGTGAAGCGCGAAGCAGAGCGCTATGGCGTGACGCCCGTGGGCAGCGAGATCGTTGGGCTGGTGCCGAAAAAGGCTCTGGAAATGACGGCGGATTTTTTTCTGCAATTGGAGAATTTCTCTCCGGCGCAGGTGTTTGAAAACAAGCTGGAGGACGCGCTGAGCGGGGCGCCGCTCGTGGCGGCAAAAGATGGAAAGTTAGCGGGACTGGCGCGGCCGTTTTTGGAGGCGGTGGCGACGCCCGCGGCAACGCCGGGCGGCGGAAGCGCCTCGGCGTTTGCGGGAGCGCTGGCCGCTGCGCTGGGGCAAATGGTTACCGGGCTTTCGAGAAAGAAGAAGTCGCAAGCCGCGTACGTCGACCAACTCTCGACGGCGCTGGATGAGATGCGAAAGACGGCGGACGAACTGGCCGGAGCAATTGATCGGGACGCCGAATCGTACGACGCGGTGATGGCAGCGTTCAAATTGCCACACGGGAACGCCAAGGAAACCAGCCAACGCGAAGAGGCGATTCAGAAGGCGACCAAAGGGGCCGCGGAAGTTCCTCTGCAAGTGGCCGAGCGGACGGTTGTCCTTTTCGAACGTCTGGGACAACTGGAGGGTATCGTTGCCGCATCCATGCGTTCAGACTTACACGTAGCACGTTTGATGGCCGGAGCAGGAACCCGCGGAGCACTGGCCAACATCGAGATCAATCTCGATGGATTGAAGGATGCAGCCTATGTAGCGTCCATGCGGGCAAAAGTTGCAGCGCTGCGCGAACGATTGGGCGATGCACCTCGCGCTACAAGCGCGTAAAATGATGGGGCCCTTCCCGAAAGGAGCATTTCATGAAAGTCATCAGGGCGATCGGCAAGGCCGGAGCCGCAGCTATGGTTACGGCAATTCTTCTGGCAGCGCCGAAGCCCGCGCACGCGGGACGCCTGGGCACAGACATCATTGCGCTGTTCCCGAAAAATGTCGGCGAGTTTGCCTACGCCGACCTGAAAAAGGCGCGAACGCAGAAATGGTTTCCGCAGCTACAAGAACAGATGATTCCGGAGCGTTTCCGGCAATTCGAGAAATTCCTGGCCTCGGCTGGAGTGGATCCCAATTCACAGGTGGA
>QHYJ01000301.1 GCA_003223255.1 Acidobacteriota bacterium | reverse complement strand
TTACTTGGCTCCGCTGATTCCCGTGCATAAGTTCATCACCATTGCCGCCCTGTTTACAGGGGCCGCCCAGCTCCTTTTTCTGTACAATGTGATTTGGAGCCGCTTCCGTGGCCCGAAAGCCACTGACAATCCCTGGGAAGCGACCACGCTGGAGTGGTCAACGAGTTCGCCGCCTCCGTCTGACAACTTCGGCGGGAGGCATCTTGTGGTCCATCATGGCCCAGAGGAATACGGTGTGGAAAGTTCCAGCGGCGATTACGTAATGCAGGTCTCGCCCGAAAAAGTTGCGGCAAGCTGAACGGTCAGAGCGAGGGGGTGAAACTATGGCATCAACGACCTCGGCGCCGCCACCTGGCATGGAACGCGATTTGGGTCCCACCGGAGAAGGCGGCGGGGGTTTCCAGCATGGCCGGCCGGCGCCCGTTTCCACTTTTCCCGCCGCGGTTAGACCTTCACAAACCGGTATTTGGGTAGCGCTCGCGGCCATTTCGATGATGTTTGCCGCCCTTACGAGCGCCATGGTTATTCGGCAGGGTGCAGCCAGAGATTGGGGACATTTCGAGCTGCCTGGAATCCTGTACTTCAACACGCTGATTCTGCTACTTAGCAGCTTCTCGCTCGAAATGGCGCGTCTCCCGTTCGCCCAAGATCCCGATCTCGGGCGAGAAGAGTCGCGCGGGAATGGGCGACGACCGGCTCAGGTCTTGTACTGGCTCTATGCCACGATGGGGCTCGGACTAATCTTCGTCTTTGGGCAGTTAGCCGCGTGGCGTGAACTCGCGGCGCAAGGGCTGTTTCTTGCAACCACTCCGAGCAGTTCGTTCTTTTATGTTTTAACCGCGGTCCACGGCGTGCATTTGCTCGGCGGCATCACCGGTCTAGCTTATGTCCTCCACCGGATGAGCAGGAGCACTGGTTCACGGCCAAGGACGGCACTTGGAGTCGCCTCGGTGTACTGGCACTTTATGGACGGGCTGTGGGTGTATTTGATCCTTTTGATGATGACGCGGATGAACGTGGCCTAGGAGGTGCCGTGAGCGAATCCGAGATCGCGATGGCGGGCCACGAGGCTGTAAGAGAAGACTCCCCCTACGGAATTCAGCACAAAAAGCTGGGGATTTGGCTGTTCATTCTATCCGACGCTGTCACCTTCGCCTCCGTTCTTTTCGCTTACGGATACGTGCGCGTCGGAAGCCCAGGTTGGACCAGGCCATTTGAGTTCTCACCCACCATCGCTAATGGAATGGTTATGACGCTGGCGCTCCTCACCAGCAGTCTCACGATGCTCGGAGCGCTGGAAGCTGCCAAACACGACCACAAGTCGCGATGCCTTGCTTGGCTGGGCGCGACCATGCTGCTTGGAACGCTCTTCGCGGCCTTGCACATTCGCGAGTGGCTCAAAATGATGGAGGACGGCTGGCGGCTCTTCCAGAATCCCTTGGGAGGACCGGCCCTGTTTGGAGCCACCTTCTTCAGCATCACTGGTCTGCACCTGACGCATGTTGTCGCTGGTGTTGTGGCCCTCGCCGTCGTGGCCGGCAAATTCAATCGGAGTCGCATGGATGCTGGCCATGTGGAGACCGTCGGTCTTTACTGGCATTTCGTGGATATCGTTTGGATGTTCGTCTTTCCGCTTGTGTATCTAATGAACGCAAGATAGGAACGGACGCCGCAGAGGCAGGAGGCGAGATGGGCGCTCCAAAGACAAAAGACGGCATGGGAATGGGCCCCTTCGTGGCCATCTGGGCCGGCTTGCTGTGCATCGTAGGAATCGAGGTGTTCCTGACCTACAGGCATTTCTCCTCGCAGAAGCTACTCTTGTTCCTGCTCATTTTCGCGTGCATCGAAGCGAGCATCGCCGTGATGTTCTTCATGCACTTGAAGTACGAACGCCCTAGCCTGTTTTGGAGCCTAGTCCCGGCGCTGCTGTTCGTGCTGTTCATGATGGATCATTTCTGGCCAGATGCGCTCCGGCTCGAGCATCTGCGGGTTGTACATTGGTGAGCCGGCAGTTTCTGGCAGTCGCATGCGCTTGGCTGGAATGCCGCAAGAAATTAAAATGGAAAGGGAGCAATGAAGATGCATCGCGGGCCAAAAGAAAGACATCCGCATCTGAAGCGCGGCCTGCCTGCGCTAGCCATGCTTGCAAGTCCATCGGCCCTGTACGCCCAGAGCTGCGCATTGTGCTATCAGAGCGCTGCTCATTCAAGTGCGCATTTTATTCAGGCTCTCAAGCACGGCATCCTGATCCTGCTCTTCCCTCCGTTGTGCATCGGCACGGGCATCGCCATCATGGCATATCGCAAGCGCAACCAGCATGCCGAAAAATGGGGATATGAGGACGCAGCACACGAGGTTTTGGCAGTTAACGTTTCGGCGGACCCTCCGCAAAGCTTGAACGGATTTTCAACCAGTTCTACACGCGTTTCCGTGTTTTCTCGAAGCTCCCAAGAATCCAGCGTTTCGCAGTAGCCGGGGGAACGGAGGAGCTACGGTTCGTGTTTGCCTGGCTCGTCTCTCTTTTCGTCTTCCTCCTCGGCCATGCTCCGCAGAAACGTCCCAACCGCAAATCGGGACGCGACGAAAACCATCAAAACCAAAAGAGTCGCCAGCCAGGAGCGGCGTTCGGGTAACTGAACAATTACGAAAACGAGGAAGGATGCAGATATTCCCATCGCTGGCAGAGCGAGGGATTGCGCCCAGAGGCTGAGCCTGGCGGTGCCCGCACAATAACAAAAATCCCAGCTGCGACTGGGAAAGACAAAGGAACTACAGCAATGCAGATGGAGGGAAAGACATTCCTTGTGGGATGCGTACTTCAGCCGGCTGAACGCAAGTTCGCGCCCACAGGCAGGACGCAAGAGCAGTTGCGAACGGTGCGCCGAGAGCTCTAGCTTTGGTGTGTAAGAATGCCTTTTTCATTAAGTCTTTTGCCGCAAGGAGAACCTTTTCTCTTCCGCCTGCCTTGCTTCACCGACCAAGCAGCAAGATAGCACTGGGCTCTTACCGCCGCTCGGCGTTACGCGCGGCCACGGCTTCCCTGTAGCCCTTTTCGTAACCGGCGAGGAAGGAAGCGCGATCCCTGTCGGAATTCCAGCGGCCAACGGCTGACTGCTTCTCTCTTCCTTGTCGGCCATCTAGCTTGCCCAAAAAAAGCCCATCGCGGTAGGCGCCGTCGGTCTGCTGTTCCGCGCTGACGCCGTCTGTTGCGCGGGGTACCCTTGGGCGCCTAGCCAATCCGAAAGCAGTGGCGATTCCCAAGGGCATGGCAACAGTGGCGAAGTACAGTGACAACAGCTTTCTGACTTTCCTAGTCATATAAACCTCCGTGGACCGTTACCCGGCGAATGGATTTGTGAATTCTTGCCTGCAGAGGAAAGAATCGTCGAACGGAACGGCCTGCTTTAGACACTGCGGCCGGCAGGTCAACCGTGAAGGGAGTTATGATCACTACAGCGCTCCTCGTTGGGCTCAATAGCGCGCAGAAAGCCGTGTGCCATCCCTCGGAGGAGAAGGCTGGAGTAAGCGCTCTCTGCAAAGTGCGCTTGCTGCCGGTCCGGCGTGTAGCGCGACTACGCCACGGATCACTTTTCGTCTTCCACAGGTCCTATGTCAGCTTCACTTCAATGTCAGACAAGTTCCTTCCTATATTCGGGGACACTCGGAGGCAATGAACGGCTGCTCTGCAGTAGTCTATCGGGACCGAAACCGAAGGATCTATGCTGTCGAGCAAAGAGGCTGTGGTTAAAACGCGAATTTACAAGGACTTTACAAGTAGGCTGAGGGGCTTACAAGTAGGCTGAGGGGCTTATCTGAAACACCGAGCAGAGGCCATCTGCGGCAAGCTTGGCTCCTTTGGGTCGTTGTGGGTCGTTGCGAGTTCGTTTATTTTGTTGTATGGTGAGTGTATGGCGCGGATGATCTCGACAACGATTCGCTTGAACAAAGAGGATGTTCGCGCTTTGAAGCGCGCGAGAGCGGCCGGACATTCCGCTTCAGAACTGGTTCGGAAGGGCCTGCGCGTCGTCGCCTCGCGGTACTACACCGGTCGCCGACCGCCCTCTACGTTACTGTTTGAGTCCACGGACACGAAGCTGGGAGACGAATCCGAGCTGTTTCGGGATCTCGAGGATTGAGTGGCCCGATCATCGCCGACACGGGCGGGCTCCTCAAGGCACTCGCCCGCACGTCTGATCACAAACCCACCTTTCCGGAATACCAAACGATTCTGACCACCACGACTGTCGTGATAGTGCCAGCGCTGGTGCTCGCTGAGGTGGACTACTTCCTCAGAGACAATCGGGCGGCCATGCGCAAGCTGATCGCCGAGATCTTCGATCCAGCGACCCGCTACGAGTACGAGCTGCCGCTGCCTTCCGATCTTGTTCGCGCGCTCGAATTCGACGCCAAGTTCAAGGAGCTCGAACTCGGATTAGTCGACGGCACGGTAGCCGCCCTTACTGAGCGGCGCAAAGTCTATCGAGTGCTGACCACCGATCGGCGCGACTTCGCCACAATTCATGTAGGCCCGCGCTTCTTACGACCGCTCGAGCTCCTGCCGTAGCGACGCTGGTCGAAGGCCTAAAGTGGAAAATATTGCCAAAGGACCTTGGCGCGTCATTTCCAAGAAGCGCTCCAACAAGGCTTGGAATGCGTGAGTAGGGATGGTGAAAGAGCATGGCCGCATGTGTGTGTGCCACAACGTCGGCATATTTGTAAGCCGTTGTGTGTCGTGAGTTGCGGATCCGCGTTCTTCCGGACGCCGTAGATGCAAGCTGGTTTGCGGACGATCCCGCAAGCATCCATCCGCCCAGCGATTTGCAAAAAGGGAACAAGTTTGTGCTGGGCTTTGTGGGAAGTTTCAAAGCGTGGCACGGCGCTGATTTCCTGCTCTCTGTGTTGGAGGACTTCCATGGGCAGGAACCACAGTCGCGGCTGCTTCTCATTGGAGACGGGCCACTAAAAGATGCCCTTCAGGAAAAGGCCTACCGGGCAGGCCTCGCGAAAGCCGTCGTCTTCACCGGCGTTGTCCCGCATGAACAGATGCGGCGCTATCTGGCGGCCGTGGACGTGGCCTTGGCCCCCTATCCAGCCTTGGAAACTTTCTACTTTTCGCCGCTCAAGCTTTTCGAATATATGGCTGCTGGCCTGGCTGTCGTGGCCAGTAGCGCAGGACAAATTCCCCAACTCATTCATCATCGCGTAGGCGTACCTTCTCTATAAACCCGGCGATCGAGCAGGGCTTTTGCAATGTCTTTGCGAGTTGCGAAAAGACGCTGCCCTCCGCGAAGAATTAGGAAGAAACGCCAGAAAAGCGAGCGAGGCATTTACCTGGGAACGACATGCTGCCCGTGTCCTGGAGTGATCACTCCGTCGCCTGAAAGGCGACGGCTTCTCGCGGCACGCATGAGGCGACATCCTCTACGTTATGCCGCGAACGCCCTATCCGGGCGCGTTGCAGTATGACTTGCGCGCTGACCACGTCACGAGGCGCCGACAACCCGCAAGCCGGGCATTCATGCCAACGCTCCGCAAGCGTCTTGGGCACGGCCGCTCCGCATACGCACACTTGGCTGGTTCCACGCG
>QHYJ01000302.1 GCA_003223255.1 Acidobacteriota bacterium | reverse complement strand
TCCGGTCGACTCTCGATGAAGCGCTGGACGCCTCCCTTCTGCTCCACATAGTGGATGCGGCGGATCCGGCGTTGCGCGCCCACATTCAGGTGACGAAAGAAGTGCTCGAAGGAATTGGGGCGGGAAAGCTCCGGTCTCTTCTGATTCTAAACAAGATCGACGCTGTCGATATTTCGCAAAAGGCATTGCTGAAAAAAGAGTTCCCCAAGGCCATTGCGATGTCCGTGCTGAACCCCAAGGACGTCGAAGCACTTCACTCCCGTCTCGTCAGTTTCTTTCTAGACAACATGGCTCAGGTGGAGCTTGTTGTTCCCTACGGCAAGGAAGGCGTGCTCGCCGACATCCGCAAGAACATCCACGTGCTCAGCGAGTCGTACGAGGAAAAGGGTGTTTGTCTCAAGATAAACGCGAATCCCGGCACCGTTACCGCCTTGAAGCGACGGCTCGCGTCGTAAGAACTCCGACGAATTCCGTGTATGGTGTGGCGGCACGCAGCGAGGGGGCAGGGCAATGGAGTGGCCGAAGACTCTTGGAATGCTCATATCGGCTATCTCGAAAATGAAGTGAAGAAGATCGACGAGCGGGCCGATAAGTTGGAAGCAACGATCCCAGACCTGGAAAACGAACAGAAGAAACATGCCTTGCGAGAACTCGTCAAACATCTACGAGATGAGGCGAGCGAACACCGCAAGTATCTCGCGCTCGTGAAGCAGAAGTGACCGTCCGCACCAACTCCGGAGTCCTTTCCTGAGAAACTGGGGAGCTAAGTCTTGTGTTTTCTGTCACAGCTGTCCAAATTAGCTGAAAACTCTTCGCCGACATATCCAGAGTAAGGGCAAAATTCGCTATCTGAGCCCTGGACGTAGGGCAGGTTGGCGGTCCCGAAGAGTTTCTCTTGATCTGATGCTGTCTAAATTCCCCCTCTTGAAATCTCGTAGTTACGTCGAATTGTTGGCACATGGGTTATCGCTGCTGTCCAATTCATTGACCCCCTTAGATCAGTTGCAGCGTCAACTGCTCTGACGAGCTTTCTGGTATCGGTGGTGGTTGGAAAGGATCGTCGATCCATGCCCACAGGTCGCGGTAGACATTGTTATGAAAGCAAGGCAAATCTCCCCGACTCCCCAGGGGTTCTCCTCTGGCGAGGTACGGCGGCACAAATTCCCTCCAACTCGTTTCTGGAAGTTTGACTTTTAGCTGAACTTCTACGCGTAGCGGACCACACGAGCAAATCGATGAATCTAGTGAACTTGGCTTAGTGGTGTTGCCTCAATCAATCTTCTCAGTTCATCCACAAGCTTCTTAGCCTCTTTCATTCTGTGCTTATAGAACTTTGGGCCTATAGGGACTTTTTTGTCTCCTGCCCGGACATGTTCTTTGACGTCTCTCTTTGCGAAGAATAAGGCTAGCGCCATGTAAGTCTTAATTTCCTTCTCCAAAAACCGAATGACTTGTCGCTGAAATTCCATTTTTCGCCTCCACTCGACAACAAAACTTAAGTCAAAAACCCAATAAGGCTAAATGCCTTCAGCTTGTGACTCCCTTCCTGGGTCGTGAGCCTTTCCTTCAAGCGGGCGGTGCAACAGACTCAGAAAGGGCTCAGTGAAATAACTCCTACTGCACAGGTTCGTTGGGGCATCCTTCGTCATCCATTCGCGACGAAGCTTCTTCGTCGAGGCAGTGATTTTCCAGCCGTTCGGGAGCGTTCCGCCCTGTCCTTGCTTTGCCTTCCAGCCCCTTCCGAAATTCTCGAACAATTTCACCCGTCATATAGAAAGAGGTCCAGGGCTCGCTTTCGAATAGCACCGATTCCGGCAAAAGAGTGGCTACCTCGATCGGCCTGGTTCCCATATTGATTGTGTGCGGCATTAAGTCACTTTTAGGTCTTCACCCAATCGCCCTTTGTGTTCGCATAGTGACCATAGTCGCAGCCCTTCGACACCGCAACTCCAACCAACGCCCGGTTCGGCGTGGATATTCTCTCGGCGATATAACCAGTGGTCGTGTCGAGGGCACTTAACGGTGTTCACGCCAGGCTCGTCGACGGGGTTCGCGTGGTTAGGCATTCCAATGAGCACGTAATATCCGTCGGTTGGGTCATAGCGAAAACTACAACCTTCGAAACCGCAATGGTATGACGCTTGGTGCCCGGCATTTGACCTGGATCTGCGGGATTCATACCTCATTACGTGGTTGTCGCGTGTGCAAAGCGGTCGCAGGTGGCTGCTCAAAACATCTACTGAAGCGGTCATCATAGAAATTCTCCAAAACAACCAGCTGCGTGGCAATCCTGACCAGAAGCTCTCGGGCCGCCCTGGCGTTCCACACTCTGTGCCACAGTCACATTGCCGTCCGAGCTCCAGCGTAACGGATCAGTTCGTTCCGCTTGGTAAAACCTAGGAAATGCAATATCCAGGCCGCGCACGCCTGGACGCTGATTTCCGTAAGATTCAGTTTCTCTGCGATGTCGCGATCGCTGAAGCCCTGGCCAACCAAACGATAGACTGGGCCCAACACTCCCACTTTTTCCCAAAAGACACGCATGAGGTTAACCTCCACGTCAGATTCTTCGAACACAACCGAGGTGCAAATAGACCACCGTTTAGTACGTTCCGCCCATGCCGCTGCCGCCGACAGCTGCTGCCTTCATTCCCTCTTCCTTGATGTCGGCTATCAGGGCTTCGGTGGTCAGCATCAGGGCGGCGATAGACGCAGCGTTCTGCAGTGCGAGGCGGGTGACCTTGGCTGGATCAATTACACCGGCCTTGACCATGTCGCCAAAATCGCCAGTTTCTGCGTTGAAGCCAAAGTTCTCATCCTTCGATTCGCGCACGCGTCCTACAACTACCGCGCCTTCGTGACCAGAGTTATGGGCAATCTGCCGCGTGGGTTCTTCGAGAGCGCGCTTTACGATGTTCACCCCGATGGCTTCATCGTCGTGGAGTTTGAGCTTCTCTAAGGCCGGCAAGCAGCGCAGGGACAATGCCTTCCTCAACTGCCGCACGGGTGGCGTGCATGGCGTCCTCGACGCGAGCCTTCTTCTCCTTCAGCTCGGTTTCGGTTGCCGCGCCCACCTTGATTACCGCGACGCCGCCAACCAGCTTAGCTAGGCGCTCCTGGAGCTTTTCCTTATCGTAGTCCGAGGTGGTCTCTTCGATCTGCGCGCGGAGCTGCTTGATGCGGCCTTCGATCTCACTGCCCTTGCCGGCGCCCGCGACGATCGTCGTGTTGTCCTTGTCGATGGTCACTTTCTTGGCGCTGCCCAAGTCCTCAATCTTCACGTTCTCGAGCTTGATGCCGAGGTCCTCGGTGATGGCCTTGCCACCCGTCAGGATCGCGATGTCCTCGAGCATGGCCTTGCGGCGATCGCCGAAGCCCGGGGCCTTGACTGCAGCGCACTGCAGCGTGCCGCGCAGCTTATTCACCACCAGGGTGGCCAGGGCTTCGCCTTCAACGTCCTCA
>QHYJ01000300.1:12068-12886 GCA_003223255.1 Acidobacteriota bacterium | reverse complement strand
CCCGACCGCACGGCGTGGATAAGGGATGGTGGGGAAGTGGAAGACGTGGGTGCGCAGGAGGCGGAAGAGGAAGAGTTTCCCGCCGAGAGTTAGGCGGCGGGACAGGAGGCGAGGATGCAGAAAGCAGGGAAATTGTTGGAGAAACGAGACTCGCCGCTGAGCCGTTTGCCACGGCGGGCACAAGCAGGCTGGCCAACTGCGTTGGGGCCACTACCGGGGGCAAGCAGGCGAAGGCAACGCGACGTGCTCTGTGACGTCATGCTCAGCGCAAGCCAGTGCGACACCTGGCTGACGCTCGACGAGCTTGCCATGCTTACGCATTACCCGCCGGCAAGCATTTCGGCGCAATTGCGGCACTTGCGCAAGCAGGAGTTCGGCGGATACGAAGTGGAAAAGCAGCAGCGACTGCCGGGCAGAGTCTTGCACGGAGAAGACTTCGGCACGGTTTGGGAGTACCGGCTGCAGCGAGGCGTACGGAGGATTGGCCCACGGCGCCAGCGTGCGACTCAGGGAATCGCGCCGGCGGTGACTTCGGGAGCGGCATGAGGAAATGAGCCGTTGGTCATCAGCGTCCTATTTTTCCGTAGAGGGAGAAATGCAGAAGAGTTTTGTGTCCCGTTTTCTCGACCACTGAGCACTGACAACTGAACACGAAGCAGATGGACCGCAGACCGTCGGAGGACCCATGCGTGTGAAACCGGAGCTGGTGTTTGACATATGTTGGGAGGTTTACCGCAGCGCGCGCGAGGTGCTGGAAGCCAAGCGCGGCATTTCGTCGCGGAACTGGAAGGACTCGGACAAGTACTTGTGGCGTCCCG
>QHYJ01000300.1:0-12050 GCA_003223255.1 Acidobacteriota bacterium | reverse complement strand
CTCGACGGGCCGGAGTGGGCTTCGCGCATGGTGATGTTCCGGCTGTATTACCTGGGGCTCGCTCCGTATGACAGGGCGCGACATTTTCTTGGCTTGAGCGAGCATGGTTGGGTGAACTGGTCGGAAGAAATCCGCCGCCGCTGCGGCAAAGAGCTGCTAAATCGCAGCATGTTCCCGCCAAGAAAATACTTCAGGAACGGAGGCTAACCTTTAGCCGCTTTCATCCTGCTTTGTCACACGCGTCGGCAGCGAGAATAGCTTCGCTGCTAGCCGGGTTGGTGCTGATTGGATGGATGGTGGGAGAACTCAAGCCAATAGGGTTTCAGGCGCCGGTCCAGGTGTGGTTTGTCGCTCTGGGAGTGCTCGAGGTGGGCCTGTCCTTCATCAAGACTCCGAGGCTCCTAGGGAGCATGGTCCGACACGAGACGTGCTGATTAGAGTAGAAGCGGGTCGCCAATGCGGAGGACTTTACCGGCCTCCGCGGGCGTGACGCGCGTGTTGGTGGCCATGCGGTAGAAATGATCGAAGCGCTCGATCGGCGACCCGGAGGGAAGCGTGGCGCGGCGCTGCTCCGTAAAGCGCTTCTGAAAACCGGGGAACTCGGCGCCGGTGTGCGGATTGCGCGGCGGAACGGGACAGCGCGCGCAGGGATTGCTCCCCTCGAAGTGGACGTCGCCGATGCGAAAGCGCACGAAGTCCTTCTTGTCCGAAGCGAAAAGCTGGTCTTCCCAAAACGGTTGAACGCCATCGACTTCCAGCGTAGTGCGAAAGCGCAGCCGCATGTCAGCGGAAGTCAGTCCGGGGAACCATGACGCGGCAGCATCGAGCGAAGCCGTGGAAATGATCGTTGGACCATTGGCGACGGTGTCGTCGGGAAAACCTTCGGCAGAATAGCGCACAGTGACGGCTTGATCGAAAAACGCGCTGAACCATTGCGCGGCGTCCGCTGAGCCGCCGGGAAAGTCGAAAGTTTTTGTGGGAGTGCCACGCCGATCGGCAGGAACGGAAAGCGTGACGGAGCTGAGGTCCGGCGCGAACGCGGCGCGAATCAAGTGAACCGCGGCAGTACGTTTGCCGTTGATCCACTGACCGTCCGCCGAATAGAGCGCCCAGACGCGGTCGAACTCCAGCCCCCCACCGGGTCCGATACGCGCTTCCTTGACCTGCAGCGGGTCGAGCGCCTTTATTGGGTGCAGTTGAATGTTGGCAATCCGCGGCGAAACCGTCGGGGTTTCCACGGACAGATTCTAACAAAACTGAGCGCAGAAGCAGCCGGTGACTAACGACTCTGTGGAAATTTATCCCGCGACGTGAAACTGGCCCAGCACCACGCGCGCTAGAACGGCGCCGCCCATCACCGCGATCGAGAAACTTAGAAGCGTGCCGATCAGAAAGTATTCGGCAAAGTGTTCGGACTTGAATTCGGGATAGCGGGCGATGGCTTTGGCGGCGAGGATAAGTCCGGCAGTGCCCGGAGACTGCAGCAGTAATGCGGTCAGAAGCAGGAAGCGCTCGAGCCAACCGATGTACAGCCCGGCGTTTTGCATGGGGTCGCCGCGCTTTTCCGGCGGATCGAGTTTGACGCTTTCCGCCAAGGGACGGGTCAGAGCGCGAATCAAATAGCCGCCCCCAAAGATCACGCCAACGTAAATGACTGGCACAATCAGCAGTTTGCTGGGAATCGCGCGGCCTCGTCCGAGCAACGCAGCGACTTCCGCAAACGGCAGGCCAGGCGAGAGCAGCCAGGCGGCGAACGTGACACTTACAAAGTGAAGGAACTGATCGGAAATGTAAGCGACGGCGCCGTCATTGAGGAAAGCTTTCTTGGTGAAGCGAATTTTGGCGAAATCGATGAGCAAATGTACAAACGTGAGCGCCAGAAGGACTACGTACGTGCGCAACCATAAGCCGGATCCCGGAAGGAAAAAGCTAACCAGGATGACCGCAGAAAGATAGTGTGTGAGTCCGTGAACAAAATAAGCGAAGAGCTTGCCACGCCGTTTTTGGTCTAGGAGACGATGCGTTTGAAAGACAAAATCGGTCAGGAGATGAGCCAGATAAATCGCCAAAAACGCCCGGAAGAGGATTTGCATAGTATTGTACAAATTTGCCGATTTGTACGTTTTCGTGCAACTAACCGAAAGTGTGTTCGATGAACGCCCCCGCTACTTTAGCAGTTTCAGCGAGCTGCCAATAGTATCCTCGTTTCAGGTTTCGAGAAACCGTCGAAACATCGCGTTGGAGCCGTTTGGCGGTTTGTTTGAGTGCCTGCTGGTCCAGGAACTGGCGGATGGCCTCCCACTGTTTCGCCGTGATCTGGAGCATTAGAGTATCGTGTAAGCCGTAAAGTAAATTGATGGTTTGATTGAAAGGTTCGTCATGCGAGGCAAAGGCCGTCAACACCTCGAATTTGAACAGACCATTATTCTTGACATTTTCAAGCGCCCAACGCGCGAATTGAAAGGCCTCGCCGGTGAGCCGGTTGACCGGCGGCTGAATGCGGTCGGCGACTTCCCCTATGCCGACACCCACGCGCAGCGGCAAAGGCTGAAGGGTGGCGCGCAGGTCCAAAAGGAGCGCCGGAAGGGAGGGCAGCTCTGCGGTAAGGGTCTGGAATTCGTCGCCGGCGGTCACGCTATAGGGGAGGCGGATGAGCTTCTGCCGCAGGTGCCTTTCGGATGCCGCCGTGAGCTTTTTACCCAGCAACCCGCGCACGTTCCTGCGGGCGCTGGAGGCCAGCACGTCGGCGATCACGACGGCGTAGGTTGCGGAGGGCATTTGGCACTCCCGGGCTTCATCCGGATTTGTACGAAAACGTGCAAATTTGCAGTTTTGTATAAAAGCGTACAAATCACAGAATCTGTACAATATCGTACAAATCTAATCTTGTCAAGCGGAATTCGCCCGATTTTCAGTAGGCGGAGTCTGCGCTTCAGGCGCTTGGAAGCGGGTCCTGGTGAGCATACTTCGTCGCACGCCACGCCTTGCGCGCGCGATTTACTCTTCAGGTCAGGAATGTGGCCGCTTCTCGAGCGGCGCCATCGCTAACGCGGCGGCATGGCCGCGGCGCTGGTGGCTGCTTGCACCGGCTTGTAGCCGCAGGTGGCCGCTTTGCGCATTGCCTCTAGGCCTTCGGCGTTGGACATTAGCGGCGTCGTCTTGCAGGTGCGCAACGAGCCGCCGGCGGCGGCTGCCAGGGACAACGCTGCCGCAGACACGTTCTCGGGCATCTCCGTGATGAGGATCACGTCGTAATCGCCAAAGGCGAAGTACAGGTTCAGGACGCGACCGCCGAGTTTTTCGACGGGCCCGCGCACGGAATCGAAGCGATCCTGCGGATTGGCGATGAGCTTGGCCATAGCTTCTGGCGTATAGCCGGCCTGAATCAGGAAAAATGGCATGGGAAACCTCCTTGCGAGGAAATTGCCTGGGGATAGCCGCGACTATGCGCCGGAATCTCCTTGACGTCAAGGGGAGGTCGCCTCGAGGTCGCCGCAGGGAAGCCGGAAAACGAAGCAAGGAAGCTGTCCGAATCCGAGAAGTTGTAGCGGCGACGGCATTCATCCCGACTCGGTTGGGACGTCACCACTTCGGACTTTCTCTTTGTGATTCACCCAGGCTTTGGAGCCGGGGCCTTATGCCGCTAGATGGCCTTCCCAAGGGGGTGGAAAGCTGAGGCTAGGCGCAAAAAAAAAAACAGGGCGGCATTTTCACGCCGCCCGAAGTCAACATGCAGTGTGCACGCTGGCCAAGCGAGTTGTGCCTAGCATTGTCGCAAATTCTGGCGATTGTAATATTAAATAGTAAAATGGAAGTAAGTGAGACCGCAGATACCTTGCGTGCATCTAGTGGTTCCAGGGTCCGTGACGGCCACCACAGGGTCGTTCGCTTCTTTCAGGCCGCTAGCGGCGCGCTATAAAGCAGCAACAGTATTTACATCCGGGGATGTAACCATGGCGCAGCGCAGACTAGAGGCAATCAAGAAGGCCGTCCTCCCTCTAATCTGAAAACACCCACATTTGCCTTGGCGCGGCCAACAAAGGCCACTAACTACGCCTCCCCAATTCCTCCAGGATAGCCCGTCACAATCGGCCCTTTTTGCCGATTCTCTATACAAATAGGTTATAATTCGGCCGCTGAAATGCTTACGCCAGGCACCCTTCATGTCTGCTAGTGGAGCACCCATCGATCCCAAAAGGCCCGAAGGGTCGCGCCTTCCCGACAAGAAACTTGTTTCCTGGAAAGAGATTGCCGTGTATCTCGGTCGCGAAGTTCGCACCGTGCAGCGCTGGGAACGCACCGAAGCGCTTCCGGTCCATCGTCACGGGCACCAGAAGCGCTCCACGGTGTACGCTTACCCTAGCGAGCTCGACGAGTGGTTCAAGAAGCGCCAGCCGAAGGACGATCCCGAAGCCGACGCCGCTTTCGAGCCCGAGCCCGACGTTGCTGAAGCTGCTCTTGAATCAGACAACGGTGACACAAAACTTGCTTTACAAACGGCCGTTGCCGTTGGTGGGGACAATTGCGCGGCACCCCGTGTTCAAGTTCCTCCGCATCCTCTTCGGTTTAAGCGGGTAGCCATGGTGTTGGCTGCCGCGGCAGCGATTTTCGTCATCGCTTATGCTGCATATCATTGGATCCGACCGAGCGCGTTCCTGCAGAAAAGAGTCCGTCTCGTAGTGATACCATTCGCCAATCTGAGCGGCGACCCTAAGCAAGATTATTACAGCGCCGGTCTGACCGACGAAATGATTACGCGCCTCGGTAGCCTCGACCCCCTGAGACTCGGTGTGATTGCTGCCACTTCCTCCAATGCTCTGGCCGGGAAGCCCATCGCTGAAATTGGCCACGCTCTGGATGTCCAATACGCCTTGGAAGGAAGCGTGCTCCGCGACGCCAATCGCGTGCGCATCGACGTCCAGCTTATCCAGGTCAGCGACCAGACGCATCTCTGGGCGGATTCCTACAACCGCGACCTCAACGACATCCTGCGCGTGCAGGACGATGTCGGCGCCGCCGTAGCCAGCCAGATTCGTCTCGCGCTAAATCCATCGAGCGGCAAGGCCGGGGCGACTGTCGCCAAGCGCACCGTGAATCCCGATGTTTACGATGCTTATCTCCGGGGCCGTTTTTATTGGACCAATCGCGCCGACATGCACAAGAGCATCGAAGCCTATCAACAGGCCATCCAGAAAGATCCTCAGTACGCCCTTGCGTATGCGGGCCTCGCGAACGGCTACGCTTTGCTCGGGCAAGTGCCCTACGACGATTTGCCGCCGGCGGAGGCCAAACCCAAGGCCAAAGAAGCGGCGGAGCGTGCGCTTCAGCTTGACCCGCAGCTTGCCGAGGCCCACACGGCCCTCGCCAATGTGGCTTTCAGTTATGACTGGGACTTCGTGACGGCAGAACGCGAGTTTCAGCGCGCCGTGGCCCTCGGTCCGAATGATCCCACTCCCCATCTTTGGTACGGCCACTACTGCATCGTGCGGAATCGCCTGCCACAGGCATTAGCGGAAAACTCCCGCACGCTGGAGCTCGACCCCGTCTCCCCGGTGTTCAATACCGTGCGCGCGCAGATCCTATACAGCGCGAGAAACTACGACGCAGCGATTGCTCAGGGAATGCGTGTCGTCGAGCAATACCCCACCTATTGGTTGGTCTATATCTGGCTCGGCTCTGCCTACCGTGAGAAGAAGATGTACCCCCAGGCCTTAGAGCAGCTTGCCAAAGGCCGGCAACTCTCCGGCGACCAACCCGTCATGGTCGCTTTGTACGGACACGCCCTCGGCGTTTCCGGTGACTCCGCTGGCGCGCGCAAGGCGCTCGCAGATCTCCAGCGCCTTTCGCAGTCGCGCTACGTTTCTTCACTCTACTTTGCCGCCGTCCACTTGGGTCTCGGCGAAAAGAACAAGGCTCTCGACGGGCTCGAACGGGCCTACCAAGAGCGCAACGACTACCTCGCTTATCTTGGTGTTGATCCCCTGGCTGATCCGCTGCGCTCCGAACCGCGCTTCACGCAACTCCTCCACAAAATCGGCATCATGTAGCGGCCGCCTTCGGAGGCGGGCCGTTTTCTCTTCGTTTCCTAGCTGCTAGCAGCGCCTGCCGGGCTCGGCTTTTTTACTCTGAGCACAAGATCATGCGGCAGGGAAGTGGCCGCTCGCGGAGCAGGGAAGAGGCTTTCACGGGCCCGGGGAGGTGCAGGGAAATCATTTCTCCCCAATTCCGCCAGGGCCTCTTTCAACCCGAAGCAACGCCAGCCATCTCTAGAGCTCAAATCTCTGGAATCGCCGGCTGCAAATTCACCCCCATCGGAACCGTGCTGTAGATGGCGTCCACGCCCAGCGAGGCAAAGAACTTCCAATCCGCCTCGGTGTTTGCGGGATCCGCAAACGCGTGCATGCCCAGCGAGTGCGCCGCGCCCACAAACGCCGCGCCGCTTCCCGGTTGTTGCTGCTCCGCCGCGCCGAGAAAGTCCATCTCGGCGCCGACAACGCGCACTTGCGTGACGATTCCCGTGATCAGGAATTGTTCCGGCGAAGCATACCCCGGCAAACGAAATACCGGCCCAATCTCGGCCCACGTCAGCCCGAGCGAAATTTTCTTGTTGACCATGGTCACCGGCAGTCCCGTCACGGCTGTGACTTGCGCCGGCGGCAGCAATTGCAGGCCGTCGAGATCCAGCTCGCGCGGAATCTCCGGCGCCGCCTGCTGTGCCAGGTAAAGCAACGCCGGCGAGAACGAATCGAAGATCACTCGGTCGCCGTACTGCGCCTGACGCACTTCGTTCACCACCGCCGACACCAGCGGCTGCTCGAAGTCATCCCCGGGATCGCAGTGCGGTGAGAACGCCTTCAATTCAACAATCAAAATGCCGCCCAGGTCGTCGCCGGCCCGGTTGTTAAACTCGCGCGCTACGTTGAGGATCTGCCGCAACTCCGGCACGTACGACAGGCGCGCCTGAAGCTGCTCCAGCGTCAGCGAATGGATGCACGTGAAGTCGCTCAGAAAGTCGTCGTGGAACACGGCCAGCTTCCCGTCCCGCGTGAGCTGCACGTCCACCTCGACGATCCGCGCACCGAGGCTATAGGCTTGCCGCACCGAGTCCACGGTGTTCTCAATCGGCAACCCGGGATTCGTGGCCGGACTGTACGGGCCGACCCCATGATGCCCGATGGCAATCGGTCCCACCGGGAGCCGCAGAAAATCCTGCGCCGTGCTGTGCAGCTGCTCGTTATCGCCGTCCGGTTCTTCCGCCGCCGCAGGACCGTAGGCGCTCAGACTAAGAATCAAAGCGCCCAGGCCCACCAACCACGGGAATTTGACGCTCCACGCTTTCGTTTTCATCTTTTCCTCTTTTCCTCTAAATTTTTTAAAACGGTCCTGCTTGGCTCACCCAAACATCGATCCTGGGGGCCGTACAGCCCAGACAGATTCCCCAGGTTGTTGATGCCGGCGATTCCGCTGTCCGTGGCCCCGGGAAATCCACCGGCGTGTAGACGCCGGAAGGACTGCGCACAAAGCCATGAAAGGCGCCGCCGCCCGCCTGCCACTCCCCAACGATTGCCCCAGCATCGTTGATTCCTGCGGCGATCGTAAACGTAGAGCCCGGAGGATCGATGGTCACAAACGAGCCATTCGCCTGCCGCTCTTCCGTCCCATCGATAAAGCTGCCTACGTTCTGACCCAGGTTGTTAACCGCCCGTGGAACGGTGTCCACCGAGCCCGGCGGGTCAAATGCCTGGAACGAGTAGTTCAGTATGCGCGGCCGCGCCGTCGTGCTCACGGTCACGTCTTCGGGAAAGACGCGCGCGGGCAAAGTGGCCGCCACCGAATTCGTCGAAGTATCGATGACCGAAATCGTGCCGCCGCCGAAGTTGGCAGTGTACGCTTTCCCGCCCGGGGTTATGGCCATGCCCCAGGGATTCGCGTCCACCGTGATCGCCGTGTTGAGATTAACCTGTGCCGCCACGTCAATTACTTCCACCGTGTTGGAGAACCAGTCCGTCACGTAGGCTCGCGTGCCGTCCGATGTCAGCGCGATTCCGCGGGGGTTCGCTCCCGTAGGGATCGAGTTGACAACCGAGTTGGTCGCCAGGTTGACCACCTTCCATGTGCTCCTTTTTGCAACGAACCCGATTCCCACGACCCCCGAAGCATCGGACGCTTCAAAGCATCCTTCAAGCGACAAGGAGCGACGAACGCCTTGCCATACCTCTTGTCGTCAAATGTCGTGCCCCGGCTATGCCGTCCAGATCGCCCAGGCGGCGTGGCCATATACAACCGGAAGGGAAGTGGTAGATCGTTCGGGCGTTTCACTCCAATGCTTGAGAGCAAACCGTTAAATCCGCGACGCCAGGCGTCCGAAAATTGGCTGGACGCGACACCTTCTCCTTCCGCTTGCAAAAGCATTGCTTATGGAGTGCCGACGCCTCCAAACACGATGGCTGGCGCGGGGGGGGCGGGAGGCGCCAGCCATCGCCACCTCGCCACCAAGCTGTCCTCTGAAACATAGGGGGTCCTGGGGCTTCAAGCGGCCCGCTAGCTCGACCCGTTATGAGGCCTAAAAGCCCCAGAAAGTTGCGGGAAACGCAAAGAAAGGGCCCGACAAATAGGGTCCGATAAGTAATATTATGTTAACTAAGAAATCGGGCGGACGATGGGTCTCCTGGGCGAGCCAGGCCGTCGGGCCCATTTGCTTCCCAGTTCCCTCTTTCTCTTGCGGTTACTTTTTTTCCGCTAGCGTGGCGGCTTTTAGTTTGGCGAGTTCGTAGTTGATGAATTGCTCGAGCAAGTGCGGATCTGCTCCGACCATGCGCCGCCCGTTGACGAAGACGGTGGGGGTGCTGTTGACCTCCAGCTTTTCGCCGTTGGCGTGGCTGGCGTTGACGGCGGCTGCGGCTTCGGGGCCGGCCATACAGCCCTTAAGAGCCTCGGGGTCTAAGCCGGACTGAGCGGCATAGTCCGTCATTTTGGTCCAGGCGTTTTCGGCGGAGATGACTTCCTGGTTGTCATAAATGAGGTCGTACATCTTCCAGAAGGCCTCGGGCTTTTGCTGGTAGGCGCAGCGCGCGGCGATGGCCGCGGTACGCGCCCAGGGGTGCAGCTGCTCGAGGGGAAAATCCTTAAAAATGACCCGGACTTTGCCGCCGTAGTTGGGCAAGATGCCTCGCAGGGTGTCATGCAGGCTCCGGCAAACTGGGCACTGAAAGTCGGAATACTCCACGATGGTTACCGGTGCCTTGGGGTCACCGAGCGACGGCGCGTCGCTCGTCCGGATCTGTGCCAGGTTCTCCGCTAGCGGGTCCTTGGTCATGTCGGACAGTTCGCCGCGAAACAAATATCGCCCGTCCTTACTTACATAGAATTTGGCCGCTTGCTTATTCTCGCCCATAGTCACGTCAATGTCAGTCTCGAAAACTCCCTCGACGGGTGACTCCTTCAAGGGCCCGACAATGAGCTTCACCTCCGGGGCGAAGGCATAAAGGTTGCGCAGGTACGCTTCGATGTTCTTCTGTGTCTGCGATGGTGCCGTGGAAGCCGATGCTGCCGTGCCCGTGACTGGTTTCGGCTGCTGCGCGTGTGCCGTAGCACCGGCTAGGAACATTGTCAGAATCACATTCAGTTTCAGGAGTGTCTTCACAAAGGACCTCATCTCATTTTTGTAGCGCGGTCGGCCCGCGGGCGGGTTGCGGCCTGGCCTAACGCGAGCCTCCTAGCTCCTAGCGCCTGATGCAACTCATTGTCCTGCGCTGCTTCTTCTGTTTCCTCTTTCAACTTTCAACCTTCGACTTTCAACTCTCTTACGGAATAAATTTCTGCGCAATCGGGAATGGTCTCCCAAATCCAAACGCCCGCGAAGTAATTTTCAGCCCGGGAGCTGCCTGCTTGCGCTTGTATTCGTTGCGATCGACGCGCAAGGCAATGTCTTGCACCAGCTTCAAGTCGAACCCGTAGTGCTCCGCAATTTCTTCTGGGCTGCGCAAGTCCTCGATATACGCCTTGAGAATGCGGTCCAGTACTTCGTAGGGAGGCAGACTGTCCTCATCTTTCTGGTTTGGCCGCAGTTCCGCCGAAGGGGACTTTTCAATGGTCGAAAGGGGAATCACTTCCCTTTCGCGGTTAACCCATCGCGCCAGCTCGTACACCATCAATTTCGGCACGTCCGAAATCACCGCCAAGCCGCCGGCCATGTCCCCATAAAGCGTGCAATACCCTACTGCGTTTTCCGATTTGTTTCCCGTGCTGAGAACCATCGAGCCGAATTTGTTAGAGAGCGCCATCAGGTAATTGCCGCGAATGCGCGCCTGAATGTTTTCCTCCGTGACATCCGCGGGTCGGGTCCCGAACGCAGGCTTGAGCGCGGTCTTGTACGCCTCGAATACCTCCGTGATCGGCAAAGTAAGAAACTGAATCCCCAGGTTTTTTGCCAGCGTTTGTGCGTCCGCCTTGCTTCCTGGCGAGGAAAATGGTCCCGGCATCGACACCCCGAGCACATTCTCCGCGCTCAATGCGTCCACGGCGATGGTCGCAACCACCGCAGAATCAATGCCGCCACTTAGCCCAACGAGCACCTTTTTGAAACCGCATTTGCGAACATAATCGCGCGTCCCGGTAACCAAGGCGCGATAAGCATAAGCAATCTCCTCTCGTGGCTGCTCTTGGATTTCGCCTTTTCCGGTGGCGGTATCGAAAATGACCAGGTCTTCCTCAAAGGCCTTGGCTTGCGCGGCAACCTTCCCGTCCGCCGTCAGCGCAATGCTCGCGCCATCGAAAACCAGGCTGTCATCTCCCCCAACCTGATTCACGTAGACGACCGGCCGTTTGTGGGTCAGCGCGATGGAACGCAACATCTCAAAGCGCAGTGCGCGTTTGTCGAGCGAATAGGGCGATCCGGAAAGATTCAGCAACACCGTACTTCCCTGCCGCACAATTTCGCTGACCGGGTCGCGCTCGTACAGTTGCTTGGCCCAGAAGTTCTTGTCGTTCCACACGTCTTCGCAGATTGTGATGCCCAGTTGCTCGCCATCCAAACCAAATACGTACTGGCGGTCCGCCGGCTGGAAGTAACGCGTTTCGTCGAAGACGTCGTACGTGGGCAGCAGCATTTTGCTCTGCTCGAAGACTACGCGCCCCGCGCAAATCAACGCAGCCTTGTTGGCGATGGACTTCCCCGTCCCGTTTTTCACGCGTCCTACGTAACCCACAATCGACGGCACCGGAATCTTGGCCGCGAGTTGTTTCAATTCCCGGTGATTTCGCTCGATGAAAGCAGGGCGTTCGAGAAGGTCCAGCGGAAAATAGCCGCACAGGCAGAGTTCGGAGAACACCACGAGCCCGGCGCCGCGTTCGTAGGCTTGCGCCGAAAGGCTCAGAATGCGAGCCGAATTCCCTGCAAAATCGCCGACAGTGGGATTGAACTGCGCGAGAGCTATTTTCATGCTCGAACTAGAGCATACGAACTGTCGCTCTAGATTGCAAACAGCGTCGAACGATCATTCGCTCTGTTACCGTACTAGGCCAGGTCAGCGCTCACCTTTGAGGTGAGAGTCGACATGACTTGTGGCAAAATCGACCGTTATTGGGTGAGTATGTTGGTGCTTGCGATTTGTGGGGAGGTCCAGGAGTCACTCCAGAAATGGACATGATTCGCCAAATCAAGTTGTCCGTGATCCTCTTCGCGGCTCTTGTTGTCGCCTGTTTCCTCCCGCCCTTTACTCCGGTGAGTGCTCAGACGGCGTCCGGGTCCAAAGATGTGGCGCCATCAAATCCCGATGCCCTCGCGCTCCTGACCGAGGTATTCGATTTGTATCGCCACGCAACTGTTTACCGGCTTGAATACGTAGAGGAGACGACTTACACGGGCGAGTTTAGCCGGTCTTGGCAGAAATCTTTGACCACTGCCATCGTTGGCCCCGGCAATCGATTCCGCTTCGAGGTTCGTGATCACTCCGTCGCCTGAAAGGCGACGGCTTCTCGCGGCACGCATGAGGCGACATCCTCTACGTTATGCCGCGAACGCCCGATCCGGGCGCGTTGCAGTATGACTT
>QHYJ01000004.1 GCA_003223255.1 Acidobacteriota bacterium | reverse complement strand
CGTGTTGCTAGTAAGCTGCAACTCTTGCTTCAAACCGCGAACCATGCGGTCTTCAGCAGGAGCCAAATCAGCTTGAAACTTTGACTTGCGCGCAGCCCGTTCAGTTTGCGGCTGCTTCCTAATCTGCTTGGTTTTTAACGCCATCATTGGACTATCCTTTTCTACTCCACACCCACTCTCATACTACTACATATTGGATGCTGTTTCGAGTCCTCGCTGAGCCCAAGCCACCACACCCTATATCCGCATCGACCGTGAGTAGTGGGCAAGTACGTCTTGAACGTGAGTGCCGTTTCAATCCACGCCCCTGCGCGGGGCGCGACTTTGAGTCCTTTAAGATAAGCCAACTGTGCGTACCAGCAGTCATCCTCAACCGGGTCCTAAAACGAGGACGCCTCACGGACCCCTGCGAGAAGGCGGCATCTCAACCTGCAACGAGTCGTGCCGACGAGTACAGACCGTGCCAGAATTTCCGGAACTTCCATTTGGGGACCCGCGTAGACTCAGTTTCCTGACTATGGATCTGGCTATCCTGGTTCGAGTCCAGGTCTCCCAGCCATTCTTTTCTCGCGCTCGTAAACGTCAATTGCGCGTGCTCCGATTGCTTTGCAGCGAGCACGCAAATCCCTTACTCATTCCAGAGCTCCCTAAACCTGATCGTCGAACCCAGATTGTACATGCTTCTGAGGTTTCAGAAAGTGTCCCAGGAAATTACGAGACAGCGATTCTCAGGTGCGCAGCCCAATTGGACTCAGCGACTCAGCCGGATTACGGTGGAGACAAGGACGACCGTCGCGCCGCAAACAGAATTGCTTCAGATTCGATAGATACGGTACGAATTATAGGGATGCAATCAATGCCCTAACTCGACAAAGTTCCATCAAAGTTCCATCAAAGTTCCATCGTTCTTTTCGAGGGCGTTCATGGCGCTCTGGATGTCTTTGGTTGCGACGATTGCGTAGCGTATGAAGACCGAACGGGTCTTCCAGCCACCAATCTTCATAGCGACCGTCTCTGGCACCTCGGCGTTAACCAAATTACGGGCGCCAGAACGACGCAGATCGTGAACGAGCAATTCGGGGCACTTCGCGGCTGCGGTCGCTGATGCCCATTCGCGCCGGAGATTCGTCGCGTCGAACACAGGCTGGCCAGCTTGCCGGAACTGCTTCTTCAACACCGCTGTAAATTCAGCCGTGAGGGCAAGAGTGATTGGCTCCTTGTTCTTCACGATCTTGGCGGGGAGCGTAATCGTCGCAGCGTCACTACTCGCCATCTCCCACGTGATTTGCTCGGGTGTAAAAGTCACAGCTGTCCTGCGAGCTTGTTAGGACGCAGCGGCAGGGGAGACCTGGGTGGCGAACAAACCAGGAGGCCTGAACGTAAGGAATAGCGACGATCTCGAAATTCATCCCGCATGAAGTCTCTTTGCGGAAAGACTCGGGGAAGCCGACCCACTTGAACCTCTTGGGGAAGGCCGCTGATTAGGGGGAAGTAACAGGCTATGCACTCTACAACCCGACGGGATCATGGCTCAAGCATCCTGGGAAAGACTTGCAGAAGTAACGTCGGGAAGAATCAGTTCCCCGCAGGGGCTCGCAGCAACCTGCAAAGACCTCGGGAAATAAGTGGGGAATCACGAAGTCCGGAGGAGGGAGCTGGTTTGGCGCATGAGCTCGTAGGAGCGAGGAAGAAGGGGTAATGCCCTTCGAGGTGGTGCGGGACACCACCCTGGCATGAGTAACGCTTGTGCCAGGCAAAGGAGCTCTGGGCACTTGGCGGTCCTAGTATGGTCAACGGCGAAAAGCCGGAGGAGCCATGTCTTTCAGGGACGAGTCGAGAGGTAAACCGGTAATTGGCGCGACCGAGCTCTATCCCGACCAAGTCCGGAATCTGTGTTGCAGCGATGCTAGTTGGTGTTCTAGCGGGTGTAAGCAGTAAGTACCGCCAGTGGAACTTGCCCAGTTGCCAATATCCGGCGGCGGTGCGGGTGACCAATCCGCTGGAAGTCCGGATGTAAAAGTCCCCGTAGGCTGGGTGCGAGCCTGGTCCGCTCCGACAAGGGGGGCGAGCAAGTCGGCAGGTTGTAAGCGAAAGCGAACCGTAGGTAAGCCTCGAAAATGGACTCCTCCACGGGAATCGGAGGGTGGGGGATGTGGGAAGTGCCGAGACTTTCACAGATAGTCGAAGGCCAGCGCGGTCGGTGAAGGAACTGGGTAGAAGCATCCGACAGGCTTCCCGTGGTCTCTGATGGCGACATGTCGACAAAGAACAGCCAACGAAAGCACGGAACCACTCACGGGTCGCCTAGACACCGGAGTTAAGGTGCACAGCGAAGCATTGCGTATAAACCGCTCTGCGGCGAAATCGCGATGTGCCTGCGAGTGGGGCGCATGGGGCCGTTTTAAGTGCTGATGGACCGAGACAACAGAACTCGGACCGGAGCGAGGGCCCCTTATAGCGGCGCGTGCCGCTTGCATGGAGGTGCATAAGCGCATCACGTCCCTCGGCTCAGAACGAGGATCAGACGCTGGCAAGCGAGATGCACGAAGGGCGGATACGAAGCCCGATTCGCGCCATGGTCTACCCGGCAGCGGCTCGGGGTGCAACTCCCCGGGCCGAATCGGCCCCAGGGTGAAACTCCCTGGGCCTACTCTACAGGGATTCGTGGTGCAACCGCTTCTGAGCCAGAGAAGTTCCTGGCTTTGCGCGCGCGCCAAAGCAGTAGAAAGCATGCAGCAAGAAGGACGGAAGTCCCTCCGTCCAAAACTAGCGATTGCGAAGGTGATTGGGTCTGCTTCGACCCTGAATCGACGCTGGACAAAGAAGGCAAGGCGACACGACTCGCGGGAGAAAGTTTTGGATCGGGCGGAGCCGGAGGACGCGACCACGAATGGGCTTTGGCTTGATCTCCGAGAGGAGGAAGCACACCGGCTCCAGAGATTTCAAACCCTGGCCCTTCCCCTGCCTTTAAGTGGTTGGCTGCCTGGACTTGATACCGGCTGTTGCCGGTTGCCAGGATCTCGAAGGCCTGTGAGCGTGACGAGAAACTCATGGTCAGCGGAATCATGACCGCCATCCGCCGTAGTGGATACTCATGCCTTGCTTGAAACGCGGCATGGCAGTCGTACGGCTCGTCATAATTGAAGGCCAACTTGGCTGCTCCCGGGCGCAAGGGGAAATTCACCGTGTAGTGTCCCGGCTCGTCGGCACGGCAGCCGCGGAAATCACGACGCCCGTCTCCCCCAGACCCGCCGCCAGCACAGAATCAATCTTGGCATTTGCAGGCAGATACACTTCGAATGTGCGCTGACTCGCCTGCGTCAGGGGCGGCCTAGACTCGTTTTTGAGTTCGACCAGGTCAGAGACGTGAAGCGAGTTTCCGTTGGTTGCGGCACGGAGGATCTCGATACTACCGGTCAGGCCCCGCACTCGCCGCGCCGCGTCGAATACTTGGATGGACAGAGCGTTACCGGCGGAAGCTTGCTGATCATAACTGACTCCCTGGTGAACCACGCGTACCAGGTACGGTTTGTCAGGATATTGAACACTCAGTGCAAACGCCCCTTGTGCATCCGTTTTCGCGCGTGCTTCCTCCTGCATTCCTCGATCCAGCCCGACAAGGATCACCTCATCGCCAGCAGCGGGTTCGCCTCGGCTCTGATTTCGGACCGTGCCGGTGATAGTGTTCGCGCCCACAGCTCCGACTGCAATGAAGGCAAGCGGCACTGCAAAAAAGAGCATCTTCATGTATACAGCATCGGCTGCCGTCCAGACGAGGATTAATCATTCGTTTACCGCCTCGGCTGCCGAAGATGTCGGTTGGCGTGGCGCACGTCCGAACATGATGCCGGTTTCTACTTCCACAGGCTTTCCGTCCCGCAAGTATGGTCTGAACCGCCACTGAAGCAGGGCATCTGTAATGGCCTTTGCCTGGTCAGGGAAGGCGCTGACAAAATGAACGTGCTTTACCTTGCCTTCTTTATCGATGATGATCCGGACCGGAACAGGATTGAATCGGCGCTCGGCGAAGACCGGATCAACTCTCTCCCTTATGCTTTCGCCGCTTGCGTAATCCTTGATGCACACAGGAACATCACCGCCGCCCCTCCCGGAAATGGGACCAGCCTCTTCGGGCAAGCTCATCTTGTTCATTTCCCGGATGAGGCTTTCCAGCAATTTGGTGTCGCGGCTCGTGAACACGAATTGGACCATGTGGCAGCGGATTTGAGTGGCCAGCAGGTACCAATGTAGCTCGGCCACTGGCGAAACGTACTCAAAGCGGACAAAGGAATGGCTGGCGATCCTCACAAGCGTCGGCGGTTGTTCCACTTTGTACTCCGTGTTCAAATTATCCTTGGTGTAGTTGATCAGCTCCAGCGCGTTCCCGGCCGGGGTGAGCGTGAAAAACAGGTCCTGTGCGGTAATCAAAATAGTGCCCCGGCTTGTTCCCTTGAATGTTTCCGCAGGCCGGATCTGTGCGAGCACGTAGTAACCGCTGTCCGAAGGAGGCGGGCCGGTGTACTTCTCAGTCCAATCCGGGGATAGGGTGTAGGCGAGACCAAAATACGGGTTGGCATAAACATTGTTGGCCATTCTCCCGCCTTCCGGAAGAGCCGTCACCGAATCGCTGGCACCCCACCAGGCGCCCTTAACCAGTATGGCCTCTCTCGGCAGCTTTCTTGCTTGCGGATTGTCGGAAAAGTCGCCTCCGCTCTGAGGGGCGCTCTGCGCCCGGGCAAGCAGCGATACGGATAAAGCAAGAAGCACTAAGGAAATCGAGAATTTTGTATACATATTCAGAGCGCCGATGTTTCAAAACGGAAAAACCGGCCGAGACACTTTCGTGTCTCGGCCAGAGTAGTCGCGATAACAAATTACAGCGAGCGCAGGAAGTTCAGAATATCCTGCTGCTGGCTAGATGTGAGGATTTGGTCGAAGATCGCCTCCACGGTGGTGGCTTCGCCTCCGTTGCTCCGATGTGCCTCGATAGCACAGAGCAGGTTGCTGCAACGGCCGTCGTGCAGGAAGAAGATGCGCTGTCCCAGCCCCCACAGAGGAGCCGTTCGGAACTGGTCACCGCCTGCGCCACCCTGGGAGACGTTGTCCGCTAGCGTTGCCCCCATGTGATGGATCTCAATGTCGGAGAACAGGTTGGCAGTAGCGTTGCCCAAACCAGCCGTTAGCTTAGAGGGCTGGGTGGTGAGCGACGGCGTATGGCAAATGGCGCAACCCACGGCGCTAAAAAGCCTGCGACCGTTAGCGATAGAGGTTGCTCCTCCCGGCGAGGTAGTGGAGGGTGTGGGCTGGTCCAGGAACTGCATGAAGGTATTGAACAGCCCGACGTCGCTGGTGACGGTGGAAGCGCTGGTGCCATCGGAGTGGGTAACGTCCTCGGGGTAGCCGATCCCGGCGAGGTTCAAGCAGCTGGCTGGAAGCCCGCTTCCCAATTGGTCCTCACCCGGCAGCGGGCGATCTTGCGTAAACAGTTCGTTGGAGATGCCCATCAAGATCATCAGCGACTTGCTCTCGGCCTTCCAGCCAAAACGACTGATCGTGCCATCGCTGCCGTTGTGATTGAAGGTAGCGCTGATGCCGTCACCATCGTGTGCCTGGGCCGCGTGATTGGCCAGCAGGGTTGAGTCGTCAATGTTTGCCATCAGACCCGCGCCAAACGTGGGTGTGGGAATGCGGAAGATGATGTTGTTTGTCGCCCTCGCAGCATTGAAGCTCGGCTGTTGCAGGCTGCAGGCACCGGAATCAGCGCGGCCGGAGACGGTGAACAGGTCTTCTACTCCCCCGTTGGGCGCGTTGGGGTTGGGATTACCGAATTGGTCAAAGAAGAACGGGAACCGTGCTTCGCGCACCGGACCGTTGGCTAGGACGAAATATGGGATGGGGTTAGTGCTGCCATTCACGACCCCGTTGGCGATCACCTGGCTTTGGGGGTTCGGCCCGACATTGGGGAAGATACCGGAGGCCGGGCTGGTTCCGCCCGGGGCGGGTTGCGAATGGCATGCCCCACACGAGTCCAAGTTAAACCGTGGTCCCAGGCCTGGGTTATCGCCAGTAACGGTTTGGTGTTCGTTGAACTGCGCGAGTCCTGTTTGGAAGAAAGCCAAGTCGTTTGCATTGGCGGTGACGGAGGCGAGCGGCTGGCCTGCGTTCACTCCTGTGTTGCTGCGTACTCCCGGATCGGTTTGGGCCAGCGCTATTCCCGGAAAGAACAGCGCCGTAAGCAATCCGAGAACCGATGCGACCTTTTTTGTTTTCATTCTTGGTCTCCTTCGCTTGCGAAGCGCACCATCCCCCCTCTTTGGCGCACTTCTAGACATCCATAGCTCTAGCAACCGAGGAGTCTCTCGCCGGATGTGAGCTATTGCTAGACGCTACCTGTTCGGTAGAGAAAGCTATTTACTACCCGCCGCGTGGGAACTACAAGTGCAAGGAATTAGCATTGGCTGTCATTTGTTAGCATTTTGTGGAGTCGCTTTGTTTCCGGTAGTGCGACGGAGACTGCGCAAAGCGTCGTTCGAACGCACGGATGAAGCTGGAAGCATGTTCGTATCCAATGGCGTGGGCAATTTCCTTGACGCTCATGTAAGTGCTCGCTAGAAGGTGCGCTGCTCTCTGAAGCCTTTGTTCGTTTAACCACTCGCCCATGGAAACGCCGGTCTGGTGCTTGAACAGTCGCTGGAGATACGAAGGGCTCAGGTGGAATTCGAGGGCCAAGTTGCGGATTGTGAAGGTCGTCCCCGTTTCAACCATCCGAAGGATCTTTCGCACACGCGCTTCGGGCTTTTCAAGCGTGAATGGAAGAGGTGGGCCTGGCGTGGGGATTGGCGAGGCCACATCGGGAGTAGTGACGCTTGCACCATTCCTTCTTGAAAAGCTGACAGGATTCGAAGTGCGCACAAGGACCTCCTCTAGGGATCGTCTCGTACGTTGTATGCGCTTGGATTGGCTCGAAGGTGTCTGAGTGAGACCTGTTTGTATGAGGCCCAAGCGTTAGACTGTCAGGTTTGATTATCGTGGTCCGAAGGGCAACGGCGGCCGCACTGAAGTTTTGGCCTGCACAAGGACCAGCAATAGCAAGGGCCATCGCCAATCCTGTGAGCGTGCGCAGGCAGACTCTCGTTTCTTTCGACCACATCCCGTCCCTCCGAGTCGCGAAAATGGATCGGAAATTGAGCCTGGCCACCGGCAGGAATCAGGGGAGGGACCGTCTCTTCCGGATTACTAAGGAAAGTATAGAAAGGCGGAGTGCTTGTCAATAGTACGTAGGCCCGCGGCACGGAGATCGACAACTGACAATTCGCAGTTGAAGAGAAAATCTCTTTCCAACCGCCACCGCGTACGTGTGTCAAGAGTCGGAAGTCAATAGAGAGATTCACCTGGAAATATGGCAAATTGCATCTCTCCGGACCAATTCGCGTGAGCGGATCTTCCGCTGAACAGCTGGCGGGCCCGGAGCCTACATAATAGTCCTGTCCACAAACGGGTTCGGGATAGTGACGAACCCGGATTCCCCGGGGGCCGGACAAGTGGCCGTCGCTGGCCAGAACAGGGTTGGAGGAAGTTGGCCGAATTAGTAACGCCTTGTAGGCAGTCATCGCCGCGCTTGGCATCGTTGGAACTGATTTCCCGTTCGCGAGAGCCATAGGTGCCACCCAAGAGGCTCATTTTATTATTGCCGCCTCGCGAAATCGCTAAGTCATTCTGAGCTAATGGGTTGGTAGGGGCAGTGAGGATCGAACCCACGCGCGATTGTGGCCCTACGTTCACGAAGGCATGCAGTGCTCGACCGGGTCCGGGGATGGATTTCTTTACAGTGGGTATCGCACGCCTGGTTGGATCTTCTGCCCTTCGACGGAGCTGAGTGTTCTGGTCACACCGTTTGCTGAACATCTGCCCTGCGTTCGGGCGCCCACAGGAGCATGGCGAATGACAGAGATCCCCTACGTTTAGTTTTGAGCTCATGGCCGAATGGCCTAAATGCTGCCGACGGGCGCTTTGCCTCCTAATTTCAATTGACCCTTCAGATAGCATAAAGGTTATCAAGGATTTCTTGACAATCGGCAGATGGGTAGATATGTAGATGGGGTTTTGGGCTCTTTACGTCTAGATAATCTGACTCGCGCTCCCATCGCGAGTCTTCAGGGGGTATCCAGATGAGAGTGAAAGCATTTCGGCTCATGATGTTTCTGCTGGTGTGTTCGTTTATAACCGTGGCGTGGTGTCGAAGCGCACTTGCGCAAGAGCGGACGGGCGGTACGCCTGCCGTGAATATGCTGGTTCGCGTTCTCCAGGCCAAGGGAATCCTAACGGCTGACGAGGTGGCGCAGCTCGCCCAAGCATCGTCTGCCAGCGATACGGACCAGCGACTTGCCAAGCTGCTCCTCATGAAGGGCGTAATCTCCCAAGCCGACTACGACCTGACTGTGAGCACGGCGAGCGTGATAAACGCTTCTGCTCCGGCCTCCTCAAGTCCCAATGTAGTCGCTGCCGTATATCGCGTACCTCTCAACAATGTGGCGAGTGTCGGTCCCGCCAGGACGCCACCGCCCCAAGAACCGAAAGTAGTCCCCGCGGTGGCGCCAGTGCGCGTCTTGCCGATTGACGTCCCGAAGCAAGGCGGGCTGATACCTGATATCAAGCTGGGCAGTGGGGCGAGTGTGAAGTTGTACGGGTTCTTCAAAGCCAGCGCTGACGAAGACACAACGTCGAGCGGCGGCTCCACGTTCGGCAGCAACGACTTTCCACTCCCACTCCTGCTCGGCGACACGGGCCCCACATCCGACCCGCAATTCCATATCAAAGCACGCAGCTTCCGGATCGGCAGCCAGTTCGAATGGGCTCCTAAGGACTCAAACCTGGTGCTCACTGGCAGGATCGAGGCTGACTACGAGGGCGATTTCACAAACGCGAACAGTGTAAATATCAGCTCAATTCGGAACGGTGAATTCCGAACACGGCTCGCATGGGCGCGGCTCGACACCAAGCTGGGTGGAAGCCTGCCGTGGTTCGCGGAGTTCGGCCAGGATTGGACTCTCTATTCTTCGACTCTGCCAGCCCTCTACGAGAGCACTGGGACGGCGATCGGAATGGGCGCCCTCTGGGAGCGGGCGCCAATGTTCCGCACGGGCGTTCAATTTCACAGGGGCGATCTAAAGATCCAACCCGAGTTCGCCATCGTGCTCCCGGTAGCCGGCTCAGCGAGTCTAACCGACGAGCAGCGGGCGCGTTTTGGCGACCGGGCAGGCGCAGAAAGCAACCAGCCTGCTTTGGAGTCCCGGGTCGTTTTGCAATTTCCGCTCTCGCATACCTGGCAGGCTGTTGCGCCTGCGCAACTCATCGTCAGCGGCCACCATGCGCGGATGAATGAGATTATTCCCGCCAGCAGCCTCTCGGCCACCGTCATTGCCGGGTCCACCGGTTGTGCCACACCTCCGTGCTCCGTTCTTACCACATTCCCACACGGCGTCCAGGTGGGTAATCCTCAGAACATCTGGACGGCGGAGGCACAACTGCCAACACCGTGGGTTACCTGGGTTACGAAGTACTACAGCGGCGACGATATGCGATTCCCCTTCGGTGGGCAACTCAACGACGTCTTTGCCGACCTGAACGGCACGACCACGCTTGGGGCCGCGAATGCGGCGTTGAGCTTTAGTGGCCGCAGCATTCCGTTCGGTTGCGCGGGTGGAACCGGCACGCCTCTAAATTGCAACGGCAGTCCCATCAGCATCGCTAGTCTCCGTCCCATCCGCGGTCAGGGTGGCTTCTCAGAGCTGAGCTTCCCGCTGTCGCGAATCTTCCACGCAGATCCGGACAGTCGCAAGGGAAACGGGTTGGCGCGCACCGACCTCGACACGGCGTCGCTCACCTACAAAGTGAACGCCTGGATGTCAATCATCCACGAAGTGAGCTACATCGACACGCGGGCTGCAAATCATGGTGGAAAGATCTTCCGAGGCATTCCGGCAACTCAAGCGCACTCGTGGCGCAACGAGTTCGGAACGGTCTTCACATTCTGAGCAAAGGAAGGTCATCGGGAGCCTCCGAGAAGCCTCTTGGAGTTGGGCTCCGTGCGGGCCCGTCGGCCTCGGAAGGAAACATCTCTCATTCGGTAACAGACTGAGCATGGCACGCGTTCCGCGGGATGGGATGTTGGAAGCATTTCCGTCCCGCGGAAACGCCACGGCGCGGGAGTTTCAAGGAATTGACTCGCGTGCCTGCGCGGTAGCATTATCGGTTCGGGCAAAGTGCTTCTCCTCTTGAAGTGAACTTTCCCAGGCCCATTTGTTCGTCGGAGGGTAGCAAGATGACTAAGAAAGAGCAGGAAGGGCTTTCACGCAGGGACTTTATCAAGTTGACGGGGAGCGGGGCTCTCGCAGCCGGCGTCGGTTCCGGCCCTTTTTTTCTGTTCCCAGAACGCGCGGCAGCTGAGCAAAAAATTCTGAAAATTCTTCAGTGGAGCCATTTCGTTCCCGCCTACGACACCTGGTTCGACGGAACCTTCTGCAAACAATGGGGACAAAAGCACGATACGAATGTGATCGTCGACCACATCAACCTTGTCGACCTTCCGGCCAAGGCTGCTTCCGAGGCCTCTGCAATGAAGGGTCACGACCTTTTTATGTTGCTCTCGCCTCCCGCGGCCTACGAAAAGCAAACCATCGACATGGCGCATGTATACCAGGAAGTGGAGAAGAAGCACGGCAAGAAGATCGATCTCGCGCATAAGTCTACTTACAATCCAAAAACGAAGCGCTACTTCGCTTTTTCCGATTCCTACGTCCCTGATCCCGGCAACTGGCACAAAGACTGGTGGACCGACGCCGGCTTCCCAAATGGCCCAGATACTTACGAAGATCTGCGCGTCGGCGCCAAGAAAATCCGCGACAAGACCGGCCATCCTTGCGGGTTGGGGCTCTCGCAAGAACTCGATACCAGCATGGCCATGCGCGCACTCCTTTGGTCCTTTGGGGGCGCCGAGCAGGATGAAGCCGGCAATGTCACCATCAATTCCAAGGAGACCGTTGAAGCTCTGAAGTTCATGAAGGCGCTTTATCAGGAATCGGAAACGCCCGAGGTCTTCACATGGACTCCGCCATCCAACAACCAGGCCATGCTCGCCGGCCGCGTTTCTTATGTCGCCAACGCCATCTCCATCACGCGCCAGTCCGAGCGCGAACATCTGCCCATCGACAGCAAGATCATGATCTGCGCCGCGCCGAAAGGGCCGGTGCGCCGCATCGCCGCCGAGCATGTCATGGACTGCTATCTCATCTGGGACTTCGCCGAAAACAAAGACGGCGCGCAACAATTCCTGATCGATTTCATTGACGCCTTCCATGACTCCTTTATCGGCGGCCAGTTTTACAATTTCCCGTGCTTCCCGGGCACCGTGCCCAACCTCAAGCAGGAAATCTCCAATGATCCGCGGGCAAATCCCCCGGACAAATATAAGGCCCTCGGCAACGTTCTCGATTGGGCGACAAACGTGGGTTATCCCGGTTACGGTACCGCCGCCATTGACGAAGCTTTTAAAGCTTGGGTCATTCCCACTATGTTCGCGAAAGTGGCGCGCGGCGACGAAAGTGCGGAGAATGCCGCCAAGGCTGCGGAAGAGGAATACAAGCGTATCTTTGCCAGATGGAAATGACGGAACGGAGCGCTGATGGCTGTTGTCGAGATACGGCATCTGACAAAGGTATTCAAAGAAGGACAACCCGGAGCCGTCAACCACGTGAATCTCGAAACTCGCGAAGGCGAGTTTCTCGTTTTCCTAGGGCCCTCGGGATCGGGAAAAACGACGCTTTTGCGGATGATCGCCGGGCTGGAAACTCCCACATCCGGCGAAATTCTCATCGGCGGCCAAGTCGTCAACGATCTTTCGCCGCGCGAACGCCGCATCGCCATGGTCTTCCAGAGTTATGCGCTCTATCCGCATCTCTCTGTGTACAAAAATATTGCGTTTCCGCTGAAGGCCCAGAACGTAAAGAAAGAACTCCACAAGGAAAAGGTCGAATGGGCGGCGTCGCTCCTTGGCATTGGCGCGCTCCTCGATCGCAAGCCGCGGGAGCTTTCCGGTGGTGAGCGGCAAAGGGTCGCTCTGGCCCGCGCCATCGTCCGCGAACCGGCCGTCTTTCTTCTCGACGAGCCTCTCTCCAACCTCGACGCCAAGCTCCGCGCCTCCGCGCGTGAAGAGCTTGAGCGTTTTCATCGCCGCGTCGGTACCACGACCATCTACGTCACGCATGATCAAGTGGAAGCCATGGCCATGGGCGACCGCGTGATGGTGCTCAACAAAGGTGTTGTTCGCCAG
>QHYJ01000009.1 GCA_003223255.1 Acidobacteriota bacterium | reverse complement strand
TGTCCAATTTTCTCGTAATCATACTTGGCGGCCAAACGGGCCAGTACTTTGCCGGTCTGCGTCCAATCGTTGAGGTTCGGTACGAGAATTCGCCTCGCCTTCTCGAAGTCACGCTCGAATCGTTCCAGCACATGCCGACCGCGAGGGGCAATTCCGGCATATAGCTCTTCGAGTACGACCGCGCTCAGCCAGATCGGCGAGTCGACGGCCAACCGCCTCAGCGACAGGGCGGCCTCGTCTCCAGTGCGTAAAGCGGTAATGTAAATGGAAGAGTCAAAGAGGACCGGCTGCATCTACGTGTCCAATGTGCTGTATGCATCCCTTATATCGACGCCACTTTTGACGAAGCGGTCGTTGGCTTCGACCGTTAACCGGTTTCTCGCGTGTTCGGTGATAACAACGTCGAGCGCACGCTCGATAGTTTCCGTTTCTGTCTCTGCCCGCAGCGCCCTCTGGGCGCGCTTCAGCTTTCCCGCGTCTAATTGAAAATGCTTGTGGGACCTCGTTTTAGCTAAGGCCATACACTCATCCTCCTATTTTGAGCATAGCACGTATGTTCATAATACGGAAATCTATGAACATTCGGCCTTTCTTCCCACGTTCCCACAGCTGGGGGTTTCTGGGCAGCCTCCGCCCAGTGGAGCTGTCTACACCATCCTTGCTCAACTTCCTCGAACGGGATACGCCGTAATTCATTCCTTATCGGGTCCTTGATCGGCTAAACTTCACTCCGTCACTCATATGCCGCTTTCTGTAGGCACAAGACTCGGCCCATACGAATCCTTGCTCTCGTGCGCAAGGGTGGCATGGGGGACTTATTCTGGTACACGAGTCTGTTCCCCGCGCATCAACGCTGAAAGGAAAGCTGGACAAGGGTTATGGCCTCACCATTCGATCTACTGGTGGACGTCATCCACTCGACGACACTGGACTCTTGGAAGGAGCGCAACGACAAGGCCCTCGCCGCGCTCTTCGGAACGCGCTATGCGAAACGGGCAGAAAGATCCGTGACGCTGCGAGCGCCGGATATGAAAGGAAGTGACGCGGGCGTACCGTATGCCGCATACATTCACCCGTCGAACGCTGACGCGGGAGCATATGGCATGTGCTTCGTGATCTTTCCCGTGGAAGGCGCGCCGTGTCTTGTGGCCATGGGAATCGGGACACAAGGACTTGCACCCGATGAAACGATCCTTGGACGTCCCGGCCATGCGCGAAAGATTCAGGCCATTTGCACCTGCTGAATCACCGGTTTGGCAGCGGCGTGCAGGTAGCCTGGGCTAAGCAGGATCCAACACGCGTGGATATCGATGTGCCAGCGCCGATTCAAAATGCATGGACAATCTATGAGCGCGCGAGGTACGGCAGAGTGTTATACGCTATCTACCGGCCCACGGATGATCGAGCCGGGACCATCGCCGCGCTCACGGCCATGCTCGATATTCTCTTCCAGGAACGCGGCCACACACCACTCAAGGAATTTCAGGACGATGCGCTCGCGGTACAGTCTGCCTGGTTTGAGCACCTGATGCCGCTTATAACCCGCGACGACGTGCTCGGGCTATTGAAGACGCGCCGGTACGTCATCATCCAAGGGCCTCCTGGAACGGGAAAAACCCGCATGGCACGCCAGATTCTCGCCGAAGACTGCGGGAGTCGGTCAGGCAATCCAATTCCACCCCAATACCACGTATGAGAACTTCGTCGGTGGCCTCGCGCCACTTCAAGAGAGCACTAGCGGTAATGGCACGCTTGGATTTCGCTTCGCTCCAAAACCCGGATTTCTCATCGAAGCTGCCGCTCATGCCTGCGAGAACCCCGCGCGGAATTACCTGCTCCACATCGACGAAATCAATCGAGCAGATCTAGGGAAAATCCTCGGTGAGGCCATCTATCGGTTCGAGCCAGACCCAGAATCCCTGGGTGAGATCGGCTTGGCCTATGATTTTGGAACGCCGTTCTTCCGCAAACTGCATCTCCCGAACAACCTGCATGTGCTGGGCACCATGAACAGAGCCGACCGCAGCATCGCCATCCTCGATGTGGCGGCACGCCGGCGATTTGCTTTCTTGTCACTGTGGCCGAGCCTGAAGGTAGTTGAAGAGCACGGTTGCGAGTTGAGCCAAAAGGCATTTCAAGAACTCGTGTCGACATTCATTGAACACGCGGCTGATGAAGCGCTTCCCCTCGTGCCGGGGCATTCCTACTTCTTAGGAAGAGATGAAGAACGCGCCAGGACGAATCTGAGAACGAGCCTCGTGCCTCTCTTGACGGAGTACCTGGCCCAAGGCTACGTAAGCGGATTTGCGGAACCGATTCGCGCCTACCTGCAATGGCTCGAAAGCCTATGCTCGCCGTCGAGCCTTCCATCATCGCGCCGGTGGGCGCACGCCGGTGCAGACAATAAGACCGACGCACGACATCTGCCTGGAGCTCCAGGATCACACGCGCGTCACGAACCCGAGCTGCGTGACGACCGACACTTGAAAGGTGCCATCCGCTTCACCATCGAGAAACAACTGCGATCACTCGAAACGCAGCACGAGGTAGGGGCCTTTATCCATCGGCTGATCGCCTTGGCGGAGTCACTCTTGCGGAAAGTCGACGCCTTCCCCAGCCGCCGACCAGAAAAGCCGGATGTCGAGACGTGGTTACGACGCCCGATGCGTACCGACAGTTTCATCGAAGGCCTCCAGGCGATTGACTGGACTGTTGAAGAGCGAGGACTCGCCGGGCTGAGCGATCTTGAAGGCATACCCTGGACGATGCCAATGGAGCATTTCTTTGAAGCTTGGGTCGAGACGGTGATGCGCAGTATTGCGCGCCAGATGGAGGGGACGTCGTTCATCGTTGATGCGAAGTACAAACGGCACTGGGAAGAACTCGAGCATGGCGCATGGCACGAGCAAAACACTGAACTGCGTGAACGACATCGAGTGGACCTCCTCCAAGTGCTCGCATACGCCAACCTCGCGAGCACCACTAATATAGTGTGCTGCCTGGTCTACCCCTGCTCCCACTATCTGCGGTAGCATCGGCTCTCTGCCAAACTCAGCAAGCTCAGGCTGCACAAACCTGTCACCCTTTGGTGTCAGCTGAAGAACCAGGCTCGCGTGCGCACCTGCAATCGGGAGGCCGCTCTCTTGTAACTGCATGGCGAGACCGACCCAATCCGGGATTGTGGTAGACTCCGGGCCAGCA
>QHYJ01000066.1 GCA_003223255.1 Acidobacteriota bacterium | reverse complement strand
ACGGAAGGCGTGCCGGAAATGGCGCCGCTGGAACTTAGACTGAGTCCATTTGGCAGCGAACCGCTGGCGAGCGACCAGGCATAAGGAGTGGTCCCGCCGGAAGCCGCAAGCGGGGCGTTATAAGCACCGGACCAAGTCGCCCCGGGCAGCTGCGTCGTCGTGACCTGCACAGTCGCAGAAACAGCGTTGACGTTAAGAGTCGCGGCATTGCTGGTTACACTTCCGATGGCGTTGCTGAGCACCACGGTGAAGAGCGCGCCGTTGTCCGAGGTAGTGGTCGTCGGCGTGGTGTAAGAAGAGGAGCTGGCGCCGCTGATGGGCGCACCATTTTTGTTCCATTGATAGCTCAGAGGAGCGGTGCCGGAGGCGGCCACGGAGAAAGTGGCGGTCTGGCCCGCTGTTACCGTTTGGTTGGAGGGTTGCGTCGTGATGGTTGGTGCGACGGGCGCTGCGTTTACGGTCAGCGTGGCGGAATTGCTCGCGGCGGTTCCTGCGCTGTTGCTTACGACGACGTCGAAGGTCGAGCCGCTATCGGAGGTGGTGGTCGCCGAGGTGGTGTAACTCGCCGAAGTTGCACCGGCAATGTTCGCGCCGTTCTTCTGCCACTGGTAGGTGAGCGGTGCGGTGCCATTCGCCACGACGGTGAAGGTAGCGGTATGGGACTAGTGGGACCGTTCACACCGGAAACCATTGCGGTGCACCCCGTCACCGCAAGCGCCAATAAGAGGACAAAGGAAACCTTGCCGCAACGAGTCACACCGTGTCTCTCCGAGCTGAATTCCGGCGTGGTTCGTGGGAAGGGAAAGGGAACCAGGCCGGGGGAGCATTCGGAGCCAACGGCGGGCTCGCAGAGCGCTCGACAGCAATACAGAGACACTAATGGGAAAAAGTTGGGTACAACAACTGCTCGCCGGGTCAGAAAGCGGGCATGAGGTTTCTGTGAAATGGGGTAGTGAGGATCTGTCCTACAGTGGTACTAAAGGACAATCCAAAATAATGCCACTGGTTAGGGAGAAATGGGTTGTAGAAGCGCGCGAAGGACGGCATAGAATGGGCCCGTAGCAGCGCCTCGTGTGATTTTGCTTCTCGTTAAATGACGTCGCCCACTAGTATATCGTCTAAATAGTTCTTTATATTATTTCAGTTCTGAGCTATAGTTGCGGGGATGCCGAGAGTCGCTCCCGCTGTCTCGATGGACCGGACTACGCAGGCCAAGCTGCGTCAGCTGGTGCGGTCACCATCCACTCGGCAGGGTCTAGTGCAGCGATGTCGGATTGTTTTGGCGGCTGTTGCCGGCAAGAGCAATCAGCAAATCGCTGACGAGCTCGAAATGCCCGAAGTGACCGTTGGCAAATGGCGCCGTTGTTTTGCCAACCAAGGGCTGGAGGGTCTCCAGGATGCCCCTCGTTCCGGTCGACCTGCAAAATATGGCCAGGAAGTGGTGCAGCGGGTGCAGACCCGAGCCTGCCAACAGCCGGAGCACTACAGCCGCTGGAGTGTACGAACGCTCGCCAAGGACTTGAGGCTGCCGCGCAGCACCGTGCACCAGATCCTGGTTGCTTCGCATCTACAGCCTCATCGGATTCGCACCTTTACGTTCAGCCCGGATCCTGATTTTGAAGCCAAGCTGCTGGACATTGTCGGCATCTATTTGAATCCCCCCGAAAATGCGCTGGTGTTGTGTGTGGACGAAAAGACAGGCATTCGGGCCTTAGATCGCACGCAGCCCTTGCTGCCCTTAGGCGCCAAGAAGCCGCGCAGCTGGACCAATGAGTACGTTCGTCACGGCACGCAGACCTTGCTGGCGGCTCTGGAGATTGCCACTGGTAAAGTCGTGGCCCATGTCAAACAACGCCGCACTTCGGTCAACTTCCTGCGCTTCCTCAACGATGTGGTCAGCGCTTTCCCGGAGCGAGAGTTGCACATGATTCTCGACAATCTCAACATCCACAAGAACGAAGCAGCGCGGCGCTGGCTGAAGCGGCATCCCCGCGCGCATTTCCACTACACCCCGACCCACGCTTCTTGGGTCAACCTGGTGGAAGTTTTTTTCAGCATCCTGGGCAAGCAGGGCTTGTCGCAATGTGTGCATACCTCGAAGAGAGAACTGAAGGAATTCCTGTTGGACTTCATTGCCCGCAACAACGAGAATCCCAGGCCCTTTGTATGGACCAAGGGACCGGAGCAGCTGCAACGCATCATCGAGGCGACGAAACAATAGCAAGCCGCGCACCCGCGCAAACCAAGAAAGCGCCGCCGGCTCAGTCATAATATAAGGAACTAACCGGACGAAGTACTAGGCTGGTGGCGCCGTTGCTGATACCACTCCGTGGATCGAGGCCGGCACGGATTGCGGCAGCGGCCTCTCCAGAGGCCGGCCGAAGCAATGATATTCGAAACCGCGTTCCCTCATGGCGTCCGGATCGAGAAGGTTGCGGCCATCGATGACCAGGGGTCTGCTCATCGAGTCGCCAATGCGAGTCCAATCAAGTTGCCGGAATTCGGGCCACTCGGTGAGGATGAGCAAGGCATCGGCATCGCGAGCGACGTCGAGGGGTTCGCGGCAGAACTTCACCTGGGGGAAGATGGCGGCGGTCTTGTCCATGGCCTCCTGGTCGTAAGCGCGAATTTGCACGCCTTCGTCCAAGAGCCTTCGAATCACTTCGAGCGATGGCGCGAAGCGAATGTCGTCGGTGTGGGCCTTGAACGCCAAACCCAAGATGCCAATTCGCTTGTCTTTAATCACCCACAAGGCGTGGCGGATCTTCTCGAGGAACAAATCGATGCGGCGCTTGTTGACCTGCTCGGCGTCTTTGAGCATGTTGAAGTTCACGCCAGAACGCTCCGCGAGGCGGACAAACGCTTGAACGTCTTTGGGCAAGCAGAAGCCGCCAAAACCGAGTCCCGCGCTCAGAAATTGCGGGCCGATGCGCGGGTCGAGGCCCATGGCATGGACGACTTCCTGGATATCAGCGCCAACTTTTTCGCACAAATCGGCAATCATGTTGGCGTAGGAAATTTTCAAGGCGAGGAACGAATTGGAGGCGTGCTTGATGAGTTCGGCGCTGTTGATGGTGGTAACGACCAGTTTTGGCGGTTTCGCCGAGGGGCAGCCGCTCAAATGCACGGGGCAGTGAAACTTTGTCTCCAGGATGGGGCGGTAGATTTCGCGGAGCTATTTTTCGCAGTGATGGTCCTCGACGCCGAGCACGATGCGGTCGGGATGCAGAAAATCCTCGACGGCAGTGCCTTCGCGCAGAAATTCCGGATTGGAGGCCACGCGGAATTCCACGGAGGGATCCCGGCGGTAGACACTCAGCACGCGCTTCAATTGCTGACCTGTTTGTGCGGGCACCGTGCTTTTTTCGACGATGAGTTTTGAAGTTTGCGCCTCGGTGGCAATCAAGCGCGCCACATTATCGATCGCGGAAAGATCGGCCTCGCCGTTTTCCTTCGGAGGCGTGCCGACGCAAATGAAGATGGCATCGCCAAACTTCACGGCGGCGGCGGCGTCACAAGTAAACGAGAGACGATTCGCGCGGGTGTTGGAAGTTAGCAAGGCGTCGAGGTGTTGCTCGTAGATGGGAATGACGCCGGCTTTCAGTGTTGCGATGCGCTCCGGATCGTTGTCCCGACATAGCCACAACCAATAATCGTGATCCGCAATTTGAACCTCCCAAGAAATCAGAATTGCAATTGCATCCAGCAAAAGAAACTAAACAATTCCGCATCACCGCTCAATCAAGTAAGTACCGCAAAATGGAAGGAGTAGATTCCCTGAAACATACCTTGTAGATGAACGCAAAGCTGCCGGTCAGGCCGAGGAATCTTTTGGCGCTAAAGCACGCTTGCCCGCCGAGCAAGCAAACAGCGGAAGATCCAGAAGCGCAGGCAGAGGATCATCCCAAGAGAACAAGGCCGATTCGATCCCTCCACGGATGGAGCTCAAGTAAGACGCCAGCGAAAACCCGCCTGACAAAATCTCTTCGACGGCCACGCGCAGGTCCGCACTCCGATGAACCCAGCGCTCGCCGGCGCGGCCCCGCAACTGCGGAACCGGCTCGCCTCGAGCGAGAAGCCATAAAAGATAACAGAAGTCGACGCCCGCGCGCACCGAAAGAGTATGCCAGCCCCAGACGCGCGGATTGATATCCAGGACTTTGAACTGGCCGTTACGAGGATCTTTCTTGAACTCCACTTCGACAAGACCGGTGTAACGAGTTGCCGCCAGTAGGCGCTCGGCAGGCTCGACGACCTGAGGCTCATCCACAGTTTCGACAAAGGTGCTGAACTGGCCGAAATCCTTGGGGTACTGCCGAAGGCGCCTGGCGACGACGGAGGACAGGGGAACGCCGTCTTTGCAAAGTGCGGCGTAAGAAAACTGGTTTTCTCCCCCTCCGGGCACCATTTCCTGGAGCATCAGGTTTTCCGGCGGGATCCACTTACTGGCTTGTTGGAATTGCGCAAGCAAAGATTGACGATCGTCGGCACGCCAGGCTTTGGGAATTGCGAGACTGGTAGGCTTCAGGCGAGTCGCGGGTTTGAGAATGACGGGGAAAGGGACCTGAAGATCGGCAAGAGGCTCGCGCGAAGAGAGACATCTTGTCCAGGGCTGATGGACTCCTAATTCACCGGCCAATCGGTGAAGCTGGCGCTTGTCGCAGGCCCAACGCAATTTTTCCCAGCGCGGAACGGTTACACGGTATTGCTTGGAAAGGAGCTCGTGATAAACGGACGCCAAATTCACAGTGTAATCATCGGTGGGAATTAGCACCCATCCTTGGAGGCTGTTCTTGACGCTGAGGTCCAGGAGGAAGTCAATTCTGCGGGCGTCTTCGCCTTCAGGCCAGGGAACTCTGCGAGTCACATACCGCGAGGTAGCTGCCACCAGGTGTCCCCCCTGCTTGATCAGCCAAACGGATATTCCGCGGCGGCCGAGGCTGCGCACGACACCGAGCGCGCGATAGTCCGCTCCCATGATGAGGGCGCCGAGCGAGCCGATGGCCTTTTCGGGCGCTGTCGCCGAAGGTTCTGCGAGAATCGGAATGGAGGCTGCCGCTGCCAAGATTAGTTGTGAAGCGAATTGGATTTGACGTTGCCCAGGACCCCGCGCGTCAAATTACGAGATGCAAACTCCGCGCCGGCAACAAAGCGCATCAGCGGACCAAAGCTCCGTGCCGCAGGAGCGCCGAGAAAGTGAAGCCCAGGGACGGAGCACTCGAAGCGGTCATTGAGTTTTGGATAACCGTCGACACGCGGAATGGCTTTGAGCAACGGAGAGGCGAGAAAGGGATAGCGGGCAATGTCGACCCGGTAACCAGTGGCGAGTAAGGCGTAGTCCACATGACGGGAGGTGCCGTCGTTCAAGGTCAGGGTGAGGCGTCCTCCGCGGGGAACCGCGGAAGTGACGGCGCGTCCGGTAGTGATGCGAATCGGTTCGCAGCGTGGATGCAGCCAAGCCGCGCCAGCGGGACGAATGGCGCGCTTCCCCCAGCGATCTTGAGTCGAGCGAGGCAGGCGTCGGAATAGATTTGGCCGCGCCACGAGGTGGCTGAGCCCCGCTTGGCCCACATCGGGGGGCGCGTACAACAAACGAGCGACGGGCTGAAAGGTATGGAACCACTTTTGCCGCCAGAGCCAGCGCACAAAAGGAGCGCGAGCAAGGACTTCCACTTCAGCTCCAGCTTCATGAAGCAATGCGGCTGATTCCAAAGCGCTTTGTCCAGCGCCAATGACCGCGACTTTTTTCTCGGCAAAGCGGCTGAGGTCACAGTGATCGCAGGAATGAGACGCCAGTTCCCGCGGAACATGCCAAAATTCTTCAGGCTTCCAGGCAAATGTTTCGATTCCCGCCGCAACAATTACGCGGCGCGCTTTCCAGACCTCCCCGCCCTCGAGCAATAGCCGAAAGCCGAATCCGTTTTTGTCAATGCACTCCACTTTTCGGGGATCGGTGTCCGGCACGACTTGAGATTGAAACCAGCGACCGTAGTCGATAAAGCGGGACAAGGGCAGGGGAGCAGTGATCGCCTTTCCGGTAGCCGCCTGATAGGCTTGCAGGGTAAGAGCTTTGTCGGGGTCAGAAAGATGCGAGCCCGCTAAGGGAGAGCGAAGCAGCATCCACTTAGGCATATGCCTTTCCCAAAAGGACATGGGTTCGCCGAAAACGCGGATGTCCAGCCCATTGGCAGCTCTCAAATGCGCGGCGACGGAGAGGCCGTAGGGACCTGCGCCGACGATGGCAACATCACAGGCAGTCATTGATCGGTGCAATCCAAAAGTGGTTTACTCCATGCGAAATCGAACGTTCCCAAATCGGGCATTCCAGCTCTGACCTTCTCTTTCTAGGTACTTGTCCTCGGGCATAATACAAAGACTGAGTTAAAGTTACCGAAAGGCGCGCGGCGCGGACAATCGGGAAATCACCCAGCTTGGCGGTTGGGAAACCCTCAAAATAACGCAGGTAGATACCCTTGCAGGTCAGACGGCGCGAGCGCTCTTCTAAGTCTAAGGGGCAGTTGTGTGACGATTTCCCCTTCGTAATCTTTCTCAATCCCAATTGCAGAAGTTGCCGGGTTGCCCGGACTGGGGGCCACGTCAAGGATAGTTATTGTCTTGAGGTGTACTCGGTGGACTACGGCAGCCGGTTGGTGAAACCCAAGGGGCGAGAGGGCCCGGCCAGGAATTTCTGGATTGCATGGTAAAGGACTTGAGAGAGGCTGGGATGATTGTGCAGAGACTGCGTAGCCGTATCCAGGGTGCGGATTTCTTGAGGGCAGGGCATTGGGGCAGTTTGCTTATCGGACTTAGGAACCCTTATGGGTCCGGGCTTTATGGGTTGCACGGATATAAGCTGCACATGGCGATTACGGGCAGCGACCGCCAAGACAGATGGCGGCATCGTCGACGTAAATGGTCGCGGGATTGGGATTCAGGCTGGTGGAATAGTTGTTGACGCTCCAAGCGCAGTTGCCATCGGGATAGCGGGTCTGCATATTGGAAACGTCCAGGATCTGGACGCCGTCCTGCCAGAAAGTGACGTGCCCATTCTTTTCCCCTGAGCATTGGTAGTAGGCCTCGACCTCAAACCACTGACCTTCGGGAATGTTTTTGATGGATTGGCCATGGGAGTGGCTGGCGTTCTTGTCGTACAGGTAGAAATACATGGCTCCGTCCGGGCGATTGCCGACATTCAAGGCGAGGAAGGGGTCGTTCGTCGAAGCGCGCTTGGATTTCCACTGAGAGATGTTCCACCAGGGAGGATTGCCATTTGGAGTGTAGCGCTGGGGGAAGTAGAACCAGACACGGTAATAGAGTTCCGAATATCTTTCCGGCTCCAGCCAGCGGAATAAGCGGGTCCCGCTGGTGGGCAAGTCGCCGGTGTCGAGCGCATTCACAAAGAGTTTGGCCGCATGAAGGCCGCTGTGGGCGAAGCTGACCGTGTCCACGCTGGCGGTCGCAAAGCCGCTGTTGAAGACGCCTCCCCCCTGGTTGCGACCGCCCGGGGCATCGGGAACACTCCACTGCGAGAGATCGCCGGTTTCCATGTCCGCGGACCAGAGAACCCTGCCTAGCGGCGGGGAAGAAGCTGTGCCGGAAGGTTGGGAAGTTTTGGCGCGAAAAATCCCAGCAGGGAAGGCCCTACCGATCTGGTTGTGCAGGCCGACGGCAAGAAGCAGCAGGGCAAGAAAAAGCAGGATCACTGTCGTGCGACTCATTCGAAGGCCGTTCTTTGAAACAGTGGCTGGTCCACGGTCCCTTCGAGGAATCTTTCCAGGACCCATGTCACACTGTTTTACGCAGGCAAAAGCGACACGGTTCCGGCGGGTTCCGGTGTGCCGTGCCTTAATCGCTCGCGCCGGCGAGCGATCCGGTTGTCCAGTTGACCGACTGTCCCTGAAACTGAATCCCGACGCCAAAGCGCCCATCCGGGAGCCGTTGGCAGTAAACAACGCGAGCCATAGCTCGCAGGTTCCCCACCGAGGAACTAATCATCAACCGCTCGTTCAACTGTTTGGCTTTTTGCGTAACGACGCGCATTCCCAGGGAGCACACATTCTCGGTGGTGCTGCGCTCCGCCGTGGCGGGATCATACAGGCTAGAGATCTGCACAGGTAAGGACAGCTGGACGCGCTTTTCGAGTCGACCGGACCGCACTGCCATGAGTGTTTCGACCTTTCAATCGAATTCTGCTCTATCTTATAAAGGCAGGAGATGTAATGAATTTGTAAAATCTGCCTTGCGCGCCAAGCTGCCTCTTTTAAACATAAACTGCAAGCTCCCGTCCTATCTAGGATTGATAACAAACCGCGTTTGTGAGCCGCGGTAAGCAACGGCACCGCTTTTGGTCGTACATGGCGTGATCCGCTTGAGCGATTAGTTCTCGAATCGAAGAGGGTTTCAAAGGATCAAACCTTGCGGTTCCCAAACTGACAGAAAACTTGAAAGAGTCCTTGTGGCTTGCCAAATTCAGATACTCGGTCAAGCGAGCGCGGATCGAGACTTCATTGTTGCCGGAGGCTTCGATGGCCAGAGCGGCAAACTCGTCGCCTCCTAACCGAGCGGTGAGGTCCGAGTCACGAAAAGTGCTCTCCAAAGCCTCGGCCATGCGCTTCAAAGCCGCATCGCCCTCGGTATGACCCAGCGTGTCGTTAATCTCCTTCAGGCCATCGACATCCAGGAAAAACAGAAGCAGGCTGCGGCCGTAGCGACGTGCGAGTTTTAGCTGGCGGTCTGCCAAGACTAAAAATCCACGGCGATTGTACAGGCCTGTGAGTTCGTCCTTCAGCGCCAGATTGCTGAGTTCGGCTTGCACCATGTATTGCTTGGTCGCACACTGAAGGGCACGAAGAAGAAGGTCGCGAGTGGCGTTGCTTGCAGCTCCATTGCGCAGTGCGGTGTCAGACCCCGCGTGTACGTCCTTAAGCAGCCTGGCCAGTTCCCGATTGGCCTCGCGCAGCATGCCGTGAAATACGTTATCGAGAGTCTCGTCCGGTCCGCGCGAGCGCCGTCTCCTGTCTGCAAAATGAAAGGCGCTCTTGGAGTCAATCGGGACGATCAGCTTGGCAAAATCTTTCAGCTTGCTGGCGGCCTGCTGTACTCCCCAGTGAGTCTGTGAGCCCCTGCTGGGTTTGTCTCGCTCTAAGGGCATGGTCTCCCCGGCTCTTACTCCTAATTCGAACTCTCCTGACTTAACCGCATCCTCCCAACGAATTTGGGATGGGCCGCCTCCCTTCCAGGGCAAAGGGATGTTGGGGTGTTTCAGGCGGGGCCCTGAACTCGGAGGCAGCCCCCCTCCTGAGTGCACGATAGCTTCTTGGCTTTTTAAAACAATCCGGTGAATCACCGAAACGCCCCTAGGAGAATGATTGAGCGAAGCGGGGACGAAATGGTTGATTTCGCAGGAGGTTAAGCTTGGATTAACCCGCGCCGGATGGCATAGCGAACCAGACTGGCAGTTTCGTGAATGTCCAGCTTACGCATGAGTCTGGCTCGGTGCGACTCGGCGGTTTTTACACTGATGCCCAGTTGCAGGGCGATGTCCTTGGTGGACTTGCCTTCGCCGACCAGTTGAAGGACTTGGCGCTCGCGCGTAGAGAGAGGATCCGGTGACACGTAGGTTTTTGACAGGTATGCGTCGACGACGGCTCGCGATATGCTCGGGCTCAGATAAACGGATCCCTTGCAGACTTCTCGTATAGCATGGACTAAATCCTCGGCAGCTTGGCTCTTTAGTACATACCCCTTTACGCCCGCGCGAAGGGCCTCGGTCACATATTGGTCCTCGTCATGTTGGGTAAGAAGAATCACCTTGGTCTTCGGCGTGGACTTCATCAACTCGCGGGCGGCATCGACGCCGTTCAAAAGCGGCATGGTAATGTCCAGAATAGCCACCTCAGGCTGGGCCTTTTCGGCCAGACGTACGGCTTCCTGTCCGTCAGAAGCCTCCGTAACTACTTGGATGCCCTGCTTCTCCAACAAGGCCTTTAGACCCTGACGGACCAACGCATGATCATCCGCAAGCAAGACACGAGTGGGCATCGTACGGTCGCAGGTTATGGAGGAAGTGCAACTGCAGGCAATCAGGTTGTTGCTTTCTTTCACATGAGGCGAACACCCTAAGCGAAAAGGAAAAGGGCTGCGTGAAATTCTTCTATCTTGTTGAATCTAACTCGTTTACAAGCAGCCTAGCGAGGAAAGGAATCTCGCGAGGCCTGCGGTCTTTGTGGGATGCGAATAGGTACAAAATTGTAGGTTGTAGAATGACGGCTGTAGACTGACCATTGTCGAATGCGGAGCGCTTGCGGGTGGCAGAGCCAGAGCGCCAGTGGAGCCGAAACCAATTCAACCGAAAAGCTGGCCAAATTCGCTGACGGCACAAACGGCCGTGGGGACCGAACGTCGCAGTGTCGAGAGAAAGAGGCCAGGAGGGATTTCCTACTTCGAGTTTGAGGCGGGAAGCGGCGGAATCGTAGTCGATGCTTCGGAAAAGGGGCTTGGATTCCAATCGGCCGTCGCAGTTCACCAATTGGGCCCCCGGCGAATTTGTATCTCTCCCCATCCAGCGGAGCGGATCGAGCTGAACGGCGACGTAGTATGGACGGACAAGTCAAAAAAAGCCGGAGGCTTGCGTTTCACGGCGCCGAGCGCTGATGGCGGTAACCGAATTCGTAACTGGCTTAAGCAGCCCGGCGAATCAGAAGGCTCCCGCCACAATCGAGAGTACCCGCTGCCGGCCTGGGCGGTAGAAGAAGCGTGCGTTACGCCTAGCAGGAACAGCCACCCGCAGGAAGTGAAGAAAGCATCGCCGACGGTGGCACAGCCACCCCGCCTTGCGGCTCGGGAAGAGCAACGGCCGGTCGGGTCACCCTTTGCTTCCGTTGTGCCTCCCCTTTTTTCGCCGCATGCGAGTGGGCCGTCTCAAGATTCTCGAAGGACTGGCGGATTCGTGCGCAGCGTTGCGACGGGGTTTCTCATGGGTGTGATTGTGCTGGCGCCTGTTGTGCTCTTCGAGAATTTTGGGCTTTTTGAGAAATTGCGGCCGAAGGTCGGGAATGCGCTAATACGTTTAGGCGAGAAACTCAGCGGAAAGCGGGATTTGCAGCCTGAGAGCTCTACTCCGCCGCAGGGTTCGGCTCAAGTACCGGCACAGACGCCGGCCGCAGCGAAACCAATACCAAACGCGCCTCCGCAAGAGTCGCAGGAAAATTCCGCCCCGCCTAATGCTTACGCCCAGGATAGCGCGCCAGCTGCAGGCCCGGCAATCCCTCGCCCAAGAGAAACCGCCCGAGAGCCGTCCTACGGCCGTGCTCCCACACAAGATAGAAGCGCGGAGGTGATGCGCCTCTGGTCCGCAGTTGGAGCCGGTGACTCGTCAGCGGAAGTGGATTTAGCGCGGCTTTACTTGAAGGGCGAGGGCGTTGCCCGAAATTGCGAGCAGGCAAGAATCCTTCTGCGAGCCGCCGTTAAGAATGGGAGCCGCGAAGCTCGGCGGCAATTGCAAAAGCTGCGCAGAAACGGCTGCTGGTAATCCCGAGGCGAAATCCTTGACGGTATTACGGTTGGACTAAGCCGCGACGCACAGCGTAGCGCACCAGGCTGGCGGTTTCATGAATGTCTAGTTTTTGCATGAGCCTTGTGCGATGCGACTCGGCGGTTTTCACGCTGATCCCCAGAAGCGAAGCCACATCCTTCGTGGACCTGCCCTCGGCAATCAGTTGCAGCACTTGGCGCTCACGAACGGTCAGGGGATCCACGGGCATTTGCGATTTCGTGCGATAGGCTTCAACGACAGCCTTCGAAACGCCCGGACTCAAATAGAATTGGCCGCGCGAGACTTGCTGAATGGCGTGAACCAGATCGTTCGCCGCCTGACTTTTCAGGACGTATCCCCTCACGCCGGCTTCCAAAGCTTCTCGGATGTACTGATCTTCTTCATGTTGCGTGAGCAGAATGGTTTTCGTCTTTGGGGAGCACCGGCCCATCTCGCGGATGGCGTCGATGCCGTTCAGAGTCGGCATGCTGATGTCCACGACGGCGATGTCCGGATGCAGCGACTCCGAATAACGAACCGCTTCCTGGCCATCGGAGGCTTCTGCAATTACCTGAAAGTTTTCCCGTTCGAGCAGGGATTTGAGGCCCTGCCGCACCAAGACATGATCGTCAGCGAGCACTACTCGAATTGACATTATCGCCCTCCCTGGGAAGTCTGATTAGTAGTTCGGTACCACGTTTCTGCGATGATTCAATCCAAAGGGTTCCGCCGATGGCGCTCAAACGCTCGCGCATCGCAATTAACCCCAATCCCTTGCGCCCGGTGCCCGCTTGAACGGCCTGGGCATCAAAACCCGTGCCATCATCCCGGATCGAGCAATGCAGCACCTGATCCTTAATCCAGGCGCGAATCCAGACACTCTTGGCCTTAGCGTGCTTGACGGCATTGGTCAATGCCTCTTGCACCACGCGATAGAGGGCGGTTTCGATGGTGCTTGGCAGCCGGCCGGAAATCTTTGCCTCGATGTGGATCTGCAGATTCGAGCGCTTGGAAACTCCTTCGGCCAGGAAACGAATGGCAGGAATCCAGCCCAGATCGTCAAGGATGGTGGGGCGAAGTTCATGGGAATAGCGGCGCAAATGCTTTTCGACTTCGGTAAGCAAGCCCTCGATTTCGGCGATTTGCGATTGCTTTCCCTGCGGCAGTTCCTGGCCGAGATTCGCCAGAGCCAGGTGCACGGCCACCAACAATTGTCCGGCTTCATCGTGGACCGAGTAAGCGATACGTTTGATTTCTTCTTCGAGTGTTTCATTCAGCTGGCGCAGGGCCTTCACGGCGTCTTGAAATCCCCGCTGGGCCATCTCGTAAGGAGAAACGCACTCCGAAAAGAAATCACAGCTCGCTTGGACCAAGTGTCCTGGGGATCTCCTGTCGACCGAATTCTGAAACAATTCCTTCAGAGTCTTGTGGTGAAGCGAGACCAGTTCCAGGAGGCTTTTGCGTTCCGCAATCGCGCGGCGGCCAAGTTCGTAGGCTCGGCCCAGCACCGCTTCGCCTCCCCCCGTTGCGTATTCACGCAAGGCAGCGGCGTACTCGGCTTCCAGGTCCGTTCGCTGTCCCTTTTTTTGTCCCACTTCTGTCTTCATGACTGAATTCCCGTAATCCGCAGGGCCAGGACCAGGGCGTCATCACTTCCATTGCCAAAGCCTTTCAAAATTCTGTCTGCGGCTCTTTGCGGATTCTCAAGAGCCGAAAGACCTGCGGGGAAATCCGGGCGAATGCCATCGGTGGCGAAAACGAGCAGGTCGCCCTGCCCCACCGGAAGCACTGCGGCCTGCAACTGTGGCAAATGGTCACCAACGACGCCCCCACGCAGCATGAGGGTTTCCTGTGCCGCGCCCTTCTTGTTGTTGGCACGCACCAACACGCCGTGTACATTCCCCACGCCGAGCCAAGTCATGAGACCATGTTTTACGTCAATGGAAGCGAGGCTCAAGACAACCCCGCGTGTTGATCGCAGTTTCTCGTGGCACGCTGCCACCAGGCGGATGATGGGCTCGCCGATGCCGTTCCTCAGGGCGGCTGTTGCCGCCTTGGCCGCACTGGCGGCCTCAGCTCCGTGACCGATCCCATCGATGGCCGCAGCCAGGATGCTGCCCTGATTGCAGCACACTAGGTAGTGATCCCCGGACTCCCCTTCGCCCGGGAGAGCTAACTTTGCCACACCGTACTCGGCCATCAGGCTTTTTATGGTCTCCACTTTTTCACCCCGACTTTGGTTCCCTGGCCAGGTTTGGAATTTATCTCGAACTCGTCCATCAAGCGGCGCACTCCGGGCAATCCCAATCCCAGACTCCCTGAAGTCGAAAAGCCGTCTCGCAAGGCTTGGCTAATGTTGGGAATGCCTGGACCATCGTCAGAAGCCGTGACGGAGATGCCAACCCGAGTGCTGTTTTGGATGTCTCTCAAGAGGATCTGGCCGTTGCCGGCGTAAGATACGATGTTTCGCGCAAGTTCTGAGATGGCGGTGGCAATGAGGGTGGCATCGCCTGAGGAAAAACCGAGTTCCAGTGCTAAGGACCGTCCTTTCTGTCGAGCTAAGACAATGTCCTGGTCAGAACTAATGGTCACCCGGATTTCCACGCGGGACACGGAAGCTCACTCTCACTTCATGATCTTGAATTTCTGATTCAAATAAGCCAGGCCCTCTTCCAAGTCGAGAGCCGTGGCAACACCTTCCAAGGTTAAGCCGAGCTGCACCATCGCAAAGGCGACTTCCGGCTGGATTCCAACGATGACGGTTTCCGCACCGCGCAAGCGGATCATGTGAGCAATCTCACGCAACGTTCGTGAGGCAAACGAGTCCATCACATCCATTGCCGTCACATCCACGATGACGGCGCGCGAGCGGAATCTGACGACTTGTTGCACAAGGGCGCTACGCAGTTGATTGAGGTCTGCGTCAGAGAGAGCAGCCTGAAACGTTGCGATCAGGACCTGCCCCTGCTTGAGAATAGGAACTTCCACGTTGCCCTTTTCCCTTGGCTAATCTGCTCAGCTCGTCTCCGCCAACGCCATGACTTTGTAACCCAGGAGCCGCTCAGCCTGCTCGATGCCGCCCTGCAGGTCGCCGACCGTGTTCATCTTGCCGAGGTCGACGCCGATGGTTACCAGAGTCTGAGCAATCTCCGGAGACAGGCCAGTGACGATGACAGTGGCGCCGAGCAACCGCGAAGCTTCTACCGTTTGCACCAAGTGGTTGGCGACGGTAACGTCCATCGCGGCCACGCCGGTGATATCGATGACCACCACCTTGGCGCGATTGGTGCGGATCCCGCGGAGCAACTGCTCGGTCAACTGTCGTGCGCGTTGGGGATCGATCACGCCGATGATGGGCAGAATCAGCAGGCGCTCGCGCACCTGCAAGACCGGCGTAGAGAGTTCGCGGATGGCTTCCTGCTGCTGGCGAATGACGCGCTCGCGTTCCTGGACGAAACCGACGGCCACGGTGTTGGCGATGCGGTTCGCGGCGGGCTCGTAGGCGTCCAGGATGCCGTTCAGCTTCTTGAAATCCGTCTGGTACTTCGCGAAGAGGGAGCGCGCCAGGACGTCGCGCAGGAGGAGGACGATTCCCACGACTTCGTGCGTTTCGACGCCGCGCGGAATGATGCGTTCCGAGAGATTGCGTGCGTAAGCCTGCAGCGCTTCGAAGGTTTCCGTCTCGAGAGCTTCGACGTAGCTGTCGTACACGGAAGTAGCTTCTGCGAAGATCTCTTCTTTGGTCATGGCCGTGAGCAGTCGCGTTTCAGAAATGCGGCCGACCCATTCCTCGCGGAGTTGCGTTCTGTTCTGGCGGAGGTGTGCCACCAGTTCACGAAGCAGCTCGGACGATTCATCTCGCTTGACCATAAGATTATTCTCCTCGTCTGAAGCGCAAGGGACCTGGCGGCTCACACCCCCGCTGGCGCAGAAAACAGGATAGGCTAATATCATCGGAACCTAGGTGACCTCAAGCAAGTAAACCCCTGAAAGCCCCTCAGGTAAAGACCCTAATTTTGTACCGAATATGGATAGCGCTGAACCCCAGCCCTAACCCATCTCAGCTTGAAACAGCTAAAGTCTGTAATGCACTTTGTCTGTTTAGGCAGAACTATCTCCTTCAAATACAGCTATTTAGATCTCCTGTACAACACTAAAGGGAGTGAATGAGGTTATAGCAATACTCGGGTAAAGACCACATAATGCGCCTCGGGCATTTGCCCGATTATTCGAAAGTGATAGAAACCGTCACCCTGGCAAGGAATCAACGGCGTCTCGAAGTCAGACGTGCGAAGGTCTTATGAAGATGGTAATTCCCAACTCGCTTGGGCTTGTGCGCCGTAGAGCTTCGATTCTCAGGTGGAAATGCCTCCCTGAGGCGTTTCCGAAGCCTGCGAGTCAGCCGCAAAGAATTACCTGTGGTTAGCGGATGAGCAGGTTTGTCTTGTCCCCTCCGCCATCCTGCTTCAACATGCGGTGCATGGGGGCCATTCTGGAAGTTCGGGATCTCCGAGTCACCTATCACCCACCCAAGGGCGGTAGCCACCGGGCGCTCGACGGAGTCAGTTTTCATCTGGAGCCCGGCGAGGTAATGGGTGTCCTCGGGGAATCCGGATCGGGGAAAAGCACGCTGGCCACATCGCTTTTGGGACTCTTCCACGCGAATGCTGTCGCTGTATCCGGAGAAGTCTTATTGGAGGGAAGGAACCTTCTTCAAGCGAAGCTTGAAGAGCTTGAGAAAATCCGTGGCAAGTGCATTTCCTTGATTTTTCAGGAGCCTTCGGTTGCGCTTCACCCGACCATGCGAACAGGCCGGCAGGTTCGCCAGGTATTGGCCGCGCATGGCGTAAAATGCTTTTTCTTGCGGAGGAAGCAGAGCGCATCGCGCGCTCCTATCCGCATCAACTCAGCGGAGGACAGCGCCAGCGCATTCTCATTGCACAAGCGATTGCCTGTGGGCCCTCCGTGGTGATTGCGGACGAGCCCACGGCCTCGCTCGATCCCACGACGCAAATGGAGATTTTGGGAGTCTTTCGAACGCTGCGAAAAAATCTTGGCCTTGCCATGATCTTCATCACACACAATCCGGCGTTGCTGGGGGGATTTGCCGACCGCGTTTTGGTTTTATATGCCGGACGAATTGTGGAATTAGGGCCGGCAGAGAAAGTGTTGGCTTCGCCAAGGCATCCTTACACGCGGTCCCTTTTCCAAGCGATTCCGCCGTTTCTCAGCGAGACGCACAGCGCTCACAAGAAAAAATTGGCCGCGATTCCGGGAGATTCGCTTGCTTCCTCGCTGCCCCGGGAAGGCTGTCCCTTCGAACCCAGGTGCCCGGAGCGGATGGATGTTTGCAAATCTCAGGAGCCTGGATTGGTGAAATTGAGCGAGGCGCACGTAGTTTCTTGCTTCCGGTACGAAGGCCAGGAATGACTGCCAGGAGCGAAAAAACCGCGCGGCCAGTCGTCAGGGTGGAAAACCTGGTGAAGCGCTATTCGAAGAAAAAGCTCGCGGGCCCGGGCGCAGAGGTGCGGGCGCTCGATGGTGTCTCTTTTTCCATTCTTAAAGGGACCACACTCGCGATTGTGGGTCAATCGGGCTCAGGAAAGAGCACGCTGGCGCTCTGCCTTGCCTGCTTGGAAAAAGCCACGTCAGGAAGCATCTGGTTCGAGGAAACGGACATCACGCAGCTTACCGAAAAGGAGTATCGAAGAATCCGTCGACAGATCCAGCTTATTTTTCAAGATCCCGTAAACTCTTTCCATGCAAGTTGGACTATGCTGGAGATCCTGACCGAACCTTTGGCCCTGCAGGGAAACGTCAGGCGCGACGAAATGCGAGCCAGGGCGCATGTCTTACTCGAACAAGTTGGGCTTTCTCCGGAAATGGAAGGAAGAATCCCGGCGGAGCTAAGCGGCGGACAGCGGCAGCGGTTGGCGATTGCTCGAGCGCTAACCCTTGAGCCGAAGCTGCTCATTCTCGACGAAGCGCTGTCGGCTCTCGATTGTTCCGTGCAAGCACAAATCGCAAATCTTTTGCTGGAATTGCAAGACTCGCTTGGCATGACCTGTCTGTTCATCTCACACGATCTGGCCATGGCCGCGCATTTAGCAGACGAGATTGCAGTGATGAGCCGCGGGCAGATTGTCGAACAGGGACCGCCTGACAAAATTCTGAAAGAGCCGGAAAGCAGGGTCACCCGCGAACTTTTAGCGGCGGTGCCACGCCTGAATTTCTCGCGGCCTGGGATGGCGGAATCATGATGCATTATTTGCTGCGGAGATCCGTTCACGCTGTTTTCCTGCTCATCGGAGTATCCCTGCTTGCCTTCGCGTTTACTGTTCTTGCCCCCGGAAACTATTTCGACGAAATGCGCCTCAACCCGCAGATTACGCCGGAAACGATTGCGGCGCTGCGCGCGCAATATGAATTAAATCAGCCGCTGCCCATCCGCTACGTCCATTGGGTGAGTTCCGTGCTCCACGGCAACATGGGCTTTTCATTTGCCTACAACACTCCTGTTGCGCCACTTTTGTTGGTTCGCGCGCGGAACACTCTGCTCTTGACCGTAACGGCGATGCTGCTTGCCTGGGGGATTGCTTTGCCGCTGGGTATTTGGAGCGCCGAGCGTTTTGGGCGCTTATCCGATCGTTTGGTTTCGTGGGGGACAGCGGCGCTGCTCGTCATTCCGGACCTGGCTCTCGCGCTAGGCTTGTTGGTGATTGCAGTGAAAATGGGACGGTTTCCGATCGGAGGCATGGTATCGCTGAATTTCGAAAACCTCTCGTTGGCAGGCAAGCTTCGCGACTTAGGCTTCCACATGGCTTTGCCGGTTACCGCGCTCGTACTGTCCGTTCTGCCCCTGCTCGTCGAGCATGTCCGTGCCGCAGTGGCGGAAGTGCTCGGTGCTCCATTTCTTTTGGCCGCGGAAGGACATGGCATTCCCCGACGAACGCTGCTTTATCGGTACGCGCTGCCTGCGGCTGCCAATCCGCTTATTTCTCTCTTTGGATTCAGTATGGGGACGCTGTTGAGCGGGTCGCTGCTCGTCGAGGTGGTGATGAGTTGGCCCGGGGTCGGGCCATTCCTGCTGGAAGCCATCTTGGCGCGCGATATTTACGTGGTGATCGGCGGCGTTTTGCTCTCCACACTTTTCTTAGTTGGCGGGAATTTCCTGGCGGACCTGCTTTTGTACTGGGCCGATCCACGGATTCGAACGGAGAGCAATGCATGAGAGCGGGGCACGCAATCTCGCGATGGCTTGTCCTGCTCGTCGCGCTGCACGCCATAGTGATCTTTGCTGGCTTCTTTGCGCCTTACGATCCGACAGAACAGGAGCGCAAGAACCCCTACCTGCCTCCGATGCGGCTTCATTGCGTGGACAGCCAAGGGCATTTTCACCTGCGTCCGTTTGCGTACGCCCTGAACTTGCGCGAAGGCTCTTTCGACCAGTATGAGGAGGATACGGCACGGCTTCTTCCGGTGAAGTTTTTCGTCCTCGGAGCGAACTATCGGTTGCTGGGGCTTGTTCCGAGTCGGTGGCACCTATTTGGAGCAGACAACGAAAGAATCTATCTGCTAGGTAGTGATTCGTTTGGACGCGACCAATTGTCGCGCTTTCTCTATGGTGGACGAATCTCGCTGTTTACCGGCCTCTTGGGGGCTGGCGTCACCCTGTTCCTTGGCTTGTTCGTCGGTGCGGTGGCGGGCTATTACGGGGGCTGGAGAGATGACTTGCTCATGCGCCTCGCGGAGCTCTTCTTGGCCTTGCCTTGGCTCTACTTGCTTTTTGCGCTTCGTGCGTTTTTGCCCCTGGCGGTTGGTCCACTGCAGGCCTTCTTCCTCATCGTTGCGGTACTCGGGATGGTAGGATGGGCGCGCCCGGCGCGGCTGGTTCGCGGAGTTGTTCTGAGCGCCAAGGAGCGGGACTTCGTCCGCGCTGCGCGTGGCTTCGGAGCCACGGACGGATAGTTGTTGCGGCGCCACATTCTTCCAGAAACGTCGAGTGTGCTCCTGACGCAGGCGGCGATTCTCGTGCCGCAGTTTGTGCTCGCGGAGATGACCCTCTCGTTTCTCGGCCTCGGAGTTCCTGAGCCGGTCCCCAGTTGGGGGAATCTTCTGTGATTATGCTGCCGTTTTTCGTGGGATACTTGGGGCTCGGCAGCGTGTTGCAGCAACGCGCAGAGCCGTCCAAGATAGGGAGGTAACTTGGGAGCTTATGGTGCGAACTGCGAGAGCAAATTGCTCGTCCTGGCGAATCATCTTCGTTCTGCTCTTCGTCCTTGCAGCGCTGTTTACCCTGCCTGTTGCCGCGTCTCCCCAGCAGAAAAATTCTAAAGAAGAACTGCTGGTACTCCCCGGAGAGATTGGCCGTTCCGGGGGAAGGCTTGTGGTTTCCCTGCGCGCTGAGCCCAAAACCCTGAATCCTTTGAACGCGCCGGACATATCCTCGCGCGAGGTCATTGGCGCAATGCAAGCGGACCTGGTGCACATCAACCGCGCGACACTGTCAACGGAGCCTGCTCTGGCGAAGTCCTGGAAGATTTCGCCGGACGGATTGCAATACACCTTGGTCCTGAGGCGGGGGCTAAAGTTCTCGGATGGTTCTCCGATGGATGCGGATGATGTGCAGTTCACCTTCCGCGTGTATCTCGATGAAAAAGTACATGCACCGCAACGCGCTTTACTGATTTTTGATGGCAAGCCTATTTCGCTACAAAAGGTGGATTCACAGACGATTGTCTTCCAGGTGCCGAAGCCCTATGCCGTGGCAGAAAGAATGTTTGATGGATGCGCGATCTTGCCCAGACATTTGCTCGAAAAACCCTACAAGGAAGGGAAGATTGCCCAGCTCGGAGCGCTGACCACTGCGCCGAATCAATGGGCGGGTCTCGGCCCCTTCCGATTGAAGGAATACGTGGCCGGGCAACGCCTGGCGCTGGAGCGCAATCCTTATTACTGGAAAACGGACACAAAAGGGAATCGGCTGCCCTACCTAGACGAATTGGTTTTTCTTTTTGTGCCGAGCGCGGATGCGCAGGTTTTGCGGTTTCAGTCCGGCGAAACCGACGTGATCAGCCGGCTGGCCGCGGAAAACTTTTCCGTACTCTCGCGGCAGCAAAAGGATTACACGATGGTAGATGCCGGACCAGGGTTGGAGTACAACTTTCTTTTCTTTAATTTGAGTGATCCCACGGAGAAAACACCTGCTGACATCGTGCAGAGACAGAAATGGTTCCGGGACGTGAAGTTCCGGCAAGCCGTTTCCTCAGCCGTGGACCGCGAAGCCATCGTGCGGCTGGTTTATCAGGGACGCGGCGCCGCTTTGTGGGGTTTGGTTACGCCCGGCAACCGCCGCTGGGCGGATGAGAAGCTGCCGCATCCCCCGCGATCGGTTGAAAGGGCACGCGAGCTTGTGAAGGAAGCGGGCTTTTCCTGGGGCGCCGCGGGGAATGGCGATTCCTGGCTTCAGGACTCCGGCGGCAAGCCCGTGGAATTCTCCATCATCACCCAATCGTCGAGCGCCGAACGTTCCAAGATGGCGGCCTTGATCCAAGACGATTTGAAGCAACTTGGGATGCGCGTACAAGTTGTGCCGCTCGAGTCTCGGTCGCTGCTCGATCGCGTCACCGAGACAAAAGAATACGACGCCTGCGTTCTGGGAGCTGCGAGCACGGATGCCGATCCGAATGTCGACATTAACGTTTGGCTCTCAAGTGGTGGCCTACATCTCTGGAATCCCTCGCAAACCCATCCTGCGACTCCCTGGGAGGCGGAGATCGATCGCCTGTTCAACGCGCAGATGTACGCGCGCACGTTCGAAGAACGAAAGAAACTCTACGACCGGGCGCAGGAAATCCTTTGGGAAAACCAGCCCATGATTTTTCTGGCCAGCCCGGATATCCTAACGGGAGCCAAGAAGTCGGTTGGCAACTTTCGCCCAGCGGTGCTCGAACCTTATGTGCTTTGGAACGTGGAACAGCTTTATCTCAGGAATGAAGCGGTAAACGCTACTCGATGAGTCCTGCAAGCTCAAAAACAGGGAAAAAGGAGGCGGTCACTTGGGATGACACGCTCCTGGTCAAAGAGTGCCTTGCCGGCAACGAAGAGGCTTGGTCGCTGCTCATCGATAAATACAAGGCCTTGATTTATTCCATCCCCGTGAAATACGGGCTTTCGTCACAAGAGGCGGCGGACGTTTTTCAGGCAACGTGCACAGAGCTGCTGATGCGCTTGCCGGAGCTACGGGAGCCGCGGGCACTGCCGAAATGGCTGATGCAGGTGGCGCACCACGAAAGCTATCGATGGAAGCGGCAGGGCCAGCGCGTGGTCAGCCGCGACTCGGATCACGACCTGCCAGAGCCGGGAATTCCGGCGATGGCAGAAGATCTCGTGCAGCAGACCCAGGAAGAGCAGATCCTGCGTGAAGCGATGGCGGCGCTCAGCCCGCAGTGCCGCCGCCTGGTGGAGCTGCTTTTTTATGAAGTTCCCGCGCGGCCGTACACGGAAGTTGCTAAGGAGTTGGGACTCGCCGTAGGTTCGATTGGATTCACGCGCCAGCGATGCATCGAGCGGCTTCGCCGGCAACTCGAGGATTTGGGTTTTTCCTGATGCCCGCAACCCGCAGCAAAGCTTCCACGAAAGAGTGGGTCGCGCAACTGGCCCAACTTTCCACCGAGGCCGATCGTCGCAAGTTTCTTTCGGGGAACCGCGGCCTGATTCGCAAGGAATCTGTCGAGCAGCTTGCCGAGCAGGTGGTCGAAAGAGTCCGCGTCAGCACTCAGGAAGCACTGCACCTTGCGGAAGCGGCGATCCTCATCGCGCGTCGTTTGAAACGTAAAGACGCTTTGGCGCTCAGCTTACGTGCCAAGGCCAACGCGCTGTACCTCTCGGGCGACAACCGCGCGGCTATGGAGCATCACCAGCAAGCCTTCCAATTGTACGAATCGCTGGGCGATTGGAAAGAGGCGGCGCGCACTCTGAGCACTTCCATTCAGCCGTTGATCCTACTTGGCGAATACGATCAAGCTTTCCAAGCCGCGGAGCGCGCTCGAGAAATATTCACGCGCCTCGATGATCAGCGGCGGCTGGCGCGTCTGGAAATCAACGTCGGAAACATCTATCACCGCCAGGACCGGTTTGAAGAATCGATCGCGCACTACGAGCGCGCCTACCAAGGGCTGATGCCGTACAAGGATGTGGAAGGCATCGCGGTTGTGCTGAGCAACATGGCGGTCTGCTTAATCAGTCTGAACGACTTTCCCCGCGCCCTGGCGACTTACCAGCGGGCCCGCTCTTTTTGCCAGCAGCACAACATGCCTCTGCTAGTCGCGCAAGCGGACTATAACATCGCCTATTTGTATTACCTGCGCGGGGAATACAGTCGCGCCATTGAGGCACTCTACGCCGCCAGACGCGCTTGCGAGGCCACTGGAGACGCTTACCATCTTGCGCTCTGCCATTTAGACCTCTCCGACATTTACCTCGAGCTGAATCTAAGCGAAGAGGCGCGCGAGATGGCCCACGAAGGCTTTCTTCGTTTCGAGAAGCTGAGTATGGGTTACGAGGCGGCGAAGACTCTTGCCAATGAGGCCACCGCTTACGGCCAGCAAGGAAAAACCGTGCAGGCGCTGGAGCGCTTTGCAAAGGCTCGCGAGATCTTTGTGCGCGAAGACAATCTGGTTTGGCCCTGGCTTATTGACTTGTACCAAGGTTTGTTGCTCTTCCAGGAAGGCCGCTATTTCGAAGCCAGACGGTTGTGCAGTTCGGCTGCGGCTTTCTTCGACCTGTCGGCGCTTTCGGGAAAAGCCGTTCTGGCGCATCTTCTCCTCGCCCAAATCGCGCTCCATGTCGACGATCTTGCCACGGCCGGCCAGGAAACGCAGGCTGCCATTGCCAAGCTTTCCGGACTCCAGACTCCTGTGCTGATTTACCAAGCGCATTTTCTGGAAGGGGAGATCGCTCGGGCTCGCGGTGACCGGCAAGCCGCCCACCGGGCTTACTTGGAGGCGAGAAAGGCGCTGGAAACGCTGCGCAGCCGGCTCCAGGGGGAAGAGCTCAAGATCTCCTTCGTGAAAAACCGCATGCAAGTCTATGAGGCGCTGGTCGCTCTGTACCTCAGCGATGGCGATGCGGGAGCTTCCGAGGAAGAGGCTTTTGCCTGCATTGAAGCGGCGAAGTCCCGCAACATGATCGAAATGATTTTCCAGAGCGGGCAGAGCCTTCCCCTCGGGGAGGCGGGGCAGAGCGATCTGGTCCGGCGGATTCGCGACCTGCGCGAAGAACTCAATTGGTATTACCACCGCATCGAACTCGAACAATTGCGGCCGGAAGCGCAATCCCGCCAGAAGCTTGAAAATCTTCAGGAGGTCGCACAATCGCACGAAAAAGAGCTGCGCCGCACCTTGCGCGAACTGCCGGCTAACGAACGCGAAAACGCCACTCTCGAGGCTCCGGCTGACTTTTCCCTAAAGAAACTCCAGGCGACCCTGCCGCAAAACACGACGCTCGTCGAGTATATCATTGCCGGCGAACAGTTGGTGGCCGTCGTCATCTCACGCGATACCGCCCGAATCCTTACGCTGACCATGCTTTCCCGGGTAGCTCATTTGCTGCAATTGCTCCGCTTTCAAGTCTCTAAATTCCGCATGGGCAATAATTATGTGCGGCGATTCGAAGAACCGCTCTTGCGAGCCACGCAAAGCCATCTGGAATCGCTCTACAGCGAGCTGATTGCACCGCTCAGGATGTTTTTTCAGGGGAACCATCTCATTTTTGTGCCTCACGGCCCTCTTCATTTCCTGCCCTTCCATGCCTTGAGAAATGGGGACGAATACCTCTGCGACAGCTTCACGATGTCTTATGCGCCAAGCGCGACGGTTTTCTCCCTCTGTCAGCAGAAAGCAGCGAGCCCTGCACCCGCCTCGCTCGTGCTCGGCATAGCCGATGAGCGGGCGCCGCTGATCCTGGACGAGGTGCGTTGCGTGAACTCGCTATTGCCGCACTCGTCGCTCCATCTAGGCGAACAGGCTACTTCTTCCTTGCTTCGCGAAAAGGGCCAGGAGAGCGGGATTCTGCACATCGCCACGCACGGGGTGTATCGCCAGGATAACCCCATGTTTTCGGGCATCCGTTTGGGCGATGGATACCTCAATTTGTATGACCTCTACCAGATGAAGTTGAACGCTCGGCTGGTCACTTTGAGTGGCTGCGCCACCGGCATGAACTTTGTGGCCGCCGGCGACGAGCTGTTGGGCCTTCAGCGCGGCCTGTTCTGCGCCGGGGCGACCACTTTGCTGCTCTCGCTGTGGGACGTTCATGATGAGAGCACCGCCCAGCTGATGGGTCATTTCTACGAGCGTTACATTCAGGGGACCGACATGGCGGGGGCTTTGCAAATCGCCATGCAGGAACTGCGTCAGAAAAAACCCCATCCCTTTTATTGGGCGCCGTTCGTCCTTGTCGGCAAACTGACTGATTCGAATGGACTTAATTAAAAATCTCTGCCTTACCGTTTCACGTATTTTTTGACCCTTTCTGTGCCCTTATACAACGAGCGTTGGTAAGGGCTGCCCGACTACTGTGGAGTGGCTGGGACGGAGAAGGACTTTGGGGGCGACCATGAAGCATTTTACGACGAAGGAGTGGATCGATTTTGTGAATCGGACGGTCTCTCCGAGGGATCAGACAGAAATGGAGAACCATCTGAAACAGGGATGCAGGCGTTGCCAAGAAACGGCGTCGATGTGGCAGCGCGTGCAGAAATCGGCGGCCGCCGAAAAGAACTACCAGCCGCCGGCTGACAGCCTGAGAGTCGTCAAGGCGGCTTTTGCGGCCTCTGGCTGGCAGGGTCAAAGAAAGGAATCCCGGAGCCGGATTTCGGTCCTCTTCGACAGCTTTTTGCAGCCCGTTGTCGAAGGAGCTCGGTCGGCGGCTACGGATTCAAGACAGATGCTCTATCGCGCGGATCCATTTCAAATTGACTTGCAGATTGAAGCCAAACCCGGCAGCAACGATCTCCTGGTCACCGGCCAGTTGCTGGATTTGAGCAATCCCGGGATCGTCGGCAAAGACGTGAACGTCACGCTCTCCAATCTGTGCGGTCATGTGGTACATGCGGTGAGCAATCAGCATGGAGAGTTCACTTGCGAGATCAAGAACAGCGGTGACCTGCGAATCACGTTTGCAGGCTCGCGTGGCGAGCCCATTGTGATTTCGCTCCGCGACGCGCTTGGCCGTCTTTCGCAGGATGACAAATGATGTCCGCCACCCTCAAATTTGCTCCGCAGTGCGGCGTTGGTACGGAAGTACCGGGGCCGCCTGGCAAATTTGGTTGGGTACGAAGGCCTGATCGTACTATTGGAACGGTGGGTTTCTCCCGCGAAACTTGCCGGAAATCCATCGACCGATAGCTGAGGAATTCACATCTAGGAGGCCCTTTTCGGGTCGTGACCTATGAAACGCAGGACCGCCATACTCCTTGCCATGATTGTCCTGACGCTGGCTTCGTCACGGCCGGCCGCTGCGCAGCAACGCTATGTCGTCGTATCCACGGGCGGCTTGTCCTCCGTCCTAAATCTTTGCAACCTCCTGAGTTGTCAGGTCCAGGGATCGCTGGATGGCCCGGTCGGCCAGACCTTCTTGGTGACCTCGACCAATAATTTGCTGGCCAATCTTGTGAATGGCACGCTCACACTCACGGAATCGCTGCTCGGGATTGTCAGCGTGGAGGCGGACAGCCTCCTCCCGATTCCGGCGCCAAACCTGCCCAGCATCCCGTCCGGTCTCTATGACACGCCTCTAGTGAATTACTACGGAACAGTAGTTTGGCATGGCTATGCGGCGCAGCCCGCAGCGCAGATCATTCGGCTTCGGGATGCGCAGAATGGTTTTGGGATTTCTGGTACGGGAATAGTCGCGGTCATTGATACCGGCGTCGACCCCAATCACCCAGCTCTGTATCCGGTCCTCCTGCAAGGCTACGACTTTACGCGAAACCAGCCAGGCGCCTCCGAATGGCTGGATGTGACCGGGATGCAGAGTGGGGACACGGATACCAACGCTCAGGATCAACAGTCCGGCTACGTCCAGCAATCCACCGCTGCCGTCTTGGATCAGTCCACGGCCGCGGTTCTGGATGGCTCTCCATATGTTGCTTTCGGGCACGGCACGATGACTTCCGGGCTCGTCCACCTCGTCGCTCCCAAGGCCAAGATCCTCCCGCTCAAGGCCTTCTCAGCGAAAGGGACAGGCTATCTTTCGAACATCATCGCTGCTCTCTACTACGCGGTCCAGAATCACGCCAATGTCGTGAACATGAGCTTCGACCTAAGCTCTTCGTCGTCCGCCTTGAATCGAGCCGTCTCCTACGCCAATAAGGCCGGAGTTGTTCTCGTGGCGGCCGCCGGTAACGAAAACACGAGCGCGCCGGTCTACCCCGCGGCCATGAAGGGTAACGTTGTTGGAATTGCTTCAACCACCGATTGGGACAGCCGCTCCTCCTTCTCCAATTACGGGTCCACGGATGTCTGGATTGCGGCTCCCGGAGAAAACGTCATCAGCACCTATCCTGGTGGTACGTATGCCAGCGAATCGGGTACATCATTCAGTTCGCCGATGGTGGCCGGCACGGTGGCGCTGCTCCTCAGTGCCAAGCAGTCCAGCCTCAATCAATCGCAGGCCGCTAATGCCTTGGCGAACGCACAGCTTCTCACGCCGGACCTGAACCACGGCCGTCTCAATGTCTATCAAGCCGTTTCTGCGTGGGTGAACGGCTCCAGCTCAACTTCCAGTTCCTGTTCCTGTTCGTGGCTCTGCTTCTAACAGCTGATGTTCAAGGGGCAAATTCCGGCGCCAACGGCAAGCTCCCAGCTTCTTTTGGCGCCGGAGTCCCTCCGGATCAAGCAGCTTGAAGAGCAGGCTTTGGCGTTGCGCAATTCCGTCATCTGCGCCTTCAACCAACTGCTCGACTTAAAGGATCTTAACACCGGAGTACACAGCACGCGCCTCGCCGAATGGGGGATGCGCGTGGGACAAGAGCTCGGTCTCGAAGAAACATCGCTTCAAAATCTTGAAGTTGCGGCTCTTCTTCACGATATCGGCAAAGTGGGAATCCCAGATTCCATCCTGCGTAAGCCGGGCCGCCTCGACGACCAAGAATACGCGCTGATGAAGAAACACCCCGAATACGGCTGGGCGGTTCTTCGTATGCTTCCAGGATTTGAGCGCGCTGCTCTCGACATTCTCCATCATCACGAGTTCTTCGACGGGAAGGGCTATCCTGCAGGACTTAAGGGGACGGAAATCCCGATTGTATCGAGGATCGTTTCTGTCACCGACGCCTTCGATGCCATGGTATCTTCCCGTCCCTACCGCAAAGGCTTGCCCTTCGAAGAGGCCATGCGCCGGCTATCGGAGTCGAGCGGCACCCAGTTCGACCCGACCGTCGTGAAATGCTTCCTCTCGTTTGCCCAAGAGGAGATGCCCACAGTCTTTGCTGCGGCCGGCACCTCGGTCGGCACGGCTCTTTGATCTCCTCGTCCGACGTTTCAGATTGAACCAAGTTCTTTCGTTTTGTTCCACCGCTGCAAATTTAGTAGCTTTTCCCAGAATCCGCAATTCAGAAGCGAACTCCAATCCCGTCAATCAAATAGGGGACTGGGAGGTGGGCCGCTGTGGGCACCGTCTTGCCCTTGCCTAAGTGGGTTGGTGTTTGCGCCAAAACTTATGAATTCGGAGGTTCGCGTCTTCCGTGGGCGCGCCGAGGAAGGGGAGAACCCGATGACGGAGTACTTCATAGACCTCGAGGAGTTGCTCGCGCGCTCGGAACACGACCGGGAACTGGCCAGGGACCTGCTATCGATCTTCCAGGAAGAGTTCCCACAGCGTCATCAGGCCTTGCGTGAGGCCGTTCTGTGGACGCATCGCGCGTTGTTTTGGAGGCCCGCGGCTTGAAGGGCATGCTCTCGAACCTTGCTGCTGGCGAAGCGGCCGAGGCCGTGGCGAAAGCTCGAACGCTTAGGGCGGAACAAGTTTGGGCACGGGAATGCGTATCCTGGACCTCGAAGACCGGCTCATCGAAGCGCGAGAGGAAAACTGTGATCCGGCTTACGGTTTGGCGCGCGCCGAAAAAATTCAAAAGGACCATCTGCGAGCGTGCAGTGGAGACTTCTGCCGGTAGCGTTTCCATTTCCATGAGCTTTGGGCCATTGGTAAGCTAGGAGTGGGTTATCTGTCCGTGGTGGAATTGCTTCACGAGGTGAATACCGCTCTCTACAGCGCAAGGGCCGCAGGACGAAACTGCGTCAAAACGGCAATTCCCCAAACGCCACCGGACCATGCGCTTGTGGCTCGCGAACTCATGCGCCGCAGGCAATAATGCAACCGAACGCAATGCTCTATAATGGCGATGTCCCGGGGCCGCGCCCATAAAAGTTCAGATTGCCTTTGTCTTGGATTTCGACTGGCCCAGCATCTGACGCATCGCGGCTGTAGACCCGGGAGCCCGCCTCTCTCTCCAAGCTTCCAAGCGCTTGCAGGTTTCTTCAATGTTCTGGAACAGGTGAGGGTTCTTGAAGGCCGCACGCCAGGTGGGAACGATGGTGCGCATGCGATCCCACACTACCCAGATTTCTCCATTGCTTTCAAAAAAAAGTTCATCGTTGATGAGGCCGCGATTCACGATGCTCGCGACCATTTCCCAATAACTGATGACCATGCGAATGTAGGTGTTCTCTTCGCTGCCTTGCGGGTATTTCTCTACCATGTCTTCCGGAGAGGTGGGATGGAAGTTGTCGGTAAACCAGGCGCGCGCCTGCCGCAGGCGTGGCTCGCGGCGCAAGTCGTACAGCCGAAGCATAAGGTTTACTTCGTCGTACGTAATCTGGGCCATGGCGAATCCTCCTGGGCTAACTTGCAGGATCCGACTGCGCGGCTTTCTGCAACGAATCAGATACGCCGGTAAGTTCGATGCGCTGCACGCTCGATACGGGTATGCCTTGCTTGAGAAGCTCCGCTTGAATGCGGCGCCTCAGCTCCCGCGCCACTTCATCCTGGCGCGTCGGCGCGGTTCGCACCTGCAGTCGAATCGTGGAAGCATGTCGGTCGAAATCTTGAACGCCCAAGATCCGTGGCACATCCACAAGCGCTTGCGACCATGCCGGATCGGCACGCAATGCTGCGGCGGCGACTTCCAGGGCCTTTAGCGCTTTCTCGACAGGAGTTTCGGGCGACAAGGAAACGTCCACAAAAGCCTGCGACCAGTCGCGGTTGAGGTTGCTAACGCTACGGATCTCGCCGTTGGCGATGGTCACTAGCGCCCCGCGGGCATCGCGAAGGACTGTCCGGCGCAACGTAAGATGTTCCACCCTACCTGTGTAATCAGAAATCTGAACCGTGTCGCCCACTACAAATTGGTCCTCTAACACAATGTAGAACCCGCTAATCACGTCGCGAACCAAGTTTTGCGCGCCAAGTCCCAAAGACAGGATGGCAAGCCCTGCGAGCGCCACGGCGGGCGTTACGTCCATGAACTCGTGCAGCGCCATCAGCAGCGCGACCGTCCAGACCACCTTGCTCCCCGCGCTATAAACGATCCCTGCTAAAGTGCGGGTTTGTTGCTCGCGGAGTTGCGACTGCCGTGTTTGTCCCGTTGCCGGCTTGACGATCAGTTTGCTTGCTGCCCGGAGCAGACGGTTCAGTACTAGCGCAATGACAAGGATGCCCAACAATCGCAGGGCATGAGAAAGGGTCAATTCCACCCAATGATTCAAAGAACTAGGCATGATTTCTATGAAGGGGGGAGTATAACATTGGAAGCGCAGTTGCGGATGGGGTGGAGATCGGTGGTCACAAAGGGAGCTTGTTAAAATGACAGATTCGAGACGAAGATTTCTGAGCATGTTTGTGGTTTCGAGTGCGTCTCTTGGGCTCGCGAGCTATACCATACGCGCCCAAGAAGCCCCGCCTAAACCTACTCCCAAGCCACAGCTGCGAGACGAAGACACTGGCGAGCCCAAGATCGACTCGAAGGCCATGCTGGAGGCCAACCAGAAGGACATCAGAAAAAGTATCGAGCGGCTTTTTCAATTGGCTAGCGAATTGAAAGCCGAGGTGGAAAAAACCGATTCCGTTCAGGTACTTTCCGTACCTATGCTCAAGAAAGCGGAGGAAATCGAAAAACTTGCCAAAAGCATACGTTCCCACGCGATCGGGTAATCTGGCGCTCTCGATTTGCGAAAGCAAAGAGTGAGGACAGAATGGCCAGGGGAATGCGTCCTGGCGCGAGCGCATTAGACAGGATAGAATGTCTAGGTTCAATGGGCTTCTTTCTCGTTGCGCGCTCGCTCAACCTTTTCTGAGGAGCGCTCACCGCGCGCCCGTAGCTCAGCTGGATAGAGCGCTGGTCTCCGGAACCAGAGGTCGGGCGTTCAAATCGCCCCGGGCGCGCCATAATTCTTCAGGATAAATCAGGCAGGTCTGCCCGCGCTTGAATCTGAGCCTTAAGTATTCTTAAATGCAAGTTGCCCGCGACCGGCTGGACGGACAACTATTCCAGAATAAGTACCGACGGAACTCCGTGACTCGGATTGCTTGCGGTCGTGCTATTGTGTTGTACCCAAGTCGCGGAATCCTGGTTCGAACCCCATGCCCGATCTAAACGGAGGATTGCTTGCAGTACTTCGAAAGCGGCACGAAGGGCGTATTCAAATGGCCCTGGCAGATCTTCTTGCAAGGGGCATTTGGGTCGGCGTGTTTTCTTATATTTTTTTTAGTAACCGCAGTTCCCCTGCATGCCCAAATCTCACCGGGACCGCTTTCCAAAGCACATCAATCTCTAACCGGCACCACCCAATGCGCGAGTTGTCACCAATTCGGTACTAGCACCCCGACTTTTAAGTGTCTGGATTGCCACAAGGAGATTGCCGGGCGCCTCAGCGCCAAGCACGGCTATCACTACCAGCTGCAAATGGCCAACCCCAACGGGAAGGACTGCGTTCGCTGCCATCTGGAACATAACGGTGAGGATTTCAACCTAATCCACTGGGAGCCGTCGCAAAAGCAATTTGACCACCGGCTAACGGGTTACAAGCTGGAGGGGAAGCACGCCGAGACTCCCTGCGAAAAGTGTCACTCACCGATGTACATGGTGTCCGCGGAACGTTCCCTCATTAAGATAAAGGATCTTTCCAAATCTTTCTTTGGTCTGTCCCAGGATTGCGTGACGTGTCATAAGGATCCGCACAAAGGGCAGCTAGGCAACAACTGCCTGCAATGTCACAACTTTACGGATTGGAAGGCCGCCAAGCAATTCGACCACTCGAAGACACGTTATCCGTTGACCGGCGAGCACATGAAGGTGGCCTGTGAGAAATGCCATAAGCCAGATTTCCCCGGCGGGCCGGTGCGCTACAAGGACATGAAGTTTTCGGCCTGCATCGATTGTCATATCGATCCGCACAAAGGCTCATTCAAACAGCGTTGCGAAGTTTGCCACACCACGGCAGGATGGAAGAAATTGCTCCCCGCGTTTTCCTTCGACCACTCAAAGACGAAATATCCTTTGCTAGGGAAACACGCAACCGTGGCCTGCACGCAGTGCCATGTGAACGGCGACTTTAAGAAACAGTTGCCATTTGCGAATTGTGCCGACTGCCACAAGCCGGACCCGCATAAAGGCCAGTTTGCATCGCGGCCGAAGAAGGGGGAATGCGCGGAATGCCATACGGTCCAGGGCTGGAAGCCATCGCTCTTTGGCGCAAAAGAGCATGACACTTCTAAGTACCCGCTACGGGGCAAGCACATCAAGGTGGAATGCGATAAGTGCCATCTACCGGCGGGCAAGGATACGATTTACAAAGTTAAGTTCGCAGCCTGCACGGATTGCCACAAAGATGCCCACGACGGCCAGTTTGCCGCCGCGCCGTATCAGAATAAGTGCGAGGACTGCCATACCGTCAAGGATTTCCATCAGTCGACCTTCACTGTAGTGATGCACAAGAAGACCCACTTCCCCCTGACGGGGGCACACCTGGCGGTCCCCTGCTCTGATTGCCACAAAGTAGGGCTGGCTGGCAGGACCGATAAGATTCTGCCTTTCCGTTTCAAAGACATGAGCTGTACGGCGTGTCACAAGGACCCGCATCACGGCGAATTCAACGATAAGATGGCCCAACGCCGCTCCGACGGCACACCTCTAGGCTGCGAAGCTTGCCACGACACGAGGTCCTGGGCGAATATCAGCGGCTTTGACCACTCGAAGACAAAGTTTCCCCTTCTCGGCGCGCATCGCTCGGTGAAGTGTGGGGATTGCCACAAGATTCCGCCAGGAGCCACGAAAGTGCAATTCAAGGGCACCTCACAGATTTGCGAGGATTGCCACAAGGATGCTCATGCCGGCCAATTTGCGAAGTCCGGGAAAACTCATTGCGCGGATTGTCACAATTCGCAGCGCTGGGTTCCGTCTATCTTTAACCACGAGACGCAGACGAACTTTTCCTTGAAAGGGGCCCATGAAAAGGTGCCGTGTGATAAATGTCACATGCAAACGCAGCTTGTCGCGGGCAAGCCCGTTATTATCTACAAGAAGGCACCGTCGAAGTGCGCGGACTGCCATGGCCCCGACGTGAAACCGTCCTAGAGGTAATCGCACACGCCAGCAGATAAGAATCCGGTTGTAGTACGCTTACTCCTTCTTGCGGCTGCGGGACGGGCTAACTAACTAACTAACTAACTAACTAACTTCGCTCTGGCTAATTAAGTCGCTTCAGTCTTCTTCCCCCAACTCCAAACCTCCAAACCAGGGCACGGCGCAGATTTCAATCTGCCACCAATGTTACATGCTCAGTTTGGGTCGATGCTGTACTGAGTCGCATTCCAAGGGTGCCCTACTCGCTGGCCTAGAACTGTCCAAGCGTACAGTTGTTGAGGTCTTTTCCTAGTACTAGAATCAGGTCATCCCTTGAACGACTGACTCCCGGCCCAGCAACAAGTTGAGGGTATCTTGTAGGTTAGGGGGCGGTTACGAACGCGCTACTTCAAGTCCTAAGCTGGCTCTTGCTGTTTGCATGGCCAGCCAACGCTCCGGCTCCAGCGCCTCAGCGGCAGACTACGCGTAGTCCGCACGGGGAGCTGGCAATTCCGTGTGAGAACTGTCACACGGCCACGGCTTGGCGGCCCATCAAGGCTGTTCCCGAGTTTGACCACAATAAAACGAAGTATCCGCTGCGGGGCATGCACGAAAAAGTGGAGTGCACGCAGTGCCATGTGAAGCCGGTTTTCACGGATGTGGGGAAGAACTGCCAGGATTGCCATACCGACGTGCACCAGAAAAAGATGGGCACGAATTGCGCGCAATGCCACACGGTGCAGGGCTGGAATATCGCCGTGCAACAGGTAAAGGATCACCAGAACCGGTTCCCGCTGCTGGGGGCGCATGCGGCCGTGCAATGCGAGGATTGTCACAAGGGTGCGGCGGTCGGCCAGTTCCAGGGGCTCTCGACCGCCTGTGTCTCGTGTCACCTGAAGGATTACCAGCAAACGCAAACGATGGGCGGCAGTGTGCCCAACCACGTCGCGGCTCAGTTCCCACAGACCTGCGAAAGCTGCCACACGTTCGACAGCTGGATGGGCGCAAGCGTCAACCACGCTGCGCCTCCAATCAATTTCCCTTTGACCAACGGACACGCAAGTGTTCCTTGCGCAAGTTGCCACGTGGGCGGCAACTACAACCTGCAGATTGCAGCCACCGATTGCGGGCATGCGGGTTGCCATCTGACGACCTGGCAGCAGACCACGAATCCGCAGCACTCGGCTGCGCCCACGGTGTTCCCGATCGCGACTTGCTCCAACTGCCACAATACGGTCTCGTGGCTGACCGCGAGTTTTGACCACGCCACCACAGGTTTCCCGCTGGCCAATTCGCATCAAATGGCGCCGGCGGGCAAGGTGAACGCCTGCACCGACTGCCATATCAACAACAATTACAACCTGCAAATCCAACCGACCGATTGCGCGAACTCCCAGTGCCACTTGAATACGAACTACGGAGGCGGCTGGCAAGGGACCAACGATCCGGTGCACTCCTCGGCGGGGACCGCGTTCGCGGCGGCGAATTGCGCGAACTGTCACAACACAGTGTCGTTCTTGACGGCGACCTTCGACCACGCCACGACGGGGTGGCCGTTGCTGGGGTCGCATCAAATGGCGCCGGCGGGCAAGGTGAACGCCTGCACGGACTGCCACATCAACAACAATTACACCTTTACGTCAG
>QHYJ01000299.1:7252-10249 GCA_003223255.1 Acidobacteriota bacterium | reverse complement strand
AAAATAAGGTAACGTATATTTATTGGCGCGTCGTTTCAACTCCTTTCGCTCTTGTTTGGTGAGAGCGATTCTATACGGGCTATTGCGTGGCAAAGGACTGACCTCCTGGCAGAAGGGTACCAGAAGGAAGATCCTCGATGCAGTAAATTATACGTGACTGTATTTAAGAAACAGGGTACTAAGTTCTTAATTTCTGGACCCCTTCTTCCTCAAGCAGCTCGAATCCTATCAACTCGAGCGTGCCTTCGTCGTGGGACTGAGGCCTCGGACGATGACGGTTCTTGATATTCATTGCAGCTTGCAGGGCCTCGGGAGATTCCACAGCCGCGGCTGGAATCTGCCACGGTGCCCCTGGAACCACTTGTGTGGCCGGAATCGCCTTACTGTGAATCAAGTGGCGTACCGCAGTCACACTTATTCCCAGCCGCCCAGCGGCCTGATCGAGCGTAAGAGTGACTGCCGGGGAACGGGTCGCGTCATAGTCAGGCAACTGGTGGTGGTGCCGTAGCGAGTACACGCGTGCTTCATTCCAGGTGTTGTCCGCGCCGGTTCGCATTCCCAAACGATTCAGCGTGGAAGCGATCTGCTCGTCGCTGAACTGGCCGTTCATCCGTCGTACCACTTCGACCGCCTCCAAGTTCGTGCAGTTGCGGCGATGACCGGGAGCGTTCTTCTTGATCCGCAGCTCGGAGTGACGACCTCCTGCCCAATGGAGGAGCATCACAACCTCATGCTTTTCCTCGTCAATATCCACCACGATCTCCCGAATCAGAATGTGTACGATCCGCTGCTTCAAGCGCATGTCCGTGGAGGGAGCATTCCAGACTGCCGGAAGATCCTGCGCCAAACTCAACAGCACTTCCTTGGACGGGATCGCAACGGTCTGTGGGTCGCTCGCCAGTGTCTGCAGCTTCTTCTCCAAATCTCGCACCTTCTGCAAAGCTGCATTCCAGCGAGACTCCAGTTCCGCAGCAACTAAGCGCTGCTCCGGGTCGACCGCTTCGTACCGCCGCTCCGCCAGCCGAGCTTCATAGCGAGCCTGCTCCAGTTCCATCTCGGCCGCGCGCTGGCGCGCTTCCCGCTGCTGCCTCATCTGCTCAGCCGCTTGCAGCGCAGCTTCCACCGCGTTGCCTCCGATGGCTTCGAGCACTTCCTGCGCGACGGCCTGGTCCGCTCGCCAACCGCCGAAGGAAATACACCGATCCTCGCCGTGACTCAGCTGTGCGCTGTGGCAGTGAGAACGGGGTTGTTGCGGATTGCGACCGGCGTACTCCACGTGCAGCATCCGCCCGCACCGGCGACACCGTAGCAGTCCAGCGAGCAACGCTCGTCCTCCGCGACCCGTCTTAGGCTCCATGCGCGATTTCATATTGGCGTTGGCCGCAATCATCGCCTGGTTCCTCTCGTATTGCTCCCAGGAAATGTATCCAGCATGGTGGTCCTGAATCAAGGCCGTCCATTCGGAGGGCGGCTTGCTATGCCCTTCGGACTTGTACGCTTGCCCCTCGACGATCCGCGTTCGCGTTTCGGTCTTGCCGTATGCGTAAGCTCCCGCGCAGAGGGGATTGGTAAGAATCGCCAGCATGTGGTAATAGACGGGCAGCTTCCACACCAGGCGCCGCGATCGCGAGAGAAAGTAGGGAAGGCGATCTTCTCGTGGCGGAACCACAACAGCACTTGGCGGGCGCTTCCCAGTTCGGTCATTTTGCTGAACACGAGATGAGCACTTTCTTGGATCCGGCGATCCGGGTCCATTTCGATCTTGCCGTTCTTCGTCCAGCAGAGGCCGACGGGAAGAGGAAACTGCAGTTCCCCACGCTGGGCTTTCTGGCGGATCGCCTCCAGCGATCTCTGTCGCAGCAGGCTTAGCTCGAACGCCGCCATCTCCCCCTTCATGCCGAGAAGCAAACGATCATTCACGAGATTCGGATCGTAGACTCCGTCGAAGTCCACCAGCACCGCGGCGACCAGGCCGCACAATCAGATCAAGTGATGCCAGTCGCGGCCGTTCCGCGCTAGCCGCGAGGCCTCGATGCACAATACAGCGCCGACTTCGCCGGTGCAGACTTCAGCGACCAAGCGTTGAAATCCGGGGCGCTCCACCAAGCCGGACCCTGTGCGGCCGAGGTCTTCGTCGATGACCATCACGTTTCGAAAACCAAGTTCGCGCGCCCGGTCGGCCAGACCATACTGCCGTCGCTGGCTCTCTCGGTTGTGAAACACTTGTTCGGGGGAAGACTGCCGAAGGTAAACGATCGCCCGCCGATTCAACCGCTCATTCGTGAGTTTCGAATTCATTTTGACCTCCTGTGAATCCGCGCGTGCCTTCTCTTAGGGCAGCGACGCTCGCCAGCAGCTCGATCAGAGCGAGGGCGAGTTCCTCCGGTTGGTCGGGAGGAAGTTTTGCCGACGCACGATCGAGCAATGCTAGATTCAGCTGCGAACTGGGGGACTTCGGATGGGTTTTCACGCCTCTCCTCCTGCGACAGCAGTGATGCCAACGAGGCTTTATCGCAGGGGGAGGATTTTTGCGTGCTGCAGGATACGGCGGAAGGTCATTTCACCCAGCGTTGCGTGAATCAGATAGACCAGGTATATCTGGTTTCTAGACTATTTGGCCCGGTCACGCCGGCGCTAGAATTGACCACTGAATCCATCACGTCGATAAAGGAGCTGCGAGGTGCGGCAAACACTTACTCGACGCGAGCTCTTGTGGGGCTTGAGCGGGTTGGCCGTCGAAGCGGGGCGACCCGCAGAGGCACAGCCTTCAGCCTTTTTTCCAGTATCGCAAGCCGGATCTACGGCTGACGAAAGCAAGCGCTGGAAGGGCTCGGCGCTTGGAAATCTGTATCCATTTGTTAAGCAGCAACAGGAAAAGACGCACCAGAGCCTTGCTTTTCTCCATCGCCGGCCAAAGGATCTCGAAGCTTGGAAGGCTAAAGCACGAACTAAAGTCTTCGAGCTCATGTCCTACCGGCCGGAAGTGACAAACCCTCG
>QHYJ01000299.1:0-7186 GCA_003223255.1 Acidobacteriota bacterium | reverse complement strand
TCGCCAAATTCCCCGTCCCTGCGGTTGTGGCGTTGCATGACCACGGCGGCTTTTACTACTGGGGTAAGGAGAAGCTGGTTGAAACCGATAACGAGCACCCGATGCTCGCCGCCTATCGCAAGCAGTATTACGACGGCATAAGTTTTCCCGCCTCGCTCGCGCAACGCGGCTACGCAGTGATCGTGATTGACATGTTCTATCACGGCGAGCGCCGGCTGATTCTTGATGAAGACTTGGAGCGTGGCACGAACGATCGTTCGAAGCACGAGCCGGAAGAGACCATTCGCAAAATCAATCAGCGCGCCGGAAGCTCGGAAGAAACCGTCTTCCGGAATATTCTCCACTCGGGATTCACCTGGGGCGGCGTGCTCGTGTGGGACGATATTCGCACCGTTGATTACTTGCAGACACGTCCGGAAGTCGACCCCCGGCGCATTGCCTGTGCGGGACTTTCAGTCGGAGGTTGGAGGACCGTCTTTCTTGCCGGACTCGATCCGCGGATTAAAGCGGCGTGCGTGGTGGGATGGATGACCTCATTCCGCTACTTGATCCCTCACTATGAGGTTTACACGGTTCCATCGGGGATGGTCCCTGGTCTGCTCGAATACATGGACTATCCGGACATCGGCTCGCTGGCGATGCCGAGCGCGCTCCTCGTGGTTCACGGGCAGCAAGACAGCTTGTTTCCCCCTGACGGGGTTAAGGCTGCCGTTGACAGCTTGCGTCAGTCTTATCGAGCGATCGGCAAGCCGGAGCGGTTCGACACGCTGTTTTTCAACGGCCCTCACAAGTTTTCCCTCGAGGCTCAGCGGAAAATGATGGACTGGTTCGATCGCTGGGTTTGAGCACAGGAAATAAAAGGAGAGAAGCATGTCCATGGAACTCTCGCGACGAGACTTTCTCGGCAGATGCTCCACCGTGGCGTGTGCTGTATCTCTAAATATGGCCGAAGCCTCAGTATCACATCCTGGCGCTGGCTATATCGGGACGCTCTGCCTCTTCTCGAAACCATTGCCAGGCATGGATTGGCGCCGACTGGCTCAAGCAGCCAAAAGTGTCGGATTCGGCGGGATTGACCTGACGGTACGCCAGGGAGGGCACGTGCGGCCTGAGCGTGCCCACGAAGATCTGCCCCAAGCAGTGGAGGCGATACGCGAAGAAGGGTTGGACGTCCCGATGATCACGACAGAGCTCACTTCTGCGGGCGATCCGGCGGCGCGCACAATCCTCTCTACAGCCGCCAAGCTTTCGATCCCATTCTTCAAGCCGGGTTATTACGAGTATAAGATGGTCAACGTGCGGCGAGAACTCGAAGTGGCGGCCAGTCAGTTCCGTGGGCTCGTCAGCCTCAGCAAACAATATGGAATCCAGGCGGGCTACCACAATCACGAGCAGTACATCGGAGCGCCGGTTTGGGACATCGCCTCGGTCATAGACGCACTCGATTCTGAGTGGGCTGGCTTCTACTTCGACGCGCGTCATGCCGTGGCCGAAGGCGGGGTGGGCGGTTGGAAGATTGCAACGAACCTGGTGATGCCTCGCCTGAAGATGGTCGCCGCAAAAGATTTTCTATGGGAGAAAACGGAGACGGGTTGGGCGGCGCGGAACTCTCCACTGGGAGAAGGCATGGTCGACTGGAAGTATTTTGTGAATGCGCTGGCCGCCGGCGGTTTTCAAGGTCCCATTTCGCTGCATCTCGAGTACGACGTGGCTGGGGAAACCAGCGCAGCTAAGGAGAACAACATCCTCGCCGCTCTCCACCGCGATCTGCAATTCCTGAAGGCACGCTTGCGCCAAGGCTACGGAGTGATCGCAGGTGACCGCTAGGAACCAGCGGCGGCTCCGGAAACGCGGCCAACCCAGCCGCCGGGAATTCTTGTGCACCGCGGCTTTGTCTTCGCTGTCAATTCCTCCGGCATTCCGGCCTTGGAGCGCCTTCCACCCTTCGCCCACAAAATCCACCGATATCCGCATTGATGACGTGTCGTATGACTACGAAGAGTTTCGCTATCGAAGTCCATACAAATTCGCCGGGAAGGAAGTGGACCGCGCCACAATCTTGAACGTGCGGTGCGTCGCGCATGTCACAAACGGCCGGTCGGCTCATGGTTTTGGCTCAATGCCGATGGGGAACGTCTGGTCGTTTCCTTCGGAGCGGATGTCCTACGACAAGACGCTTGGAGCAATGAAAGCCTTGGCCGAACACGTTCGAAATATCACAGCTGACTTCAAGGAGACTGGCCACCCGATCGACATCAACGTGGCCCTGGAACCGGAGTACTTGAAAGCAGCCGATGAAGTTTCGCATCGCTTGCAACTCGCAGAGCGTATTCCGAAACTGTGCACGCTGGTCACAGCGAGCGCCTTTGATGCGGCGCTTCACGACGTGTTCGGAAAACTTCATGCCCTCAGCTCTTACCGTACCTATGGGCGTGATTTCATGGTGCACGATGTGTCGCATTACTTGGGGCCGGAATTCAAAGGCGACTACCTGGACCAATATCTGTTGACGGAGCCGAGCGCACGGCTGGCCCTCTACCATTCCGTTGGAGCCTCGGATGCTATCGAAGATTCGGATGTCAGAAAGCGGATGGACGACGGCCTGCCCCAGACTTTGTCTGGTTGGATTCGTTACAATGGTCTGACCCACATTAAGATCAAATTGGCCGGCGACGATTTGGCTTGGGATCTCGACCGCGTCGTACGGATCGACCGCACAACGAGTGAAGTCCAAACGGAGCGCAGGGTAAAAACTTGGGCCTACTCTCTCGACTTTAACGAGCGATGCCCCAACGTAGGCTACTTGCTGGAATTTCTCCGTCGTCTGAAGGAGCAGACGCCGCTAGGCTTTGAAAGGATTCGATACATCGAACAACCAACTGCGCGAGATTTGGAGAAACACCGAGAGAATACCATGCACGAAGCGGCTAAGTTGAGACCGGTCGTGATTGACGAATCGCTGACAGGGCTCGACAGGCTGATCCTGGCACGGGAGCTGGGCTATACGGGAGTGGCGCTCAAAGCTTGCAAGGGACACAGCCAAGCGCTACTCATGGCTGCTGCTGCGCAGAAATACAAGATGTTTCGCTGCGTTCAAGATCTGACCTGTCCCGGCGCATCCCTTATACATTCAGTCGGACTGGCGGCGCGCGTGCCTGGCGTGACTGCAGTCGAGGCGAATGCCCGCCAGTACGTGCCGATAGCGAACAAGGCTTGGGAGGGAAAGTTCCCGGGAATCTTCCTTGTCAAGGATGGAATGATGCGCACCGCGAACCTGAATGGACCCGGTCTGGGAGCAGTGACATAGGCGTTCGCAACGATTCCCTTGCGATCGCTTTTCGTCATCAGCGCAATAGGGAGGATATCGAAGGCGAATGAAGGCCCAGATTAAACCAAACCCAGCATGCTTTTGCCGGCACTCGTCCGCATGTCGGATCGCAACATCTCTGATCGTCTCGGTGTTTTTGAGCGCGGCGTCGGTAGTCGGGCAGGATGCTCCGACCACGCCGTCAAATCTGACGGAAGGCACAAAAATATATGCACGGCGGTGCGCCGGTTGCCATGGTGCTGATGGCAATGGAACAGACAATGCCCCCGGGCTTGCTGGAAACCAAGAGTCACGTGACGGTTCTGTTCAGGGCTTGCGGGACCTGATCCGCAATGGCGTTCCCGCCTCAGGCATGCCTGCCTTCGACCTGCCGCCCCAGGAACTCGACGCCCTTGTAGCGTTGGTACGCTCCCTGAATGCTCCGTCCGGGGAAAGCACCGCCGGCGGCGACCCAACAGTAGGAGAGTCATTTTTCTTCGGTAAGGGACAGTGCGTCTCCTGTCACATGGTTTCCGGCACCGGAGCGGCGATGGGTCCTGACTTAACAAACGTTGGCCGGAAAATGACCGTCGACGAAATTCAAGCGAAGCTGGTGAATCCAAGCTCGCGAATCACGCCCGGCTACGAAATGGCTACCGTTCAACTGCGGAATGGGAACACCATCCGCGGATTTGTAAGGAATCGCAGTAATTTTGATATCCGGTTGCAGGATCTAACGGGACAGTTCCACCTGATTCAAGAGGGAGAGGTCTCAGCAATCACGGAAGAAAAGCAGTCGATAATGCCGCCTGTTAAAGCCAGCCCCGAAGAGCTACGGCATCTAATAGCTTATTTGGGCAGGCGGACTGGCGTCGGCGTTCGAGCCACTGAGTCTCAGCCGTCCAAGGCACCGGGAATCGACTTCGCGAGAATCTCAAATCCGAAGCCGGGCGAGTGGCTGACCTACAACGGCAAGCTGAGCGGAAACCGATATAGCGAACTTACTCAAATCAACAACACAAACGTGCACCAACTGACGCTGAAGTGGATCTTCTCAGTTCCTTTGTGGAAGAACTTGCCGCCTCATACCAACTATTTTGTGGAGAACATGCGCTACTTTGGCCTCGAAACGACGCCTGTCGTTGCGGACGGCATCATGTACGTGACCGGGCCAAATGCCGCCTTTGCGCTGGATCCGCTCACGGGGCGCGAGATCTGGGAATATTCGCGCCCGCGGACTCGCGACCTGGTTGGAGACGCGGCTTTGGGCACGAACCGTGGCGTCGCTGTCCTCGCCGACAAAGTATTCATGGTGACCGATAATGCGCATCTGATTGCCTTGAACCGGAGCACAGGCCAAGTGATGTGGGAAGTCGTAATGCCGGATGAACCTCAGCATTATGGTTCGACTGTCGCCCCTCTCGTCGTCAAGGACTTCGTCACCGCGGGGGTTTCCGGAGGTGATTGGGGCATTCGTGGATTTGTCGATGCTTATAAGGCTTCGACCGGCGAACGTGCGTGGCGGTTCTGGACAATTCCAGGTAAAGGAGAATCAGGGCATGAGACCTGGGGGAGCAAAGAACCCACATTCGGCGGTGGCGCAACGTGGCTGACTGGCTCCTACGACGCTCAGACCGACACGCTCTACTGGTCCACCGGCAACCCTTTCCCAGATTCCGACGATCGCGACCGACCCGGCGATAACCTCTATACGAATTGCATCCTGGCGTTGAACCCCGATACCGGGAAGTTAAAATGGTTTTACCAAGTCACCCCGCACGACGTTCATGACTGGGACGCAAATGCGCCGCTGGTGCTGGTTGACACGAACTATCAGGGCAGCGATCGAAAACTCTTGCTGCATGCGGACAAGAACGGTTTTTTCTACGTGCTTGACCGAACCGACGGCCACGTTCTGGTGGCCACGAAATTCGTTGGTGCAACTTGGGCCGGCCGTATTGGTCCTGACAGCCGTCCACAGCGGCTCGAAGAGGACGAAGCAGTCTGTCCGGAAGTCGGCACGAACTGGAATGCCACTGCGTTCAGCCCTGTTACGCGTCTCTATTACGTCGTCGCCCTGGAGAAGTGCGACGTAAAACTGACCTCCAGCGGAGCAAAAAAACGCAAGACCGACCAGGAACCGGGAAAGAAATACCTCCGTGCCCTCGATATCGAGACTGGAAAGATTGTTTGGGAAGCCCCGCAAATCGGCCCTGTCGATGGTAAGAGAAACGCAGGAGTGTTGGCGACGGCCGGAGGCATCCTATTCTACGGAGACCCAAGCGGAGATGTAGTCGCTCTCGACGAGCGGGACGGGAAGGCGTTGTGGCATTTTCCGACGAGCGGAATAAACAAAGCCTCGCCGATGACCTACATGGTCAGAGGCAAGCAATTTGTGGCGCTCGCGGTCGGCCCCAATATCCTGTGCTTCGGTTTACCTTGACAGTCTACAAATGCTTATCGCTGCCGCGTGGCACTGTGGCTTTATTTCAAAATATCCGCAGAGGCCTTTGCGAATTTTCCGAATGTGTCCTGACAGACCGGCTCATATTTCTCAGCACAGTAAAGCTAGAACTGCAAATCGCGGACAGCTAACCAACCCTCGACAGACTTGCTGTGCGTGACAGCACGAACCACACTTTCCGAAACGAGGTCTGCCGCCAACGCGCCGATTATGGAAATTCCGAGGTCGGAACTTATCTTGTTGGTGGAGACTGCGAAAGTGGAGTCGCCGTCGCCGTTCGTGTGGTAAGGATTGATGGCTCGCGCCGCTCCGGTCGAAGCGATCATGGCAATCTTGGTCAGCTCGGTCTTTGTGAAAAACACGTTGGTTGCAACCACAACGAGCGTTGTACTCCGCAGAGGTAAATCGCTGATGCTTAAGGAGGAGGAACGCGCGTCACTGGCGAGCTTCCTTAGCGTATTGCTAATATCGGCAAATCCCTTGCCATCAGGGCGGAGCGCTCCGGCAACGATTTTTCCGGTGTGCCGGTCCAAGATATCACCGACGGAATTTGCCACAACCAGCGCGCCGATAATGACGTCACCAAGCCGAAGGCTGGAAGTGGCGACACCGGACTTCATTCCGTTGTAACCCTTACTTCGAAGCATTTTCCCGACGGTCGCTCCCGCGCCGACACCAACATTGCCTTCGTCAAGTTGCGCTGAGGAGGCCGCCTGGCAGACTTTGTAAGCGGCATCGGCGTCCGGGCGAATTCTCGCGTCTCCCAAGGCCAAGTCGTCGATCACGGCGCCCACAACGATCGGAACACGCACATTGGGAATTCCCCAATCGAATCCGGTCTTGTGCTCTTCGAGGTAGCGAACCGCGCCTGAGACCGCCGACAGGCCCATGGGTCCGCCCCCGGTCAACAGAATTCCGTGGATCGTGTCAATTGGACTGACGGGTTGAAGGAGGACACCTAAATGCGAGCCAGGCGCGGATCCGTCATAATCGACGCCTGCGGTAGCCTTGCCCTCGAAAAGCAACGCGGTGCAACCCGTCGGCCGGCGTGAGTCGGTGTAGTGGCCCGCTTTGATGCCCGGAACGTCAGTAATAGACCCAAGAGAAGTCGTCTGTTGGGTCCCTGGTGATGACCTAGCCGCCACAATGTCGCGAGGCCAACCCGAGGCAATAGCTGCTGCCGTCAACGTGCGATTGAATTGACGCCGAGTAAAAGTCGACATCGCCATCCTCCATGATTAGGGCCATCTGACTTTCTTCGTTTTTTTGGCGGTTTTGTGTGCTGGGCCTTCAGAAACTTACGCGTCTTCCATCGGCTTGAATATTCCGACTCGCCTCCAAGATTGTAGCTCCGTCGTAGTTAGTAAAGTGCACGCATTGTTCGTTTCCCTGTACTCCACTTGCGTTCGAGAGGA